>CAZTGF010000014.1:29825-30995 GCA_964612955.1 uncultured Flavobacterium sp.
GTGCCAAATGCGCATTTCCCATGCTCAGGAGGTTTTTTCACTGAGTTCGAGCCAGCGCATTTCCTTGTCGCCGATTTCGGCAAGCAGCGCCTCGAGTTCGCGCGATTTTTCGGAAATTTCGGCCGTATCGCCCGTTGCGTTTTCGAACCACTTTTCGAGTGCTTTGCGTTGTTGCTCGAGTTTGGGCAGATCGCGTTCCAGTTGCTGAAATTCCTTTTGTTCGGAAAAGGAGCGTTTTACGCCGGTTCGCGGTTGTTTCCACTCGTTTTTTGATTTTGGCGCGTCGTCTTTCTGGGTTGGCGTAGAATCTTCGTACACGCGGAAATCCGAATAATTGCCAGGAAAATCTTCAATTTCGCCATCGCCCCGGAACACAAACAAATGGTCGACAATTTTGTCCATGAAGTACCGGTCGTGAGAAACCACAACAAGGCATCCCGGATAGTCGAGCAGGAAGTTTTCCAACACGTTTAGCGTAACAATGTCCAGATCGTTCGTAGGTTCGTCGAGAATCAGGAAATTCGGATTTTGAATCAGCACCGTGCATAAATACAGGCGTTTGAGTTCGCCACCGCTGAGTTTTTCTACAAAATCGTGCTGTTTCTTGCGGTCGAATAAAAAGCGTTCGAGCAATTGGGCCGCAGAAATCGTCCGGCCTTTTGCGAGCGGAATGTATTCGCCGTATTCTTTTATTATGTCGATTACTTTTTGTCCGGGTTGCGGATTGATGCCACTTTGGGTGTAATAGCCGAGTTGAATGGTTTCGCCAATCGTGACCTTTCCCGAATCGGGCGGCATTTTTCCGGTGATGATATTCAGAAACGTAGATTTCCCCGTGCCGTTTTTGCCTATGATGCCAATGCGTTCGCCCCGTTGAAAATCGTACGTAAACCCGTCGAGAATCTTGCGGTCGCCAAAGCTTTTGGAAACTTTGTGCAGTTCGATGACTTTGCTGCCGAGCCGCTGCATGTTGATTTCGAGTTCCACCTGATTTTCGCGTCTTCGGCTTTGGGCTTTCTCTTTAATAACGTAAAAATCTTCCTGTCGCGATTTGGATTTGGTCGTTCGCGCTTTAGGTTGGCGGCGCATCCATTCGAGTTCCTTTACAAACAGGTTTTGCGCTTTGTCGATGCTTGCATTTTCGGCCGCAATGCGCTGTTCTTTTTTCTC
>CAZTGF010000014.1:31095-32241 GCA_964612955.1 uncultured Flavobacterium sp.
TTGAACAAAATCTGCTTGAACTGCGTTTCGAAATCCCAGGCGTTGTGGCGCTCCATAAGTTCGAACGCTTTTTGGTATGCCTCCGAGTTTTCGGGATTTTCGAGCGCTTTTTCGTATTGTTCGATAACTTTCAAAACGGGGTTGTCCGATGCAAAAATGCTTTCTTCAATCGTGAGTTCGTCTTTTAAATCGGGAACTTGTGAAAGCAGTGCCACTTTAATGTCTTTTCGAATCACGACCTGTCCCGAATCCGGTTCGTCTTTTCCTGTAAGAATGTTGATGATCGTGGTTTTTCCACTCCCGTTTTTGGCGATGAAGGCAATCTTCTGGTCTTTGTTTATTCCAAATGATAAATCAGAGAACAACACGCGTTCGCCATAGGATTTAGAAATATTTTCGACCGATACGTAATTCACAATAAAGAAATTTAGCAAGCAAAGGTAAGCGTTGAAATCCGTTCGCACAACTTACTAAAATCGCTGAACTTTGACAAAAAGTCAGCGAATCAGCCAAAACGTCACGTATATTAGGTTGGAATGCGATTTGCCTAACCGGGGTCGAAACTAAAAAATCAAAACATATGACACCAGCAAAAAAACAATCGCCATTTTTCCCTTCGTTAATGGACGAACTTTTCAGATTCGACGCCGCCCGGCCCGGATTTAACGCCGCCGTGGTTCCGCCTGTAAACATACGCGAGACCGAAACTGCGTTCGTGGTTGAACTTTCGGCTCCGGGCCAGCAGAAGTCGGATTTTAATATCGAGGTGGACAACGATTTGCTCACGATTTCGTCCAAATCCAGCAATGAACAAACGACTACCGAAGGCAAATACACGCGTAGAGAATTTTCGTTTTCGTCGTTCCAGCGCTCGTTCACGCTGCCCGATTCGGTAAACGAAGACCAGATTAACGCTGCTTACGAGAACGGAATTTTGAGCATTACGCTTCCCAAAAAAGACGAAGCGCTGCCCAAATCTAAACGCCTGATCGAAATCGGCTAAACGCACAATCGGTTCGTTCGATTTTGAATTAGATGAGTGGATTCTTGCCGCGGATTTTAGACGGAATTTAGTATTTTGGTCCCGGGGAGGGGCCGGTAGTTTCCCTACAAAAACGGATAATAACTGCAATCCATAATTTCTGC
>CAZTGF010000014.1:32341-39459 GCA_964612955.1 uncultured Flavobacterium sp.
TTTACAAAATTGCGGGTTTGCACAAATGGTGGCCAAAGCAGTTTGGCGCGTATTACGCTATGCACGTAGGTCCGCAGGAACAGGCCCAAACAGACATTCTCGTGGGCGCATTCATGTTTATGGAAACTGCGCTTTACAAAGCCATGGGCGGTTTCGACGAGAATTGTTTTATGTATGCCGATGACATCGATCTTTCGTATCGCGTGCTGAAATCGGGCAGACCTAATTATTATGTGCCTGCAACAAGTGTTGTGCATTTCAAAGGAGAAAGCACCGTTCGCGACGGCAAATACCTAAAGCGTTTCCGCGAAGCGATGCAGTATTTTTACCGAAAGCACTTTGGCGCACAAGCTGTTTTCGACGTTTTTATGCGGCTTGCCTCGTATGCGTTTGCACTGGCCAAAACCCGAAAAACCGTAGCGCCGCCAAAAGATCCGACGCATTATTACTGGGTCACTTTGAACCCCGGTTTTCAGGTGCCCGAGGCTTTCCGACAACATTCAACCCTTGTGTCCGCGGCACTTCATTCCCCAGATGTAATTTGTGGAAGCCAGCTTTGCTTCGATACGGCTACGGTTTCATTTGCAGATCAGATTCGGCTTATGGAAGCATTTGCAGCCAAAAAATGTACGTTCCGGTTTTTGTGCGGTAAACGGCTCATCGGTTCTGATTCATCGGACAGTAGGGGACAAGTGCAATATCTGAGTGCGCAAACGTTGTAAAAAATGCCACACGCAATGGGGAACTTCTGAATAAAATCGGTAATTTCGCACCTTAATTTATGCTACCCGAATATGGCAAGATATGAATTGAAGCTCCCCAAAATGGGCGAGAGCGTTGCAGAGGCGACGATTACAAACTGGTTAAAGGAAGTGGGCGATACGATAGCCGCAGACGAAGCCGTTCTTGAAATCGCTACGGATAAGGTGGACAGCGAAGTGCCGTCTGAAGTTTCCGGCGTTCTCGTAGAAAAACTTTTCGGAAAGGACGATGTGGTTGCCGTAGGACAAACGGTGGGCATTATCGAAATCGAAGGGGAGGACTCTGCTACACCTGCAAAAGCCGAGGCTAAGGCCGCAGTCGAAGTTGAAAAAACCGTGGAAGCAGCACGCCAGATGGTCGCCGCACCCGAAACTTCAAAAGCCGCTTCAAAAGAAGATTTTGCCAAATCCAACCGCTTTTATTCGCCATTGGTGAAAAACATTGCCAAAGAAGAGGGTATTTCTATAGAAGAACTCGAAGGTATCGAAGGTACCGGTGCCGAGGGCCGCGTGACGAAAAACGATATTTTGTCGTTTGTAGAAAGTCGCAAAAACGCACCCGCGAACGCCGCACCGTCAGAAAGCACCAAAACTCCAGACCAAAAACCGGCGCCAGCCGCTACGGCCAAACCGGCAGAGCAGAAAGCACCTGTCTCTGTAAACGGCGCGGACGAGATTGTAGAAATGGACCGGATGCGCAAGCTTATTTCTGGCTATATGGTGCAGTCGCTTCAAACTTCGGCACACGTGCAGTCGTTTATAGAGGTGGACGTGACCAACATCTGGGACTGGCGCGAAAAGAACAAAAACGCATTTGAAAAGCGCGAAGGCGAAAAACTTACGTTCACGCCCATTTTCATGGAGATTGTGGCCAAAGCGCTCAAAGATTTTCCGATGATGAATATTTCTGTGGACGGCGATTATATCATTAAAAAGAAAAACATCAACCTGGGAATGGCCGCCGCCTTGCCAAACGGGAACCTGATCGTTCCTGTGATTAAAAACGCGGACCAGCTTAACCTGATAGGCATGGCAAAGGCCGTAAACGATTTGGGAAGCCGCGCCAAAGCCGGAAAATTAAAACCGGACGATACCCAGGGCGGAACTTACACGGTAACCAACGTAGGAACTTTCGGAAGCGTGTTCGGAACGCCGATTATCAACCAGCCGCAAGTAGGGATCCTCGCATTAGGCGCAATTCGCAAAGTGCCGGCCGTGATTGAAACCCCGGAAGGCGACTTTATAGGCATTCGCAAGAAAATGTTCCTTTCCCACAGTTATGACCACCGCGTGGTGGACGGCGCTTTGGGCGGAAGTTTTGTAAAGCGCGTGGCCGAATATATGGAAGCGTTTGACGTAAACCGAACGTTTTAATACCGACAGATTTAAATAAAACCAAGCCCTTTTGCCCAGAAAGCGAAAGGGTTTTTTTAACGATGCAATAGTTATCTTTGCGTTTAAGACATTAGAATGGAATTAAATTTAATCCGCCCGATTTGTTTCTTTGACCTTGAAACCACGGGTACCGACATCTGTAAAGACCGCATTGTAGAAATTTCAATCGTCAAAATTTTCCCGAACGGCAACCGCGAAAGCAGAACATGGCTCGTGAATCCGGAGCAGATGATACCCGCGAACGTGGCTGCGATTCACGGCATTACGAACGAGAAAGTGGCGAACGAACCTACATTTAAGGAACTTGCACCCACCGTGTATCAGATGATCAAAGACAGCGATTTGGCCGGCTATAATTCGGACCGGTTTGACATTCCGTTGCTGGCCGAAGAATTACTGCGCGCCGGATTTGATTTTGACATGAAATCGCGGGTTTCTGTAGACGTGCAAACGATTTTCCACAAAAAAGAAGAACGCACGCTAAGCGCGGCCTTTAAATTCTACTGCGGCAAAACCCTCGAGAACGCGCACTCTGCCGAGGCGGATGCCACAGCCACATACGAAATTCTAAAAGCCCAGCTGGACCGGTATCCGGATTTGCAGAACGACATGAAGCTGCTCTCTGAATATACGACCCGCAAGCGCATGGCGGATTTTGCAGGTTTTATTGCTTACGACGATAAAGGACGCGAGATTTTTACGTTTGGAAAACACAAGGGCGCGCTTGTGGAAACCGTTTTTGAGAACGAACCCGGTTATTTTGGCTGGATTCAGAATGCCGATTTTCCGCTCTATACAAAAAAGGTACTTACGGCAATTAAACTGCGAAAACTGAACACGAAACTTTCCTGAACGGAGATGCCCGCAGCCCCGATGGGAGCGGCAGCCTTTTAGCATAAAAGCTATAGCGGACAGCGGGAAGCGCTGCCCAAAACCAAACGCTGATGAAATTGATTTGCATAGGTCGAAATTACGCCGACCATATTTCTGAGCTTAAAAACGAACGCCCGGACGCCCCTGTGGTTTTTCTGAAGCCGGATAGCGCCATTCTTTTAAAAAAGTTTCCGTTTGTAATTCCCGAGTTTTCTCAGGACGTGCATCACGAGGTGGAACTGCTTGTGCGCATTAATAAAGTAGGTAAGTATATCGACAAAAAGTTTGCGCATAAATACTACGACGAAATTGGTCTCGGCGTCGATTTTACGGCTCGCGACGTTCAGCAACGGCTCAAGGAAAAGGGCCTGCCGTGGGAAATTTCAAAGGCATTTGACGGTTCAGCGGTAATTGGTGACTTTCTGCCGAAAAAACTTTTTAGTTCGCTGGAAAATATTACTTTTGGACTGACTTGCAACGGAAAAACCGTTCAGCAGGGCAACACGGCGCAGATGCTGTGGCACATAGACGAGCTTATAGCATACGTGTCTCAGTTCTTTACGCTTAAGATTGGAGATATCATTTTTACTGGAACGCCACAAGGTGTTGCCCGCGTAAATCCGGGTGATGTGCTCGAGGGTTTTATAGAAGACAAAAAACTATTCCGAATACCAATTAAATAATGGCCCTTCACTACAACTTAGCCAAAGTTCACGCCCTGTCTGACAACGACGACGATTTTGTAAAGCAAATCATTTCGCTGTTTGTCACAGAGGTTCCCCAGGACGTTTTGCAGATTCATTTAGGCATTAAAACCAAAGACCACAAACTGGCTTACAGTTACGCACACAAAATAAAGCCAACGCTGGATTTGTTAGGCATGACCACAGCGTATCAGGAAATTTTAGAAATTGAAGCCTGGACCAAGCGCGAAGGAAAACGCAAGGAAATCACCGATGTTTTCGAGAGCGTGCAGCAGCAGGTGGAGAAGGCGGTGCGCGAGATTCGCAAAGATTTTTCACTTTAACGATATTTTTTTAGGGCAGCTTTTCCCGCTGTACGCTGTATCTGCGCAAAAAAAGCGCAGGATGCCGCTGCCATCGGGGCTGTAAATCACACGCAATCATGAAGGCAGCCGTTGTTACGATTGGAGATGAGATCCTGATTGGGCAAATCACCGACACGAATTCGGCCTACATGGCCAAAGCGCTGGACAAACTCGGGATCGAAATCGTTGAAATGGCGTCCATTTCAGATACGAAAGCCCAGATTATCGCCACGCTCGAACGTTTTCAGAATCGCGTCGACTTTGTATTTCTGACCGGTGGCCTGGGCCCAACACGCGACGACGTTACCAAAAAAACACTGTGCGAATACTTGGGCGACGAACTCGTACTAAACCAAAATGTTCTGAACCACGTTGCGGAGTTGCTCCAAAAGCACTACGGACGCGAACTCTCGCCCATGAACCGCGAACAGGCGCTTGTGCCCTCGCGCGCTTCGGTGCTGTTTAACCAGGTGGGAACCGCTCCCGGAATGTGGATTGCGCACGGGAAAACTGTGTTTGTATCGCTGCCAGGCGTGCCTTACGAAATGAAACATATATTCGAGGCCGAAATTCTGCCAAAAATCGCAAGCGAGTTCAAACGGCCCTATATTCTGCACCGCACCATCTTAACTTACGGCATAGGGGAAAGCCTGCTCGCCGAACGTCTCGTGGATTTTGAGGACGCGCTTCCAAAAGGGCTGAAGCTTTCTTATTTGCCTGCACCCGGGATGGTCCGGTTGCGGCTCTCGGGGTACGGTGCAAACGAGCAGGCGTTGATCCGGACTGTAGATGCGGCCGTTCGCGATTTGTCTGGTTATATAGGGGGCTGGATTACGAGTTACGACGAAGGCCAAACGCTGGAAGTTGTGATAGGAAACCTGCTGCGCCAACACGCGAAAACGGTGGCATTGGCCGAAAGTTGCACTGGCGGGAAAGTGGCGCATTTGCTTACATCGGTGCCCGGAGCCTCGCGTTATTTTAACGGTGGCGCGGTTTGTTACTCGGCGGAAAGCAAAGTGGAGGTTCTGGGGGTTTCGCCTCAGACGATTCGCGAACATTCGGTAGTGTCGGCACAAGTAGCGGAGGAAATGGCTCAGGGCGCGCGCCTGGTCTTTCACTCGGACTTCGGTATTGGAATTACGGGAAATGCGGGTCCGGCTACCGATGAAACTTCAGAGGGCGTAGGTGTGGTTTACATCAGCGTGGCAGGTGCCGGTGACGCGACGACCATGCGCTTTGATTTTGGCCAGCCCAGAGAGAAAGTCATCGACAGAAGCGCCAATAAGTCGCTGGAAATGTTGCAGAACGAAATTTTAAAAAATGTGCAGCAATAATTTTGCGCGTGCCAATATTTTTTGTTTCTTTGCACCCTGATTTGAATAACGATAAAAGAAGATAAATAATGTCAAGAGTTTGTGACCTTACGGGTAAGAAAGCGATGGTAGGAAACAATGTTTCCCACGCCATGAACAAGACTAAGAGGAAATTTTCGGTAAACCTGGTTAAGAAACGCTTCTATCTTGCTGAGGAAGACCGGTGGATTACCCTGCGTGTCGCTGCCTCTACAATCAAAACGATAAACAAAAACGGGATCGCCGCTGTTTTGAAAAAAGCAAAGGCAGACGGATTCATTAAGTAATTCCCGCATTTAATACAGCTTAGGAAAAATGGCAAAGAAAGGCAATAGAATTCAGGTGATTTTAGAGTGTACCGAGCACAAAGGAACTGGTCTTCCGGGAACGTCTCGTTATATCACTACTAAAAACAAAAAGAACACTCCGGATCGTATGGAAATTAAAAAATTCAACCCGATCCTGAAAAAGGTAACCATTCACAAAGAAATTAAATAATAAGTCATGGCAAAGAAGACCGTAGCAACGCTGCAAACGCAATCTAAGAGACTTACGAAAGCCATTAAAATGGTTAAGTCACCAAAAACCGGTGCGTACACATTCGTGGAAACTATCATGGCTCCTGAATTGGTAGACGAGTTTATCAAGCGAAAATAATTCGGATCACCGTATCATACGAAGCTACTTTCTTTTCGGAAGTAGCTTTTTTATTTTTTATATTTACGGTCGCGTTTTAAGTGGCTTAAGTTTGTTCAAGCTGTTTTTAAAGCGCCTGTTATTCAACTACCAAGCATTCTAAACCTTTGAAATGAACTTTTTCAAACGCATCTTTTCGTCCGAAAAAAAGGAAACCTTAGACAAAGGACTCGAAAAATCAAAAACCGCATTCTTCTCCAAACTGACCAAAGCCATTGCGGGCAAGTCGAAAGTAGACGATGAGGTGCTCGACAACCTCGAAGAAGTACTCGTTTCCTCGGACGTTGGCGTTAACACTACACTCAAAATCATTGAACGCATCGAGGCGCGCGTCTCCCGAGACAAATACCTCGGAACGGACGAACTCAATCAGATCCTTCGAGAGGAAATCGCCGCCCTGCTGTCTGAAACCAACCACGGAAACGAAACAGAAATTTCAGTCCCTCAGGACAAGAAACCTTATGTCATCATGGTAGTGGGCGTAAACGGCGTGGGCAAAACCACTACGATCGGCAAGCTTGCACACCAGTTTAACCAGGCCGGACACAAAGTCGTTCTGGGCGCTGCAGATACGTTTCGCGCCGCCGCTATCGACCAGCTTCAGATCTGGGCGGACCGCACCGGCGTGCACATTGTTAAACAACAGATGGGATCGGATCCCGCTTCGGTGGCTTTCGATACATTACAAAGTGCCGTTTCGCAAAGTGCCGATGTCGTCATTATCGATACTGCCGGCCGTTTGCACAACAAGGTAAACCTGATGAACGAACTTACAAAAGTAAAGCGCGTCATGCAGAAAGTCGTGGCCGATGCACCTCATGAAGTATTGCTCGTGCTGGACGGATCTACAGGCCAAAACGCGTTTGAGCAGGCAAAACAGTTCACAGCAGCTACCGAAGTTAGCGCGCTTGCCGTTACAAAACTCGACGGTACCGCAAAAGGCGGCGTAGTGATCGGCATATCGGACCAGTTTCAGATTCCCGTGAAATACAT
>CAZTGF010000015.1:0-4586 GCA_964612955.1 uncultured Flavobacterium sp.
TTGTCAAAGTCGAAATAGATTTCCTTGATGCCAAACGCTTTTGCCAGATCATCGCCCACAGTCACGGCTTTCACTTTCTTTTCAAGCTCAATCGGAAGTTCAGTTTCGCCCGAAGTTTCCGGAATCGTTATTTTTTGCTCGTTGGTTTCATAAGTTTCTTTTTCGCCGCGCACGTAGTAAATCTCTCCGCAGGCCACCGTCCCGAAATCGTACGAACCATCGGCCCCACTTTTCACCTGGGCCACCTGCGTAAACGAAGCGTCAAACAAGGTTACAATCGCCTCGGCAATAGGTTCCCCGGTTTCTTTATCGGTCACAATGCCAAACAGCCGTTGTTCGCAGGTGAGTTTGCGTGTTTCCAGAAAGCGGTAAATATCGTCGTAGCCTTGCCCGCCCTCGCGGTTAGAACTTAAAAAACCGCGTCTGGTTTCAGAATCTATATAGTACGCAAAATCGTCCATGCCCGAATTCGCCGGAGCGCCAATGTTCACTGGGGCCCCAAAACCACCGTCGTCTTTAATTACGGCCATATAAATGTCGAGTCCTCCGAGTCCCGGATAACCGTCAGAGGCAAAATAAAGTTCGTTCTCGGCACTTATGAACGGGAACGTTTCCCGCGCTTCGGTGTTCAGCATTTCAAGGTTTTCATGCGGACCAATGGTTCCGTCTTCGGCAATAGGGGCGCGGTACAAATCAGATTGTCCTTTTCCGCCCGGCATGTCAGAGGAGAAGTAAAGCCATTTGCCGTCGGGACTGATCGCCGGATGTGCCGTACTGTGCTGGTCGCTGTTAAACGGGAGTTCAGTAATGTTTTCCCATCCCTCCACGCTGTCCTTTTGGGTGCGCGTTGCCTTGTAAATTTTAAGCAGCGTAATGCGTTCGGCGTTTTTACCGCGCTTTCCTTCGTGAAAATTGTTGCGCGTAAAATACATCGTATTTCCATCGGCCGAAAACACCGGAGAAGATTCGTGAAATCGCGTGCGGATCTGCTTTGCGAATTTAGTAACCGTTCCAACCGAGTCGCCCTGAAGCGGTGCGGCGTACAAATTTGTAAAATACTGGTTGTTCCACTTGTGCTTGCGCTGGGCAAGGTTTCCGGTATCGCGCGAAGAGGTAAAAATCAATTGCCCTTTGTAAACCGTGGCGCCGTAATCAGAGTATTGGGAGTTCATTCCGGCATCGGCCATTTCGTAACGCCCTGAGTTTGCCTCGATAATCTGGCGGTAATTGCGCTGTTCGTTAAACAGGATCGCGCGCTTGTCTTCGGCAGTCTTCTCGTCGAAAATCTTCATAATTTCGTCCGATTTGGCGTAGTTCCCTACAGATTTCAGCGACTGTGCATAGCGGTAATACACCTCGGTGGGGATGTCCTGGGTCAGCGCGAACAAATCGCCGTACCATCGGGCTGCTTTGTCGAGTTCCGCATTAAAATAATACGCGTTTCCAAGGCGCTCAAACACCGGGGCCGATTTATAGCCTTTTTCCGCGATGCGCTCATAGGTCGCAATGGCGTCAACGTAGGCGAACTTTTCGTATTGCTTGTCCGCTCGTTTTACCCGGACGGGCTGTGCAAAGGCCATCGCACTAAGAACGCAGAACAATAACAGGTATAGGAATTTGCTTTTCATAGTGTCGGAATTTTTAGAAGAATCGGGGAGATATAATGCGGTTATGGTTGCTGAACAGTTCAAATCGAAGGAAAATTTCGTGAGAACCGGAGTTGTAATTTCTAAGGCGCGTGGTTTCGTGGTCATAGCCATAGCCGATGAAAATGGCATCGCTGATCTGGAATCCGGCCATGCCACTTACGGCAGCATCCCATCGGTAAGCCGCACCCAAAACAAATCTTTCGTAGAATAAAAAATTCCCCGAAACATCTACCTGTAAAGGCGCTCCGGAAACCATTTTAGACAATACCGCAGGTTTGAATTTCACAGACGGGCTTAACTCAAACACGTGGCCCCCGATAAGGTAAACGTTCATTTTCTCTTTGTTCACAACCACGTCGTCGTCGCTGTAACGGCTCGTTTCCAGAATGTTCGGCACGGATAGTCCTATATAGGTTTTGTCCGAATGCCAGTAAACGCCGGCACCAAAGTTCGGGCTCAGTTTGTTGTCAAATCCCTGAAGGCTCGGGTCGTCGGCTTGTTGAGGGTTAAGCCTGCCGCGGTCCAGATCGAACAGGTTCAGCGTGGCGCGCACCCCAAACGACAATTTCCAGGTTTCGGACGTAGGAACGGTGTAACTCGCATCGCCCGAAATCGTATTCTCATTCGTCGGTCCTATTTTGTCGTTGACCAGCGAAAGGCCAAATCCGAGCCTGGATTCGTTAATTGGCGTGTGTGCCGAAAATGCGTTTGTTACCGGCGCTCCGTCGAGCCCGATCCACTGCGAACGGTGCAACCCGAAAAGGCTCAAAGCACCTCTGGATCCGGCGTAGGCAGGGTTTACGCTAAGCGTGTTGTACATGTATTGCGTATACTGGGAATCCTGTTGGGCAAAGGCTACAAATCCTGTCAACAGCATCGCGAAAGTCAGTATTTTATGTTTCATTTCGTTTTCTTTTTAAGGATTTATCGCGTCAGGTACACGTAACCGTCTCGTTTCACATTCTGTCCGTCTGCAGTCGTATATTGAATCAGGTAAAAATACGTTCCGGCCGGCAAAGGTTCACTCCCGACGGTAGCACGTGCCTGAGAATGTCCTGTAAAGGCTCTCGTCGTATTATTGTACTGGTTCATTTCAAAAACCAATATGCCCCATCGGTTGTAAATCTCTACGCGGTTGTCCACGATACAATCTGAATTTTCAAAGTTTTCGATGTAGAACACCTCGTTCACACCGTCTCCGTTTGGCGAGAACGCATTGTGTACAGTCACCGTACAAGCCGGAAGTACAGCGCAATCATCGTCGACTTCCACTGCAAACCGAACATTTTGCGTACAGCCGTTATCCTCGTAAATATAGTCGATTATGTAATCGCCCGTAGCGAGTTCGTATCCCGAGAACACGCTTCCCTCTAATTGGTTCGTACCATCGACGTCCACAAAACTGCCATTGGCCGGCGTTCCCGTGGGAAGCAATTCAGACAAATCCAGGATTAAACTCTCATCGGTATTACAAGCTACATAAGCGGCGAGCATTGTAGGAGCGGCAGTGCTTACGTGGATTTGCTGCGTAAATTCAGCGCTGTTCCCGCAACTGTCAGCTACCGTCCAAATGCGTGTAATCGTGTAAGTTCCGTCTGTGTTGTCAGACTGGGTTTCGTTAAATTCCACGGGGCCGAGTTCAGAACAGTCATCGGAAAATACGGGTGTTTCAACCGCCGGAATTTCTGCACAACTCACCCAGATTTCTGCCTCAGGAGCCGAAACCAACACCGGTGGGACATCGTCCGTTACGGTTATTATCTGAATGTGTTCTGCCTCGTTGCCGCATTCATCGGTTGCGGTCCAGATGCGCGTAATAAAGGCACTTCCCTGACAAGGGCCGGCTTCGGTGGTTTCCTCGAATACCGCCGTAAATACAGTCTGGGAACAGGTCTGAGTGGCCGTAAGTACGGGAGCTTCGGGAATGTTACCGCAAGTAACGATAACGTCTGCAGGCAATGTTTCGTTAAATGTAAGCGATTCTGAAGCGCCCCTCGAAATAGTCGCCGTAAACCAGGCTGCGTTTCCGCAAGCGTCCGTTGCAGTAAATGTAACCACGACGGGAGCGTTACACGTTGGCAAGGCACCCTGGTAATCGTTAGTCCACACCACCTCACTACATATGTCTGAGGCTACAGCACCGGCATTGTTTTGCAACCAGGCCGCAATTTCATCAGCAGCGGGCGCGTCGCAGTTTAATACGAGGTTTTCGTGTGTTTGAAGGAATCCCGGCGCCATCGTATCGTCGTATTGCAGCGTCTGGCTCTTCGTGCTTGTATTTCCGCAGGCATCGGTTGCGAGCCAAGTGCGTACGACCTGATATCGGCCCAGGCAATCACCCGGAATTTCCTCATCGGTGAACGTAAGCAGAACCTCTCCAGCGCAATTGTCGCTTACATCGGGCGTCAAAAATTGTGGATCAGAAGTACAGGCAATCGTCGCTATTTCCGGAAGATCGCCAATAACCGGAGCTTCCGTGTCCGATAGGGTAAGCTGAGCCGAAGTTGTGGCGGTATTTCCACAAGCGTCGGTGGCTGTAAACGTCACGGTAAGCGGTGCGCCGCAAGTTTCAGGGGCGCTTTCAAAATCGTGCGTCCAGGTGATTGAACTACAGTCGGTGGCCGTTGCGCCTGCGTAAGTTGCGAGCCAATTCTCGATCGCGTCCGCATCAGGACATGTAAGAACCAAATCCTGAGCAGCTACGGTAATCTGCGGAGCGGCCGAATCTGTAAACGCAGCGGTTTGGGAAACCTGGGCCGATGTTCCGCAAGCGCTTGTCGCCGTCCATGTACGAACAATAGTGTAGGAGCCTTCGCAATCCCCGGGCAGGGTTTCATCGGAAAAAGTAACTTCCAAAGGCGAACCGCAGGCGTCGGCAACTACAGGCACTCCAAATTCAGGAGTGGTTCCGCAAGCCAACGGTTCAAGGTCTTCGAG
>CAZTGF010000015.1:4686-39279 GCA_964612955.1 uncultured Flavobacterium sp.
GTGGTCGATCCCGGAGTGGCCGGAAATGGCTGGTTTATCGTGTATTGAATCGTGTTTTCATCGATAGGATAATGGCTCAGAAAAATCGTCCCGGGGGGGAAACTTCCCTGAATCGAAGCCACGGGAACCGGATCGGTACCGCAGAAAGTGAAACTCAGCGGCAACGTTTGTGCATCGCAAAATTCTGCTACATATTCTGCTGCGTCGAGTCCGATAACCAGCGGAGCCGGAATCGTCGATGATTCGCACACGCCGTCGGTCTCGCGTCCAAGAATCAAACCCTGATGTTGAACAGGAACGCCCGTAATGGCACCCAGACCCGAAAGCGTTCCGTCCACAACAATGCGGTTTTGGCAAAACGACAACAGCAAATCGCAGTCTACCGTCGCGCTAAGCGAAAATTGTAACAGGCCGAGCAAATCATCCGGATGGGCGGGGAGTGGCAGCGTTCCTATGTTCCAGACAATCGAACCATTCGCGCCAAGTTCAGCATCAAATGTGACCGTATTTGGAGCGGGCGCGGGCGAGAAATAAATTTGTTGGAGTGCACTGACATAGTCGGTGTTGTACGGGATTGGAATGACGAGTTGGGCGTTTTCCACGGGTTCTGTTCCGCGGTTTCGCACTTCAACGGTGAAATTCATTTGCGTCCCGGGCGTCGTTTCATACGGCTCTTGCACCGCAACGCCGCCAATGGATTCGAGCGCAAGCAATCCTTCTAACTCGGGAATGTAAGCATCCACCGCCATCGCCACGGCGTAAATCACATAGGTATCCTGAGTGGAACCGTAACGGAACGTCGTTGAAGTCTGGGCATTCCCGATGACGTCGTTGTTGTCGTTTGGCAATTCAAACACGCAAAGGTCGATGCCGGTGTTGTTCAACAGGGACGGATTTCGGTCGACGTTCGCGGGAATCGATGCGTTGAAAAAATTCGCCGCCGTATTTCCGGAATGTACAAGGTCGATGAATTGCCCGTCACTCTGGCGCTGGATCTGGAAATAATCGCCCGTAATGTCGCGATCGCCTTCTCCGGCCAACAACCCGATTTTTAGGCCCACCGGCCCGGATTGAACCGTATTAAACCCGGAAACCGGCAAATCGTACTGAGCCGTACCGCCAAACACGTACGCATGGCCGTCGAATAAAGTCACATCGCGGTAGCGCATCAAATCGTTCTCATAAATCACGATAAGTCCCCATCCGCCGTAGTAACCCGTAGGGCCGCCATTTCCCTCGCGCGTGGCAATGTCGGCTGCAAAATAATCGCCCAGACCGTGCTCGCGTACGTAATCGGTCACTTCCGCGTAGGCCGAATACATATAATCGTGAGCGCCGTCTGCAGGATAATAAAGATCGTTTGCGTGGGCCGTGAATTCGGTGTATGTGCTCGCACCCGGACCGCGGAACATGATTTTTTGTTTGTCAAAATTCTTCGTCTGAGTTTCGTAAACAGCCGCTTGTCCGCTCACGTTTGCAAACACACTCGAAGCGGCCTGCGTTTGCGTCGGGTTCAGGTTGGTGCGTGAATCCCGCGTTAGCGAAATAATCTTGACCTGAGCGCTGCCACTCGTAAATACATAGGGCGTGTTTAGCACGGCTGTTTTTACAAATCCGTCCACTGTTACTGTGGCCGGAAGGTTCACCGGAGCGCCTCCGTTTACCGAAACGCTGACCATATTGATTGCGGCATTCGTAAAACTAAACTGGTAAAGATTGCCACTCCCCGAGAATGCATAACGCGGAAAACTGCTGGTCTGTGTCCCGGCCTGGCTGACCGAGAGCGTATGAACCGCGTGCGTCATCGTTTGCGAGTGCGAAAGTGCGGGGTAATCGGTCGAAAAAGATTCATTGCCGACAAAAATTTGCTTTTCCACGCTGAATTGCCGGCCATCCGGCGCAGCATCTGAAGCCCTTCCGCTCCAGTACAATCCGGCGTAAACCACGCGCGAACATTCCGGATTGGCGCCATTCTCTGCCGAAAACTCTAATCGGGCCGAAGACGAATTAAACGTTGGCGTACCGCCCAGGCCCATCGCACCGGGAGCGTCGACATCCACATATTTCATCGGATTATTTCCGTTTTGCACCTGATTCCCGTAATTCTGAAGCGTCAGGTTTGTGTTGCCGATAAGCGCAAAATCACCTTTGATATTGTAAATTTTCTTCTCGGGCGTGTATTGGGACGTGCGTTGGTTCAGCGGAACGATTAATTGTGCGGACGCAGGAGCAGTGGCCCATAAAAACCCTATTGCCGGTAACAAACGCCAGAGCGTAGCAGTGGTAGTTTTCTTCATGGGAGTAGGTTTTTAGTAGGTAACATTTATCTCGTAAACAATCGAAAG
This sequence comes from uncultured Flavobacterium sp., assembly GCA_964612955.1. Classification (GTDB taxonomy): domain Bacteria; phylum Bacteroidota; class Bacteroidia; order Flavobacteriales; family Flavobacteriaceae; genus Flavobacterium. The sequence continues at coordinate 7,032 of CAZTGF010000015.1, forward strand.
ACCCGGTTTTTCGCCAGTGAATTGCAAGCCCTGAACACTTTGGGCCGATGGCACACGCAACAAAAGATAATCGAGCGAAGGAAAATCGGCTAACGGCGACAAATCGATTACTGCCGGAGCTGTGGAAACCACAATTGAAACGAGTTCTACAGATGTTTTGTCAAAATTGTTTCCGGACAGCCTGTGTTGGGCCGATTGGTCGGTGTAAACGCAAACCGGGGCATCCCCGTGTACGTTAATTTCGTTCTGGGTGACGTAAACCGACGGCTGTAATTCTTTAATAAGTTGGGTCAGGCGTTCGGATTTGGCCTGAGAAAGCTGGTTAGTGAACCCGGCCAAAGGCGCTGGCTTGATTTGCGCAAACGAGGTGCAGCACAATAACAGCAAGAATGCAGTATAGTAAATCCGGCCGTTCGTACGGAGAGTGTGTAAAGGTTGTTCCATAGTTTTTGTTTTTAGAAATACGAGGCATAATCTTACATTAAAGATACTTACGCCCTTTCGCGATTCGCTAAAATTTCCTACAACTTGCGAAAAAAATCGTTCAACGGCTTCATTTAACTTTTTGTCATGGAAATATTAACAATGCGCTAAAAATCGTACAATTTCATCTATTATCCTACAAATCAGCGCTTAAAATTTCGCAGACCGCGTCCGGGTCTTTGATTTACAATATTATAAGAAAAGCCAAATCGTACGAGCCGATATTACAGTTTAACCGGTTCGCATCATTTCGCGAGGCAAACCCGGTCGGTTAAAAAATGTCAAAATAATTGTCCCGCACCTTTTAATTGTCTACTTTAAATACGCTAAATACTTTTCGATGAAACAATTAATGTTGGTCCGTCACGCCAAATCCAGCTGGGAAGTTCCGTTGCCGGACAAAGACCGCCCTTTACTCAACCGCGGCATTACAGATGCGAACCTCATGTCTACCACGCTCGAACACCAAATGCCAAAGAATTACCTTATGTGGAGTTCCACGGCCAAACGCGCGCGGGACACGGCCAAAATCTTCGCACAAAACTTTTCCTATCCCGAAGAAAGCATTCATTTAGAGGAGGCGCTTTACACTTTCGACATGCACCAACTCGAAGAAACCGTCAAATCCTGCGAAGACCGCTTTGACAACGTGATTCTTTTCGGACATAACGATGCCATTACAAATTTTGTCAATAAATTTGGGGACTTATACATCGAAAATGTCGCTACCTGCGGAGTTGTGTCTTTGGCCTTCCATGCTCAAAAGTGGGGTGAAATTGCCAACGGAAAAACCAAGGTGGCGATCTTCCCTAGAGATTTGAGATAAATGGATACATCGCCGTACCGGTACATTGACAGAGAAAAAAGCTGGCTCGCATTCAACGCGCGCGTATTGCAGGAGGCGGCCGATCCGTCGGTTCCACTGCTCGAAAGACTCAGGTTTCTTGGGATTTTCTCGAACAATCTGGACGAATTCTTCCGCGTTCGGTTTGCTGCCGTGCGTCGTTTGGCGTACTCGGGCGTTTCTGGCGAAAAACTGCTCGGCGGCATTTCGGCCCAGCAACTCGTTAAAGAAATTACCGAAATTGTGATCAAACAACAATCGGAGTCGCTGCGCATTTTGAATGTGATAGAGAACGAACTGGCCAAGGAAAACATTCACATCATTAACGAAAAGGAGCTCAACACCGAACAGCAGCAATTTGTCAAGGATTTTTACCTACAGCGGTTAAGTCCGGCGCTGGTGACAATCATTCTGAACGATTTGGCCGAATTTCCGCTGCTTCGCGATACATCGGGCTATCTTGCCGTAAAACTCGTGATGAATCCGACGCCTCAAAACACACGGGAGGTACGGTACGCCATCATCGAAATGCCAAATACAATTAACCGTTTTGTCGTGCTGCCGCCATCGGGCAACAAACAATACGTAATGCTGCTCGACGATGTCATCCGGTTCAATCTCGAGAGCATTTTCAGCATTTTCGACTACAAAAGCGTCAAGGCGCACATGATCAAGATTACGCGCGATGCGGAACTCGACATCGATTCGGACCAGAGCAAAAGCATGCTCGAGAAAATTGCGACGAGCGTAAAAGACCGCCGCATTGGCGAACCCGTGCGTTTCGTATACGATAAATCCATCGGCAAAGACACGCTTGAATTTTTGCTTAAAAGCATGGATATCGATGCGAGTGACAGCATTATTCCGGGTGGGCGCTACCACAACCGGCGCGACTACATGAACTTCCCGAATCTGGGCCGGTACGATCTGCTTTCCACCTCACGAACGCCGCTACCCGTAAGTGGCCTGAACCTCGAAGGCAGCATGATGAACCAAATCGCGACCAAAGATTTTATGGTTTTTGCGCCATACCAGTCTTTTTCGTACGTGATAAAATTTTTGCGCGAAGCGGCTCTGGACCCGAAAGTAACGGCGATTCGCATTACGCTTTACCGGTTGGCCAACCATTCGCAGATTGTATCTTCGCTGATCAACGCGGCGAAAAACGGTAAAAAAGTCGTGGTGCAAATCGAACTTCAGGCGCGGTTTGACGAAGCGAGCAATATTTCCTACGCCGAACAAATGCAAACCGAAGGCATCACGCTGATTTTCGGCATTAAAGGATTAAAAGTTCACAGTAAAATTTGCGTTGTGGACCGGATCGAAGATGGAAAATTACAGCGCTACGGCCTGATTTCTACTGGAAATTTCAACGAAAATACGGCCAAAATTTACACCGATGTGACACTGTTTACGAGCCATTCCAAAATTCTGCGCGAAGTGGCAAAAGTGTTCGAATTTTTCGATGTGAATTACCGCATTCACCGCTATAAACACCTGATTGTATCCCCGCATTATACGCGCACTAAATTTTATAAACTCATCGAGCGCGAAATTGACAACGCAAAAGCCGGACTCAAGGCGCGCATCGACATGAAAATGAATTCGCTTTCGGATTACGCGATGATCGACAAATTGTACGAAGCCAGTGCGGCCGGCGTAAAAATCAGGCTTATCGTACGCGGCATTTGTGCGCTTGTGCCATCGGCCCCGGGGCTTAGTGAAAACATCGAAGCGATCAGCATTGTGGATTCGTATCTGGAACACGCGCGGATTTTTATTTTTGAGAACGCCGGTGCGAATGATGTTTACATAGGTTCTGCCGATTTGATGACGCGGAATATCGACGCAAGGGTAGAGGTTACCTGTCCGATTTACGATCCCGAAATTAAGCAACAACTCATCGATACGTTCGAAATTGCCTGGAACGGAAACGTCAAAGTGCGGTTGCATTCGGAAAAACTCGACAATGTTTACAAACCTCGCGGCAAGCACAAAAATTTCCGCGCCCAACAGGAGACGTACAATTATTACCAAAACCGAATCGAAGTAGAGGCTGAAGAAGTCAAATAGCCGAAAAGAATTAGCATGATCAGCATTAAGAAATACGCCGCCATCGACATTGGTTCCAACGCCATGCGATTGCTCGTGTCCAATATTATAGAAGAACCCGGAAAAGAAACCCAGTTTACCAAAAGTGCGCTCGTTCGCGTGCCCGTTCGTTTGGGTCAGGACGTTTTTACTCAGGCGCGCGTTTCTGAGGAAAACATTCTGCGCATGATCGACGCGATGAAGGCATTTAAACTGCTGATGAAAGTGCACAAAGTAGAGCGGTATATGGCATGCGCAACCTCTGCCATGCGGGAGTCGGCCAACGGAAAAGAAGTTGTGGAACGCATTGCGCGCGAAGCTGACATTCAAATCGAGATCATCGACGGCAAAAAAGAAGCGGCGATTCTGGCCAGCACCGATCTGCATTACCTTTTGCGAACCGAACAGACCTATCTGTATGTTGATGTCGGTGGCGGAAGTACGGAATTTTCGCTGTTTTCGAACGGGAAAATGATTCATTCCCAATCCTTTCCGATTGGTACCGTGCGTTTTTTAAACAACCTTGTGCACGACGGACTCTGGACTGAAATCGAAGACTGGGTTCAGACCCATACCGCCGATTACGACAACATTGCACTCATCGGATCGGGTGGAAACATCAACAAGATTTTTAAAATGTCCGGCAAGTCGCAGGAAAAGCCGCTTTCGTATTTGTATCTGAACGCTCAGTATTCGGCTTTGAACGCCCTCTCTTACGAACAGCGCATTACCGAACTCGGGCTAAATGCAGACCGGGCCGATGTAATTATTCCCGCATTGCGCATCTACCTGAACGCGATGAAGTGGAGCGGCGCACGCCATATTTTCGTTCCAAAAATCGGGCTTTCGGACGGCATTATCAAAGCGCTTTATTTCGGAAAAATCTAATTAAAATCCAGATCGAATGTTCTTCTCAACAAATCCAGATGCGGATTAATCTGGTTTAGCCGGTTAAACCGCTCCTGAGGCGTAAAAGCGCGGCGACTTTCCTGACTCTCATTCACGGTGATCTGAACCTCGACGTCGGCATTGTGCAATTTTCCGCGCAAATACCCGACTAAATCGTGTTTGCCGCTTTCGAAATCAATGCGCGAACCTTCGTTGGGCAACTCGTGGTAGATCGTAGTGCCCTCGAGTTTAGGATCGCTGAGCAGCATTAGCGCTTCCATGATTTTCTGGCCGCGGTCACTCATGCGTTGGGCGTATTTGTGCCATTGCAGCAGCATATCCGTCTCCGAAAATGGCTCGCGCGGGCCGTCGTTTACGGCTTCGCTTGTTTGCCGTTTTTGTTGTTCAAGGGCTTTTCTCGCGCGCAACCCGGCAAGTGAAAATGCAGAAACTTTAGGTCCCGATTCTGTTGCTTCATCAGGGTTTTTTGGTTGTTCCAGCGAGGATTCAGGCGGGGCAACCGGAGCAGGTATATCAACAACTTCAGGCGCTTCAACATCGATTTGCTTTACGCGGCCGTAAAAATGGGAAGGCGGGATTATATAGCCGTCAACTTTTTTTTTTCTCCGTCAAAGGTTACGGAGGCAATCTGCATCAGGCACAATTCCACTAAAAGTCGCTGGTTGTGAGACTGTTTGTATTTAAGATCGCAGTCGTTGGCAAGCGCAATCCCCTGGAGCAAAAACGCACGACTTGCCATCTGAGCCTGTCGCGCATAAGCTTGCTGCGCCTGTTCGCCCTTCTCGAGCAAAGGCAATGTTTCGGGGGTTTGGCATACAAGCAAATCGCGGAAATGAGAAGCGAGTCCCGAAATAAAGTGGTGACCGTCGAACCCTTTAGCGAGAATGTTGTTGTAGGCGAGCAACAGTTCCGGGATATTGTTCTGCAACAGTAAATCGGTAATGCTGATATAAGTTTCGTAATCGAGTACGTTCAGGTTTTCGGTCACAGCGGCTCTCGTGAGGTTGTTCCCGCAATACGAAACCACGCGGTCGAAAATCGAAAGTGCGTCGCGCATTGCACCGTCAGCTTTCTGGGCGATGATATGCAGCGCGTCATCTTCAAACGAAACGCCTTGGCTTCGCGCTACTTCGGCCAGATGGTCTTTTGCATCTTTAACCGTAATGCGCTTGAAATCGAAAATCTGACAACGCGAAAGAATCGTAGGAATAATCTTGTGCTTTTCGGTCGTAGCGAGAATAAATATCGCGTGACGCGGCGGTTCCTCAAGCGTTTTAAGAAAAGCGTTAAAAGCGGCAGAACTGAGCATATGAACCTCGTCGATGATGTACACTTTGTACTGACCGGTCTGGGGCGGAATGCGCACCTGGTCAATCAACGCGCGAATGTCGTCCACAGAGTTGTTCGAAGCGGCATCGAGCTCAAATACGTTAAACGCAAAATCCTCGGTAGGATCGTCGTAACCGGGTTGGTTAATTTTGCGTGCCAGAATACGGGCGCAAGTAGTTTTCCCAACACCTCTGGGTCCTGTAAACAACAGCGCCTGAGCCAGATGATTGGTTTCTATGGCGTTAAGCAGCGTGCTTGTAATGGCTTGCTGGCCCACGACATCCTTAAACGTTTGGGGGCGGTATTTACGGGCAGATACGACGAATTGTTCCATAGCTTACTCGCGCAAATATAAGCGAATCCGGCTAAAAAAGCGAACGACTTCCGGGCATGTTTTCACGGGTTTTCAACAAGCGGCTTCGGCTGTGATTTCGCGATCGAGCAATTGGAGTAACAAGACTTCTGCATCGGTAAGGCCCTGCTCGACGGATTCTGCCGGGATATCGTATTGCCAAAGATTACCATTCTCATAAGCGGCGATAATCGTAGGGTGAACGTAGTATTTTTTGCACACGGTACGCGTGTTTCCCAATCGTTCTGCAACGCGATCCAGTAGCGCTACAACATTCTTGCGTTTTTCTGTTTCTGTTTCAAACGGCCCGATTTCGCGGCAATATTCCAACGCGAGCACGCTGCCGGACCAGGCGCGAAAATCCTTTGCGGTGTAATCTTCGCCCGTGATTTCCTTAAGGTATCGGTTTACATCCTCGCTGCCGATGCGCTGCCGGTTTCCGTTGTCGTCGAAATACTGGAACAATTGCTGGCCCGGAACTTCGCGACATTTTCGAACCAGATTCGCGAGTCTCTTGCTCTGTAGCCCAATTTTATGCGCGATGCCTTTTTTGCCGACGAACTCGAATGTCACTCTGGAACCGTTGAAGGAGACGTGTTTATCGGCCAGCGTAGTAAGCCCGTAACTGCCATATAGTTTCCTATACGATTCACTGCCAATGCGAATTCCGGTTTGGGCCATGATTTCGACCACGAGGGCCAAAACTTTTTCGTAACACAAACCGGATCGCCTTAAATCTCTGTTTATCTGAGTGCGGATTAACGGCAGCGATCGCCCGAATTGCCTGAGCCTGAAAAATTTCGACTGGTTGCGGATCTTGCTCCACTCTGAATGATATCGGTATTGTTTCCTGCCGCGCGCATCTATACCCGTGGCTTGCAGATGACCGTTTTTAAAAGGGGATATCCATACGCTTTTCCACGCAGGCGGAAGCACGAGCGCCTTGATGCGGTTCAGCGTTTCATCGTCTGAAATGCGTTCGCCTTTTTGATTGACGTATCGGAATCCTTTACCATATTTCTTCCTGTAAATGCCATGCAACCCTTGAGGGGCATAACGCAATCCCACGGTGCCCGCCGCAGAGGCAGGATCTTTGCCCATCTCTTCTAAAAGCGGCTCGTCGTACATCTCAGGCGTTTCCTTCGGCGTTTTTGCGTCCCTCGATGCTAATATTGTGAAGTACTTGTGCTGCGTTGTTTTCGCTATAGGCAAGATTTCCTGCTACAAACACCCCGCGCTCGCCATTGCTTGAAGAAATGCCGTAAACGGTGGCTTCGTCTCCGGGATCGGTTTCTCCCTCGTAACGGTAGATATGTTCGATGCGGAAATCCGACGGGTTATCTACGATGCGCGACTCATTGATGTTAAAATCGGTAGTGAATCCCTTTTCCTTAAGGTCCTTCAACGCTTTGGATACTGTGGCGTAATGATACATTTGGCGTTCCATAGTGATTTTATATTGGTTAATGTGTGCAAATTACAGCATGGGGCCAAGCGAGACTTTATAACATTCGGATAAAAGATTACAAATAAAGTGCGAATGCGTACTTTTGCAGCGCAGGCCGCCTTATCGCTGTTCGAAAGAACGGAGGAAAGTCCGGGCACCACAGGGCAACATAGCGGGTAACGCCCGCCGCTCCGCAAAACGGAGAAGGACAAGTGCAACAGAAAGGATGTACAGGTAATGCTGTAGTGAAATCAGGTAAACTCTATGTGGTGAAATATCAAGTATACCGGCGTTAAGGGCTGCCCGTCCGTGCCGGAGGGTAGATAGATAGAGCGCTTCAGCAATGACGCGTCCAGATAAATGATAAGGGTTTCTCAGGAAATACAGAACCCGGCTTACAGGCCTGCTTTTTTTATTTTGACCATTCTTTTTCGGCCGTAATTTCGTCGGTCCCGTTTGTGAGATATACCCTGATTACGTCGAAATCATCCGGGTTTAGAATTTCGGCGCGCGCAATTTTTTCCAATTCCGAAAGTTGCCAATCCGCCTGTTGTTGGCTAAAAACCGTTCCGGCCGGGTAATGCACGTGAAACTGAAGTGAGGACGAGGCCGATTGCCCGACAAAATACGATTTAATCGTATGAGCATACGAGAAGTTTACGCTATCTGCGCGCTGAATCCGTTTTGTAAAAACTTCGGCCGAATGTTTAAACTCAGGGCCTTTGAACGCGTTGGAATCGATTTTCGCGCAGCCCGAAAACAGCAGTGTAAACAACGCAAAAACGACAAAATAATCAGGTATTCTCATCGGTTGAATCATCGTCTGGAATTTCAAAAAAACTAAAATAAGCACCGCCGTACGACCGTTGAAACGAAAAATGGGGCAGGGCCTCCATCCGCGTATAGCGCGAGTGTTCGATCGCCATAATGCCACCTGGTGCGAGCAAGTTCCGTTCAAACACAAGCGTCACGACTGATTCAAAGTCCCCCTGGCTCATGTCGTAAGGCGGATCGGCAAAAATCAGATCGTAGGGCTGTGAAGCTTTTTTGAGAAATGCCGTCGCGGCAGAGGCAATCACGTGAATCGGGAATTCAAATTCGCCGGCCGTTTTCCGGATGAACTTCACGCAATTCGCATCGGCATCTACAGCCGTAACATCGCTCACGCCGCGCGAGGCCAGTTCATACGAAATATTGCCCGTGCCCGAAAACAGATCAAGCGCGCGAATCTCGTCGAAATCGAGCCGATGGGTTAAAATATTAAAAAGCGCTTCCTTTCCGATGTCGGTCGTAGGACGAACGGGCAGGTTTTTCGGCGCCTGAATGCGTCGGCCTTTATGGGTTCCGGAAACAATTCTCATGCGTGCATTAAAATAAAATTCGTACGCCAAAGGTTCGCATCGGCCACAGCTTCATCGGGTTGCAAAAGCGCCACATTCCTCACATAACGGTAAGTGAGTTCAAATTCAGGGTCCTCTTCGCGAATGTTGCCGAGCATTTCCAGCCGCAGCGATTCGGGATTCATGCTCAGTTGTTCGGCGCAGAACAAAATGTAGTACAAAAAGTCTTCCGCGGTCCGATAGTCAAAAGCGTTATAGAGTAACAATCGCTGGTTTTGGGCCACGACAATTTCAAAAGATCGGTCCGAAACGTGAACGAACATCGTTTTTTCGTCGTTGTTTTTGGTTCGGTCCAGCAAACGCGGCACAAGCACCGAAGCAGCGTGCATCGAGGTTACGCGCGCAAATCTGGTTTGAACGAGCAATGCTATATCGTCAAACGGAATGTAAACCTGTTGCATGCCATATGCCGGAAGCGCGTCCCAGGCAAAAGTGTCCGTCTCAAAAACCTTAGTGCTGTACTGCAGGTAATTCCCAGCGAAACGCTCGTCAAAAAGCGGCTCGGGCACAAGCGTATTATAATGGTTCTGATGCAACAAAACAACCTGATCGAAACGTTCATCTCCCCAGGGTTGGCGCTCAAGTGCCGTAGCGTATCGGTCCGTTACGCGCGAAGTTTCGGATTCAAAGCGGATGTGGTCTGCCGGTGTTACCCCGTTGGAAAGTAAGTCTTTTATCGCGAACGAAAACCCATCGGTCCGCGCGAGTAACGCGAGTTGTTTATACGATTTTTCGGTAATGCTGGCGTGGTTTATCAACATCGGCTTAAATAAAGAAACAAACTTAAACAAAAGAATTCAAACCTGCTTTGTTTCCGATGCCCGGACATTAAAGCTATCTTTGCACCCATGACAAATGTGGCCCGACTTTACCGCAGTTTTCTCGACGCTTTTCCGTTTGAACCTACGCCAAAACAGGATTTGTTCTTTCAAATGGCCGCTGTTTTTTTTCTAAACGATCATCCGGACGAGCTTTTTGTACTCAAAGGTTACGCGGGGACGGGTAAAACATCGGTCATCAGCGCGCTCGTAAAAGTACTGCCCGAAATTAACCGCAGGCCCATATTACTTGCACCAACGGGCCGGGCAGCCAAAGTCATGGCCGGATACGCTCAAAAAGACGCGCAAACAATCCACCGCAAAATTTACTATCCGAAGAAAAACACAGGCGGCGGCATGCATTTCACATTAATGCCGAACAAACACAAAAACGCGGTTTTCATTGTCGATGAATCGTCGATGATTTCGAGCCAAACCACCGAATACCGCGGCGCATCTTTGCTCGACGACCTTATCGAATACGTTTATACCGGAAACTCGTGCAAACTGATTTTACTCGGAGATGACGCTCAGTTGCCACCCGTTCACGCAAGTGAGAGTCCGGCCCTGGATTTGGATTTTTTGTCCCGCGCTTACGGGTTTAACCTGCCCAATATCAGCCTGGATCAGGTCATGCGACAAGCGGAATCATCGGGCATTTTGCACAACGCCACGCGCATGCGCGAACAACTCGAAAGCGATTTCACCGAATCGTTTGCGTTTGACCTTCGCGGATTTAAAGACGTGGTGCGCCTCTCGGACGGTTACGACATTCAGGACGCGATTCAATCGGCCTACAGCAACTTTAGCATAGAGGATACGGCGTTTATCGTCCGGTCTAACAAACGCGCGAACCAGTACAACCAGCAAATCCGGTTGCGTATTCTGGATCAGGAAAGTGAAATTGCCGCGGGTGATTTTCTTATGGTCGTGAAAAACAACTATTATTGGCTTGAGGAAAAGGACGAGGCCCAGTTTATTGCGAATGGCGACATTGTAGAGGTGCTCGAGATTTACAAGATCCTCGAACTTTACAGTTTTCGGTTCGCCAGAATTAAAGTCCGGATGATTGATTACCCGAACCAGCCGCCGTTTGAAACCACAGTCATTCTCGATACGTTGCACAGCGAAGCCCCCGCACTCACACCGGCCGAATCCAACCGCCTTTACGAAGAAGTGCTCGCCGATTACGCAGACGAACGCGCCAAGTACAAACGCTTGCAAAAAGTAAAAGCCAACCCGTATTTTAACGCGCTTCAGGTGAAATTTGCCTATGCGATGACGTGTCATAAATCTCAGGGTGGCCAATGGAATACGGTTTTTATCGAACACCCGTATTTACCCGAAGGACCTAACCGAGATTATTTGCGATGGTTGTACACAGCCGTAACGCGAACGCGCAGCAAATTGTATCTGATTGGTTTTCCCGATGAATTTTTTGAATAAATTCGCCTCATGAAAGTAATTGCCGTAATTCCGGCCCGATACGCCGCCAATCGTTTTCCGGCCAAACTGATGCAGGACCTCGGAGGAAAAACTGTAATCCGCCGCACCTATGAAGCCGCTTGTGCCACAGGTTTGTTCGACGAAGTTTTTGTAGTGACCGATTCCCAACTGATTGCCGATGAAATTCGCAAACACGAAGGGAGAGCGCTGATGAGCCAAACCGCGCACGAGAGTGGGAGCGACCGCATCGCAGAAGCCGTGCGCACTCTTAAAACCGACATCGTATTAAACGTTCAGGGAGACGAACCGTTTATCGACCGGGAATCACTGGCCGGACTCATAGAAGTTTTTCGCACCGATGCCGATCAAAAAATCGATCTGGCTTCGCTGATGACGCCTTTGTACGGACGCGAGGCCATCGAAAATCCAAATCACGTAAAAGTAGTTGCCGATGCGCACGGGTTCGCACTTTATTTTTCGCGCGCACCGATTCCGTTTAACCGCGACAATACCGCAGACACGGCCTATTTTCGCCACATCGGGGTTTACGCTTTCCGGAAACAGGCCTTACTGGATTTTGCTTCATGGCCGCCTTCGAAACTCGAAACGGTCGAAAAACTCGAACAACTGCGCTACCTCGAGAACGGCAAACGCATCCGCATGATTCAAACCACGCACAGCGGCATCGGTATAGATACGCCCGAAGATTTGGAACGCGCCCGATTGTTTCTGCAACGACAAGCTACATAAAAAAACCGCCTCAGTATTGAGACGGCTTTGGTTTAAATTCTAAGGCTTGCGCCCAACTGATTCTCGAAATTTTTGAGCAATTTGGCCATTACCTTGTCCACTTGTTCGTCGGTAAGCGTTCGGGCGGCATCCTGCAACAAAAAACTCACGGCGTACGATTTTTTACCTTCCGGCAGGCGATCGCCCTGATAAACGTCGAACAGGTTCACCTCGCGAAGCAGGTTTTTCTCGCTCTGTCTTGCAAGTTGGTAAACGGCCTCGAAAGTCACTTCATCGTTCAGCATTAACGCAAGGTCTCTGCGCACGGCAGGATATTTAGGAATCTCGGTAAATTTAACTTTCGTCGAGAGAATTTTAAGCAACTTGCTCCACTGAAATTCGGCGTAATACACTTCCTGTTTAATGTCGAAATGCTTGGCAATGTTCTTTTTGACCAATCCGAATTCCACAATGACTTCACTTCCCGACACGAGCGCTATTCCTTCGGCAAAAATGTCGAGTGTCGCAGGTTGAACCGCAATTTTTGGAACACCCAAGCGCTGCATTAATGCCGAAACATACGATTTGAACTGGAAAAAATCCATGGGTTTGCGCGGCGTTGTCCAGTGATCAGCCGAACGATTCCCGGTGGCAAACAGCGCCAGATGCTTGTGCTCGTCGTAACCCGAGGGCAGTTTGTGATACGATTTCCCGAATTCGAACAAACGCAAATCACTGTTCTTGCGGTTGATGTTGTAGGATATCGCCTCCAGGCCGGAAAACAAAAGTGTACGTCTCATAGCCGAAAGTTCAGAACTCAGCGGGTTTAACATCACCACGTTGAACTCGTCTTTGAGCTGGGCCGATAACTTTGCATAGGCGGGCGTCGTCAACGAATTCGACATGATTTCGTGAAATCCGTGTCCGGTTAAAAACGCCGCTGCAACATTCTGCACTTTATGGTCTTCCACCCGGGCCGAAGTAGCCATTGTAGCATTTACTTTTTTGCTGAATGCTATGTTGTTATACCCGTATACGCGAAGTATTTCTTCAATAACGTCAATCTCGCGCTGCACATCCACGCGGTAAGCCGGAATCGTAAGTCCGAGGCCGGCGTCCGAGATGCTGTTGACCTTAATATCCAACGAGGCGAGAATTTTCTTAATCGTTTCCTTTGGCAACTCCTGCCCGATGATTTTTGCGGCTTTGCTAAAGTTCAGCACCACGGCATGATCGGCAATTTTCTTGGGATAAATGTCGATGATGTCCGAAGTCACTTCAGCGCCGGTCACTTCCTTGAGCAACAAACAAGCGCGTTTTAATGCATATTCCGTAATCGTAGGGTCGATGCCGCGCTCAAAACGGAACGACGCATCGGTATTAAGTCCGTGTCTTTTGGCCGATTTTCTGACGCTCACCGGGTTGAAAAACGCACTCTCGAGGAAAATGCTTTTCGTGGTTTCAGTCACAGCCGAATGCTTTCCGCCAAATACGCCGGCCAGGCACAGTGGTCCTTTGTCGTCGCATATCATCAGATCTTCGTCCGAAAGCGTTCGTTCCACATCGTCGAGCGTCGTAAATTTCGTACCTGCATCTACCGTTTTCACGTGAATTTTCCCGCTGATTTTGGCAGCGTCGAACGCGTGTAGCGGTTGCCCCAATTCGTGCATCACGTAATTCGTTACGTCGACCACGTTGTTTTTCGGCGCGATGCCTATTGCTTTAAGGCGGTTCTGAAGCCAGGCAGGCGAAGGTTTAACTTCAATCCCGGAAAGCGTAACCCCGCAATAACGCGGCGCAAGTTTCGCATCGGGTACCTGAGCATCGATTTTTAAAATGCGTTTGTCTATTCTGAAATTGCTGACCGAGGGGGTAATCAGTTCTGCGTGAACATTGCGCTGCAGCAGTCCGGCGCGCAAATCCCGGGCTACGCCAAGGTGGCTCATCGCATCGGCCCGGTTCGGTGTAAGGCCAATTTCAAAAACTTCGTCGTTTTCTATTTTAAACACGTCAGCGGCGGGTGTTCCGGGCGTCCATTCATCGGACAGCACCATAATGCCGTCGTGACTCGTGCCGAGCCCTAATTCGTCTTCGGCACAGATCATTCCATGGCTTTCCATGTCGCGGATTTTGCCTTTCTTGATCGTGAACGCCTGGCCGTCTTTGTCGTACAGCACTGTCCCGATTGTCGCTACAGGAACCTTTTGGCCCGCAGCCACATTCGCCGCGCCACATACAATCTGAATTGGCGCCTCACCACCGATGTCTACCTGCGTGAGTTTGAGTCTGTCTGCGTTTGGATGCGGCTCACAGGACAACACCTGGCCTACGACAACGCCTTGAAGTCCGCCTTTAACCGATTGATACGTGTCCACGATTTCGACCTCGAGGCCCAGATCCGTAAGAAGGGCCGCCGTTTCCTCTGAGGACCAATCAGATTTAATAAACTGTTTGAGCCAGTTGTACGATATTTTCATGTAAAAAGTATGCTTTAGCGCTTGCAAATATAGGGATTGACGCCCGAGTAATAAAGGATTTTTTTAAGCCGCAGACGCGATTTGTAAACCCGGTTTAGGGATTTGTGGTCAGCGTACCGGAAAGTTCTCTGAGCCTGATCTCGGACAATTTAGCCCGGTAACGCGCCTGAGCGAGTCGCAACTGCGCATTGACGTGGTTGAGCTGGGCCGTGCGGTATTCGATTGTAGGAATCGTGCCGATGCGGTGCTTTTCCATCGTAATCTCCATGTTTTCGCGCGCGAGATCAGTATTGGATTGTTCGAGCGCAATCAGGCGCAATTGGGTCTGGTAAGTCTGGTAAGCTTCGGCCAGTCGCGATTGCAGCATTTGTTGTTGTTCCTCGAGCAGCAACTGACTTGTCTCGATTTGAATCTTGGCGACGTTTTCGCGTCGTTGCAAATTGCGTCCGTCGAACAAATTTAAACGCGCCCCCAATCCGTAATTGAATCCCTGGCCGTGCGATTGACTGATAAAGCCGCCTCCCGATTCGCTATCGGTAAAAATATAGCCCGCGGAAATGTTCACGGACGGATAACGTTCGGACCGTATGTTCTTTAATTCGAGCTCCGCGATGCGTTTTAGCAGCACCTGCACCTGAATCTGAGGATTTTGCGCCAAAAGTTTTTGCTGTAAATCGCCGAGTTCGAGGTTTTCGTCTGTCGTATATTCATGCTGAACGCGGAAATCGATTCCCACTTCGCGCGCGAGCAGTTCGTTAAGCCGGATTTTGGTTTGCGCCTGAATTTCCTGTTGCTGCAACCGTGTGGTTTCGTCCGTGTTCAGGTCTACCTGTGCGTTAAGCACTTCGAGTTTACTTGCTTTTCCGATCGTGTAGCGATTCTGGGCAAGCGAAACGCGTTGTTTCGAAATTACGATGGTACTGTCAAGTGCACGCAGCACCTGTTGCTGTTGGGCGATGTCGAAATACAACGCCATGACTTCACTGACGCGGGTAAGCACTTCGAGTTGCAATTCTGCACTTCCAAGGGCTTCAATAGATTTGAGCTGGTCGTGGCGCGCGAACATCCCAAAACCGTCAAAAATCGTCCACCCGAGACTTAGGCCGTAATTTCTGTTGTTGTTGCGCGCGTTATCAAGTTCCACCACGGTGCCGTCCAACCGGGTTTGTTCGGTAGATTGCACGGCGCGGTTGTCGTTATAAGTCGCCGCGAGGCTGGGCAGCATTCCCGCATTTCCGATCGTATTGTTGGTTTCATCGATGCGTGCGTCGTTTCTCGCAATGCGGATGCGGAAATTGTTTTCCAGCGCCAGGTTCACGGCTTCCTCGAGCGTAAGCAGCGGTTGGGCCGATACGGGTTCAAACAAACCCATGGCAAAAACCAACAGAATTAGTTTAATTACTTTCTTTCTCATAACGGTCGATATGATCAAATTCGGGCCGGTGCTTTCTGGCGCGCGACCACATGCCGTAAAACGCGGGAATGACAAATAACGTCAAAATCAGCGAAAACATGGTTCCGCCTACAATCACGACACCCATGCCCATGCGACTCGTAGCGGCAGCACCGAACGAAACGGCAATCGGCAACGCACCGAGAGCGATTGTAAGCGTGGTCATCAGAATCGGACGCAGACGTTCTTCCGAAGCTTGTAAAATCGCATCCATTCGGGAATGGCCCTGCTCGCGTAACTGGTTCGCGAATTCCACGATCAGGATTCCGTTTTTGGTCACAAGCCCTATGAGCATGACAGTGCCGATCTGAGAAAAAATATTCCAGCTCTGCCCAAAAAGCCAAAGCGAAAACAAAGCGCCCGCCACGGCCATTGGCACGGTTAAAATAATAATGACAGGGTCCAGAAACGATTCGAACTGAGCCGCGAGAATCAGATAGATGAGCAAAAGCGCCAGTCCGAACGCAAACAACGTATTTGAACTGCTTTCGACAAAATCGCGCGATTCGCCTCCGAGGTCCGTCGTAAAATTCTCGTCGAGCACCTTGTCGCGGACCCGATCCATGGCCGCAATGCCATCACTGATACTTTGGCCCGGCGCCAACCCCGCAGAAACCGTAGCCGACATATAGCGGTTGTTGTGAAAAAGCTGAGGCGGGTTCGACTGTTCTTCGACGGATACGACATTGTCGAGTTGAATCAACGTGCCTTCGTTGTTTTTGACAAACATCGAGGTCAGGTCCAGGGGCGCCGCACGGTCTGCTTCCTCGAATTGGCCGATGACTTCGTATTGTTTTCCGTTGCGCATAAAGTAACCAAACCGCTGGCCGCTGAGCGAAAGTTGCAGGGTTTGAGCTACATCGAGCACCGAAATGCCGAGCGATTCTGCTTTTTCGCGGTCAATGGTGACGTTGAGTTCGGGTTTGTTGAATTTGAGGTTTACATCTACCATCGAAAACGTAGGATCGGCCGAAGCTTCGTCCATAAACAGCGGAATTTTTTCTTCGAGCTGTTCGAAGTTCTGCGCCTGAATAATGTACTGAATCGGGAAGCCGCCGCGTCGGTTTACGGCGATTGTGGGCGCCTGGGATACGTTCACCCGGGCTTCGGGCATCGCACGAGTCCACCGCGAAAGTTCATCTGCGATTTCCTGTTGAGACCGTTCGCGTTCATCGGGTTCGGTCAGTGCAATACGCACGCGTCCCGTGTTCACAGAGGCCGATCCCCAACCCGGTGAGCTGATGATCAGGTTCACTTTTTTCTCTGGAATGGAATCGTCGATCAGCTGCGAGATTTGCTGCATGAACTGATCGGTGTATTGGTAGGTGGCCCCTTCGGGAGCGGTAATGCTCATCCCGATGTAACTGCGGTCGTCGTAGGGTGCGGTTTCTTTAGGCAGAACCGAATAAAACAGCCCGATCATTCCCACGCAAACGGCAATAATCGGGAAGCTGAGCCACGGTCTTTTTAAAAATTTGGCGAGTGCATTGGCATAACCTTCATTCATTTTTACGAAATACGGTTCGGTCCACCGGTAAAAACGCGTCTCGTTCTGCTTGCCGGGTTTCATCAGGTAAGCGTTCAGCATAGGCGTTAGCGTGAGCGATACAAAAGCCGATATGAGTACCGCCGCTCCTATGACAACCCCGAACTCCCGGAACAATCGGCCCACAAAACCTTCGAGAAAAATAATCGGCAAAAACACTGCAGCGAGCGTGACCGAAATAGAAATGATGGCAAAGAAAATCTCGTTCGCGCCTTTGACCGCCGCTTCAATAGGAGAGAGGCCGGCTTCGACTTTTTTAAAGATGTTTTCCGTAACTACGATGCCGTCGTCGACCACAAGGCCCGTAGCCAGAACAATGGCGAGCAGCGTAAGCACGTTGACCGAAAATCCCATCAGGTACATGATAAAAAATGTCCCGATAAGCGACACCGGAATGTCAATAAGCGGACGAAATGCAATGGCCCAGTTCCTGAAAAACAGGTAAATCACGAGAATTACAAGCAGGATTGCAATAATCAGCGTTTCGACAACTTCGATAATCGAACGCTTGATGAAAACCGTGTTGTCAATGGCGATGTTGAGCTTGAAATCGGCCGGAAGCGTTTGCTGAAAATGCTCGTATTCTTCGTAGAAAGCATCGGCAATTTCGATGTAATTCGTGCCCGGCTGCGGAATCACGGCCAAACCTACAAGCGGAAGCCCGGATTCGCTCATTTTGGTTTCGATGTTCTGCGGCCCGAGTTCTGCTCGTCCCACATCGCGAAAACGCACAAGCCTGTCACCATCGGCAAAAACGACAATGTTATTGAACTGCTCGGCCTCGGACAGGTTGCCCAGTGTTTTAATCGTAAGCTCGGTGTTCGCGCCTGTGAGTTTCCCCGATGGAAGCTCAACATTTTGGGCTTCGAGCGCGCGCCGGACATCGCCCACAGTTAAGCCGTAAGCGTTAAGTTTTACCGGATCGAGCCAAAGCCGCATCGCATAGCGTTTTTGTCCCCAGATTTGCACCAGACTCACGCCCGGAATGGTTTGCAGTCGTTCGGCGATCACGTTTTCGGCATAGTCGCTGAGTTCCATCGGATCGCGGGTATCGCTCTGAACCGTCATTGTAATAATCGGGTCCGAATCCGCATCGGCCTTGGAAACAACGGGAGGCGCATCGATGTCCTGAGGAAGGCTGCGCAAGGCTTGTGATACTTTATCCCGAACGTCGTTAGCGGCTTCTTCGAGGTTTTTCTCAAGTTTGAACTCGATGTTGATGCTGCTCGAACCCTGATTGCTCGAACTCGAAATGTTCCGGATGCCATCGATCTGATTGATTGCCTTTTCAAGCGGTTCGGTAATCTGCGATTCGATGATGTCCGCATTTGCGCCCGTATAATTCGTTCGAACCGAAATCTGCGCAGGATCGATCGACGGAAATTCGCGCACGCCAAGATAAGTAAACCCGATGATGCCAAACAACATGATGGCCAGGTTCATTACAATCGTAAGAACGGGTCGGCGGATACTCGTAGTGGAAATGCTCATGAAGTTTTTTCTTTAACGAGTTTCACGCGAACATCGGCACCGTTTCGCAACGACAAAACGCCCGTGGTAAGTACAGTATCACCGGATTTAAGGCCCGAAAGCACCTGAATGTCGGTTGCTGTCCGAACGTCGGTTTCTACCATGACTTCCTGTGCCTTGCCATTTTTGTAGACGAACACTTTTTTGCCGTTCTGCACCGGGATCACTGCTTCGGTAGGTACGATGAGCGCGTCCTTGACCTCGTCCAACACCAGAGACACCTTAGCAAAAGTTCCGGGGATGAGTTTGTGCTGCGGATTGTCAGCCAACGCTCTTAAAGTCAGGGTACGCGTACTTACGGAAACCTCCGGTTCGAGCGCGTAAATCCTTGCCAAAAAAACGTCGGACTGTCCCGCCACTTCAAATTCTATCTCTGAACCGGGTTTCATCTGAGACGCGTATTTCTCCGGAAGCGAAAAAGTAATCTTGACTTGCTGCGCATTTACCAATCGCGCGATTGGGGTTTGAGCAGTCACGTAAGCGCCCGGCGAAATATGCCTCAATCCGATGCGTCCCGAAAAAGGCGCGCGGACCGATGTTTTTGCCATTTGCGCCCGAATGAGCTGGGTTTGCGCCTTTGCCGAACGAAAATCCGCACTCGCTATATCGTATTCCTCGCGGCTGATCGCTTCTTTTTCGAGTAGCAATCCGGCGCGTCTTTCGTTTTCTGAAGCGAGATTTTGCTGGGTTTCGGCCCGTGACAGTTGAGCGCGAAGTTCGGAATCATCCACTTTTACAAGCACCTGACCTTTTTGAACAAAACTGCCTTCTTCAAAACCAATTTGGGAAACCGTTCCACTGATTTCGCTGCGGACATCGACTTGTTCGTTGGCTTCGATCGTTCCTGTAAGCGCGATTTTGTTCTCAAACGTAACCGGCTCAAGCACCACGGCAGAAACCTCGAGCGGTGCGGGTTTTACACCTTGGTTTGTCTTGGCGGAGTTTTGGTTTATACGGTAATATATAAGGTAAGCGATTCCTAAGATTAGCGCGGCGTAAACAAAGTGTTTTACTTTCATAAAGGGACGGGTTGCTGCTATTCGCAAATCTACTGTTTTGATATCTGCAACTGAAAATTGGCGTTTGATTTAACAAAAAATAAACAATCGGTCAACTTATGTAATGCCAAAGGCTTTTATGGCGCAGCAATTCGATAAATGCCTTGTTCAGATTCGCGTGTTCGGGCAGGGCGAGTGCCGCGTCTTTTCTGAGGATTGAAATGGCTTCGGCCCGGGCCAGTTGCAAAATCTCGCGATCCTTGACAATGTCCGCAATGCGCAGGTTTAGCACGCCGCTTTGCTGGGTGCCCATCAAATCTCCGGGACCTCGCAATCTAAGGTCGACT
The DNA here is from genome assembly GCA_964612955.1 of uncultured Flavobacterium sp. GTDB lineage: Bacteria > Bacteroidota > Bacteroidia > Flavobacteriales > Flavobacteriaceae > Flavobacterium. Next base: position 27,231 of record CAZTGF010000015.1, read on the forward strand.
TCGGCTATCTCAAAACCGTCCGAAGTACGCACCATGGTTCCCAATCGCGTTTTGGCTTCGTCAGATAATTTGTTGCCGCTCATCAGAATGCAATAACTCTGGTCTGCGCCACGACCCACACGACCGCGCAACTGGTGTAATTGCGAAAGCCCGAACCGTTCAGCACTTTCGATGACCATGACGCTCGCGTTCGGAACATTTACACCCACTTCAATCACCGTTGTGGCAACCATGATCTGCGTTTTTCCGTTCGCGAACCGCTGCATTTCGGCTTCTTTCTCGGCCGGTTTCATTTGCCCGTGAACGATAGAAACGGCGTATTGTGGCAGCGGAAAATCGCGGGAAACGGCCTCGTAACCCTCCATCAGATCCTTGTAATCCATATTTTCCGACTCCTTAATCAGCGGATACACGATATAAGCCTGTCGTCCTTTTGCAATTTCCGACTTCAGAAAATGCCAGACGCGCAACCGGCTGCTTTCAAACCGGTGTTCGGTAATAATGGGTTTGCGCCCCGCCGGCAATTCGTCAATCACCGAAACGTCGAGATCCCCGTAAAGACTCATCGAGAGCGTGCGCGGAATAGGCGTCGCGGTCATGACCAGAATGTGAGGCGGAATGTCGTTCTTTTGCCATAGCCGGGCGCGTTGAGCCACGCCAAACCTGTGTTGTTCGTCGATCACTGCCAAACCTAAGTTGTGAAACCGCACTTTGTCTTCGAGCAGCGCATGGGTTCCGATGAGCAAATGCAGACTGCCGTCGGCCAATGCCGAAAAGATCTTGGTGCGGTCCGCGGCTTTGGTGGATCCGGTTAATAGCCCGATCGTAATTCCCGTTTGAGAGGCGAGGTCCGAAATTGTCTTAAAGTGTTGTTGCGCCAGAATCTCCGTTGGGGCCATGAGACAGGACTGAAAACCGTTATCGAGCGCGAGCAGCATGCACAACAAGGCCACAATGGTTTTGCCCGAACCCACATCGCCCTGAAGCAGCCGGTTCATTTGAGCGCCGTTGCCCATGTCCTGACGAATTTCGCGCACCACGCGTTTTTGTGCCCCTGTAAGCGGAAACGGCAGATGCTCGCTGTAAAACGTGTTAAAATAAGGTCCGACGCTCGAGAAAACATGGCCCTTAATCTTCTGCTTCCGGTCAAGATTCTTTTGCAGAAGTTGAAGTTGCATCAGAAAAAGCTCCTCAAATTTGAGCCTGAAACGCGCCATATTCAGCGCCTCTACCGACGGAGGAAAATGAACGTGCAACATGGCCGTGTTCTTGTCCGGCATTTTAAGTCGGTCGCGTACCGGTTCGGGTAACGGGTCCGATAATTTGCCGTGAGTTTCGGTGAGCAACTGTTGCATCATTTTCACGACGATGCGGTTGGAAATGCCGCGGCTGCCCAGCGTTTCTGTAGAACTGTACACGGGTTGAAGCGCGCCCCGCAGTTGCTGGCGGTGTTCCGAGAGTAATTCCATTTCCGGATGAACGATCGAAAATTGGTTCTGAAACGCCGAAATACGTCCGAAAACCACGATCGGCACATCGGTTTTGATAAGGCCGCGAATCAATTTAATGCCCTGAAACCAGATAAGTTCCATTTTGCCCGTACCGTCGGTGAAATCGGCGACAAGACGTTTGCCTCGCGCTTGTTCCACCGTTCGTATTTGGGTAATTTTCCCGATAATCTGAACGTCGGCGGCCGTGGGTTGCAACTCATTTATTTTATAGTAGCGGCTGCGGTCGATGTGCCGGAACGGAAAAAAGTGCAGCAAATCAGCGTAGGTGCGGATGTTCAGTTCCTTGGTGAGCAACTGAGCGCGCATCGGACCGACGCCTTTTAAATATTCAATCGGAGTTTGAAACAGTTGTGACATCTGTATGGCGTTTACTTAAGCGAAAGTAGTACATAATCGATTTGATTGCCAGTTCGCGATTAAATTTGAGCGCGATGTCGTAAATTTCGGCCATGAAAAACTGGCTGTTCCTTCTTTTTGCAATGCCGGCCCTGGCACAACAACCCGCCGTAGATTTTATTTCTGTTGCGGCAGATCTCGACGTGGACTTCGAACAAAAATCGGTGAGTGCTGTGGCAAATTACGAATATAAGGTGCTTTTTAAAACCGATAGCATATTTATCGACGCCCGAAACATGAACGTGCATTCGCTACAACTTAACGGCAAGGAGACTGCGCACTCAAACAACGGAAAACGCATTGGCTGGGCCAACACTTTCAAACGCGGTACCCACAAACTAACAATAAAGTACGACGCCCAACCTAAACAAACAATTTATTTTATGCAGGCGGGCGACAAACCCCAGATCTGGACGCAGGGTCAGGGCAAATACACAAGTCACTGGTTGCCGAGTTTTGACGATGTAAACGAGAAAATGACGTTCTCGCTCTCGGTGGCCTATGCGCCCGGATTTGTAGTAGTAGCGAACGGGATGCTCGCCAAAAAAACGACCGAAAATGAAAAAACGCGCTGGCATTACCGCATGGAAAAACCGATGTCGTCCTACCTTGCGATGCTGGCCATAGGCGATTTTGAAAAACGCGAACTCAAGTCCTCAAGCGGCATTGTACAGGAATTGTACATCGGGCCATCAGAACGGGAAAAATGGGAGCCGACCTACAGGCATTCAACAGAAATGTTCGATTTTATGGAACGCGAAACCGGCGTGGCTTACCCATGGCAGATTTACCGGCAAATCCCCGTACACGATTTTCTTTACGGCGGTATGGAAAACACAACGGCGACGTTATTTACGCGCGATTACGTGGTGGACAGCACCGGGTTTAACGACCGCAACTACGTTTATGTGAACGCACACGAGCTCGCGCACCAATGGTTTGGCAACCTTGTCACGGCTCAAAGCAGTACGCATCATTGGCTTCAGGAAGGTTTCGCTACCTATTTTGCGTGGCGGGCCGAACAGCATGTCATGGGCGATGACTATTTCTACTGGAAACTTTACCGCACCGCAGAAACGCTGATAAAGGCGTCTAAAACAGATACGATTCCGGTAATGAACGCCAAAGCAAGCTCACTCAGCTTTTACGAGAAAGGCGGTTGGGCGCTAGCCTCGCTCAGAAACGACGTAGGCGATGAAGTGTTTTTGAAAGCCATAAAAAACTACCTGAACAAATACGCGTTTAAATCGGCAACGACTGAGCAGTTTTTAGCCGAAATCAGCGCGATTTCGAACTACGACGTTCAGGCATTTAAAAAGCAATGGTTGTTATCGCCAGGTTTTCCGACGCAAAGAGCATTTGAAGTATTGCGCCAAAGCCCGATGCTGAATCAATATTTCCGGGTAGGAGAGCGGGCCGATGAACCGCTGCAAACCAAACGCGACGATTACGCAGCACTGCTCGAAAGCGATGTGTATTACCCGATTAAACAGGAGATTGTTTACCAATTGTCCGGCGCGGAGGCGGAAGCGAAAAACGAACTAATCGACCTTGCCATGGCATCGGACCTTAAAACGCGGCAGGCCGTAGCACTGAGCGTATCGCCTAAAGAATATCCGGCTTACGAATCGCTGTTAAACGACAATTCCTATTATACTCAGGAAATTGCACTGCGTTCGCTTTCTAAAGCTTTTCCCGAAAAACGCAGCGAATTCCTCGATAAAACCGATGGACGCATAGGGCTTAACGACAAGAACATCCGGTTGCTGTGGCTTACATTGTCGCTTCAAACGCCGGATTACAAACCCGACCAGAAAGTAGCGCATTACAACGAATTGCTTTCCTATGCCGATGTTGCCCATGAAGCCGTTGTGCGACAAGCCGCCCTCGAGAAATTATTGTTTTTAACGCCGGGCGACACCAATGCGCTTTCGTTGCTGCCTTCGACGCTCGTTCATCACAAATGGCAGCTGACCAAATTCGGGCGGGATACGATCCGGAAACTGATCGCCAACGAAAATTACAGAACGTTTTTTGTGTCCCTTGTCCAGGATTTGCCGCAAGCGCAACAACAGCAGCTGCAACGACTGCTCAACGAATAGTTACAACATGTCGCGGACTTCGGCGCGGATAAATGCAAGCCCAGCCGTACTCGGGGAAGCAGAATCAAATGCGGCACTCAGGATTTTTTCGCGCAGCGCGTTTGCCGAGGTAACTTCAGTGTCTGCCTGAGTTTTGCGCAACAATTGGATTGTAGCATTCTTGGCTGTAGTAATAATGCCCCAACATTGGTCCGAAACGTAGATTTGCTGGGCCAGATTGTGTTCGAATTCCTGTTCAATCTGCGCGATGACAAGATTCGCGTATTCTGATTTGTCTTCCGACGGGGGCGCAATGCGAATCAACACCTTTGCAGGGTCGATGCGCTCCAGAAAAAGCGTCATGCGTTCGTAAGCCTGAAGCCGCAAAGGAAGCGTGGTTTTTCGGGAATTTCGGGCTAACATGTACTGGCGTTTGCGCGTTTCATTCTTAAGCGTGGTTTCGAAAAAGTGATAAGCCACGAGCGCCACGACCACAGCCGGGAGCGTATAAAACAACAGTTCAAAGAGGCGATCCATGTCCATAAGCTGAAATTTTTTGTCAAATGTACAAATTCAGAATTTATGCAAAAAGGCATTTTTCCTGCCTTGGCGTCTAAAATGTTTGTATAATGAGCGATGTTGAAAACCTATGCGACGTTGCGAATTGGAATCCGTATTCGTACTTTTGCCGCATTGGAAACAATTCAGCACTATATCAGCCAGCTTAACGAAGCCCAGCGCGCGCCTACACTGCAAAAAGACGGCCCGATGATCATTATTGCCGGTGCGGGATCGGGCAAAACGCGCGTGCTTACGATTCGCATTGCGTACCTGATGTCTCAGGGCGTGGATGCGTTCAATATCCTGGCGCTGACTTTTACGAACAAAGCGGCCCGCGAAATGAAAACCCGGATTGCGGCCATCGTCGGAAACAACGAAGCGAAAAACCTGTGGATGGGAACGTTTCACTCGGTATTTGCGCGGATTCTACGTGCGGAATCGGCTAAATTGGGCTATCCGTCCAACTTTACGATTTACGACACACAGGATTCGGTGCGGCTCATCGGTGCGATTATCAAGGAGATGCAGCTTGACAAGGACGTTTATAAACCCAAACAGGTGCTAAACCGCATTTCGTCATACAAAAACAGCCTGATTACCGTAAAGGCGTATTTCAACAATCCGGAGTTACAGGAAGCCGATGCGATGTCTAAAAAGCCGCGACTCGGCGAGATTTACAAAAATTACGTAGACCGTTGCTTTAAAGCCGGCGCGATGGATTTCGACGATTTATTGCTCAAGACCAATGAGCTGCTGACGCGGTTCCCGGACGTCTTGGCCAAATATCAAGACCGCTTCCGGTACATTCTCGTGGATGAGTATCAGGATACGAACCATTCGCAATACCTGATCGTTCGGGCACTATCGGACCGATTTCAGAACATTTGCGTGGTGGGGGACGATGCCCAGAGTATTTACGCATTCCGCGGCGCAAACATCAACAACATCCTTAACTTTCAGAAAGATTACGAAAACGTTCAAACCTACCGTCTGGAACAGAATTACCGTTCTACGCGCAATATTGTAGAAGCGGCAAATTCCATCATAGACAAAAACAAAACCAAGCTGGACAAAGTGGTTTGGACGGCAAACGACGACGGCCCAAAAATCAAAGTGCACCGCAGCATGACCGACGCCGAAGAAGGGCGTTTTGTAGCCGGAGAAATCTGGGAGCAAAAAATGCAGCACCAGTTGCCGAACGGGCAGTTCGCGATTTTGTACCGTACCAATGCCCAGTCGCGGTCGATGGAGGACGCTTTGAGAAAACGCGATATTCCTTACCGGATTTACGGCGGATTGTCGTTTTACCAGCGCAAGGAAATTAAGGACGTATTGTCCTACCTGCGCCTGGTTGTGAACCCAAAGGACGAGGAAGCGTTGATGCGCATTATCAATTACCCGACGCGTGGCATTGGCGATTCTACGATGGAAAAACTTACGGTGGCCGCGAATGCGTTAGGCCGTCCGATTTTTGAAATCATGGAGCAAGCGGACACGCTGGACCTTAAATTGAATGCAGGAACGCGCCACAAACTGCTCGATTTTGTGACGATGATTAAGAGTTTCCAGATCATTAACGAAACTCAGGATGCATTTTTCCTGACCGAACACGTGGCCAAGAAAACCGGTCTTGTTCAGGAACTCAAGAAAGACGCCACACCGGAAGGCATTGCGCGCATTGAAAACATAGAGGAATTGCTCAACGGTATTAAAGATTTTACCGAAGGCCAGAAAGAAGTCGACGGTGCCCGCGGTTCTCTGGCTGAATTTCTCGAAGATGTGGCGCTCGCGACGGACCTGGACAAAGACACCGGGGACGATGACCGCGTGGCGCTGATGACGATTCACCTTGCCAAAGGACTTGAGTTTCCGTATGTGTTTGTCGTGGGCATGGAGGAGGATTTGTTCCCAAGTGCGATGAGCATGAACACACGCTCGGAGCTCGAGGAAGAACGGCGGTTGTTTTACGTGGCTTTGACGCGGGCCGAAAAACAAGCTTACCTTACCTACGCCCAATCCCGTTATCGCTGGGGAAAACTCACCGATAGCGAACCTTCCCGATTTATTGAGGAAATTACGCCTGAATATTTGGAATACCTGAGTGCGCCCGAAACAAATTATCGCTACAAACCGATGATTGACGCCGATATTTTTGGCGATATAGACAAATCCAAATTGCGTCAGAGCAAACCCGTAGCCAGCACGCCACCGAAATGGATTACGGACAACGCTCCGAAACCCGATGCAAACGTACGCCGGTTGAAACCCCTGGCTGCTCAAAGTCAGGCGACGGTTTCGGCGGGGGAGGCGCAAGGGCTTAACGCCGGTCAATGGGTAATGCACGAGCGTTTTGGCAAAGGACGCGTATTAGGCCTTGAAGGTGCGGGTGCCGACCGCAAAGCCGAAATTCAATTTGAAGTTGGGGGCGTTAAAAAGTTACTGCTCAAATTTGCCCGGCTGGAAATATTGCCCTAGCCCCGATGGAAGCAACATCCTTTGAACGCATCGCGGGCAAAGATAGCGCGGACAGCGGGAAACAGCTCCAAAAAAATTGCGTAACTTTAGGTTTAAAATTTTTGAGTATGGCGCAATTTATTAAAATTTACGAGGACAAACCTTCTGAAAGTGCCGTGGCACGCGTGGTTAAAATTTTGCGCGAGGGCGGCATTATTATTTATCCGACCGATACGGTTTACGGGCTGGGGTGCGATATTACAAATTCCAAGGCGCTCGAACGCATTGCACGCATCAAAGGAATTAAGCTGGAAAAAGCGAATTTCTCGTTTATCTGCAGCGACTTAAGCAACCTTTCCGATTACGTGAAGCAGATTGAGACCTCGACGTTTAAACTGCTCAAACGCCTGTTGCCGGGGCCTTACACGTTTATTTTGCCCGGAAACAACAATTTGCCGAAAGACTTTAAAAAGAAAACCACGGTGGGAATCCGTGTGCCGGCCAATAACATTGCGCTGGAAATCGTGCGGCAACTGGGCAACCCGATTGTTTCGACGTCCATCCGCGACGACGACGAGGTGCTTGAATATTCTACAGATCCGGAACTGATTTTTGAAAAGTGGCAACATCTTGTGGATGCCGTGGTCGATGGCGGTTATGGCGATAACAACGCTTCTACGGTGGTGGATCTTTCGGGTAACGAACCTGTGATTCTGCGCGAGGGCAAAGGCGAAACCGATATTTTTTAATCAGAAACCAGATACAAAAAAACCCGCCTTTCAGAGCGGGTTTATTTTTATTTAGCCGGGATTAGTTCCCTTGTTGTTTTTTCATTTCTTGTTCGATCATATCGTAGAACTGGTCGATTTTCGGCATCACGAGAATGCGCGTACGACGGTTGATCTGGCGGTTTTCTGCCGTGTTGTTTTCTACGAGCGGCACGAATTCTCCGCGGCCGGCTGCGATAAGTTGCTTAGGCGGTACGCCGTGGTCTTTGGTCAGCACACGCACAATGGACGTAGCGCGTTTTACACTCAGGTCCCAGTTGTCTACCATAACGCCGCTGCTGATATAAGGAACATTATCTGTATGCCCTTCTACCATGGCTTCGAAATCCGGCTTGCTCTTGATTACGCGGGCTACCTTGCCGAGTACTTCCTTGGCGCGGTCCGTTACGTTGTAGCTACCGCTTTTGAACAGCATTTTGTCTGAAATTGAAATCATGACCACGCCTTTGTCTACGTTGATCTGAATGTCCGGATCGTTAAGCCCCACGGCACCTTTCAGGCTTGTAACCAACGCGAAGGTAACGCTGTCCTTACGTGTAAGCGCATCCTGCAAACGCGTGATTTTCATGTCTTTCTCCCGCATGCTTTCGAGTGATTTCTGCAGGTTTTCGGCACCCTTGGAAGAAAGGGTGGTAATGTTTCCTACAGTGCTGATCAGGTCTGCATTGGTCTGTTTGAGGTAATTGATCTGGCTCGTCAGCGATTCATTTTCGCTCAGACACGTATTAAGTTTTACCGTGGCAGAATTTAAAAGGTCCTGAATCTCTTTATTCTTTGCTTCGCATTCCGCGAGCTTCTTTTTTGTGCCACAAGAAGAGGCGAGAACCAGAACTGCCAGACTAAAGGCGTAAATGACTCTTTTCATACGATGGGTGATTTTAAATTGTAAACAAAGTTAAATTTTAAACTTTCGCCTTTCTATAAACTATTGTTAAAAAGGTCCGAAAAATGACGCTTGCCGCGCGCGAAATAAGCAAATACCACGCTTTCGACTTTAAAATAATCGGTGCGCTGCTTTCTGCCCCGTTTTTTCCACATTTTTCCGATCAAACCGTAGAACGCAAAATGAGCGCGAACCACAGCCCAGCAGTGCGAGGGTTTGCCGTCGAAAATAAATTTTACGCCTGCCACGCCATCGAGAACCAAACGGCTGAAAATTACCGGCAACAGCAACGAAGCCGGAAGGTTTTTGAGCAACATGCACAGCGAATTCCTGAAGTTCAGAAAGGTTTTGCGCGCGCTCGCGTGAGAAAGCGTAGCTCCGCCCAAATGAAACACGGCCGAATCCGGAAAACATCGGGCCGTATATCCTGTGTTAAACGCGCGCCAGCACAGGTCTATTTCCTCCTGATGCGCAAAAAAATGTTCGTCCAGGCCGCCGAGTTTGCGGAACACATCGGCCCTTACAAACAAACACGCCCCTGAGGCCCAGAAAATGTTGGAAACATCGTTGTACTGCCCGCGGTCAATCTCGAGCGTGTCGAACAATCGGCCCCGGCAAAAAGCAAAGCCGAATTTGTCTATATAACCACCTGAAGCGCCTGCGTATTCAAAGCGTTCGCGAAACGTAGCGTCGAGAATTTTGGGTTGCGCAAGCCCCAGAGATTTGTCGCTTTCGAACGCGGAAACAAACGGATCGAGCCAACCCGGAGTAACTTCGACATCGGTATTCAACAGCACAAAAATGTCTTCTTTTAATTGCGAAAGAGCGCGGTTGTATCCGCCTGCGTAGCCGTAATTTTTATCAAGCGCTATGATTTGTACTTCGGGAAATGAGGCGCGTAACACGGCCAAAGAATCATCGGTGGAGGCATTGTCTGCGACGTAAATACGCGCGTTTTGAGAATGCGCCACCACGGAGGGCAAAAACCGGTTCAACAGTGCTGCGCCGTTCCAGTTCAGCAATACAACGGCAATGCTAAGCATGTCGGGGATTTAAGGGTGAAGCGTAAACCGGCAACTCACGTAAAAAATCGTAACGCTGCGCCTTGTAATTCATTGTACAATAATAATGGGTGAGGCCGTTGGTGACCATCAGGTAAGTGGCATCGACCGAGAGGTTGTACCGCGCAATCTGGTCAAAAACGCTCTGGGTAACAGGAACCGATGGCGCCTTACATTCCACAAGCACGTGAATGCGGCCCGAAGGTTCAAATACACAGATGTCGTACCGGCGCTGCACTCCGTTGAAGTCGATGCGGCGCTCCACGTTTATCAACGACAGTGGAAATTGCTTCTCTTTGTGAAGGTACCACAGGGCGTGCTGGCGAACCCATTCTTCGGGTGTGAGCAACAACGGTTTGTTACGGCTCAGGCAGCGGACGTACAACTGATCTGCAACTTTTGAAAGGCGCAACGGGTAGGCAGGAAAATCAAGTGCGAGCATGCGCAAATATAAACAGAAAGTTTTGCCCGATTGCAGAACGCTCCGGGCCGAATTGCTATTTTTGCAACCATGGAAGAAGCAGCTAAAATCGTCAGTGACGTTAAGGCAGGCCGGATTGCGCCCGTGTACCTGCTCATGGGAGAGGAACCGTACTACATCGATAAGATTTCGCAGTACTTCGAGGAGAACTTGCTCAGCGAAGAGGAAAAGGGGTTTAACCAGACCGTGGTTTACGGCCGCGATGTTTCGGCAGACGATATCGTAGCCTCGGCCAAGCGCTATCCTATGATGGCCGAACGCCAGTTGATGATTGTAAAAGAGGCTCAGGATTTGTCGCGCACTATTGACCAGTTAGCAAATTATTGCGCGAACCCGACACCAACCACGGTGCTTGTCATTTGTTACAAGTACAAAAACGCAGACAAACGCGGCAGGTTCTACAAATCGGTCAAGGAATCGGGCGTAGTGCTGCAAAGCGATAAACTTAGAGAGTCCCAAATGCCTGCCTGGATTGAAAAAGCGGTTAAGGCGCACGGATTCTCGGCCGAACCTAAAACCATTCATATTCTGTACGAATTTCTGGGCAATGATCTTGGCAAAATTAATAACGAACTCTCAAAACTCGCGCTGATTCTGCCCAAAGGAACCACGGTTACACCTAAACACATAGAGGAAAACATCGGTTTCAGCAAGGATTTCAACGCTTTCGAGTTGCGGAAAGCCATCGGATCGTACAACAAGGCCAAAGCATTTAAGATTGCAAAACATTTCGCCGAGAATCCAAAGGAACATCCGATGGTGCTCACGACGATTCAGGTATTTTCGTTTTTCTCCCAATTGCTGCAATACCACGGGTTAAAGGACAAGAGCAAAGCGGCATCCACACTTGGCGTTGCCCCGTACTTTGTAAAAGACTATCAGTTGGCGGCCAAAAATTTCCCGATGAAAAAAGTAAGCGCCATTGTGGCCGCGCTGCGACAGACCGATGTCAGAAGCAAAGGCGTCGGTGCGGATTTAAAGGACGCCGACCTGTTAAAAGAAATGCTAACTGCCATTTTTGATTAGGTCGTTTTTTGGCTTTTAAAACCCTTAATTTTTTCCGATATTTACGCCCCAAAACACAGTATGAAAAGAAACAAGAATACCATTCTGGCCTGGGCCGCTTTCCTGATGACAATCATGGGACTGCTTTTGATAGCGTTGGGTCTTTTCCGCTATGACGATGTTGCCGGATGGGGCTTCGGTGCCGTAGGTGTAGGATTTTTGGCCAACGCCTGGGTGTTTAGTTCGCTCAAAGGCCGCGTGTAATTTTTTTAACCCGATAATTTAAAATTTTATGTCAGACGATAAAAAAGTCATCTTTTCGATGTCGAAGGTTTCCAAAACGTATCCTTCGGCCCAAAAGCCTGTACTCAAAGATATTTACCTTAGCTTTTTCTACGGAGCCAAAATCGGGATTTTAGGTCTCAACGGTTCGGGAAAATCGTCCCTGTTGCGCATTATTGCGGGCGTAGATAAAAACTATCAGGGCGATGTGGTATTTGCGCCGAATTACACCGTGGGTTATCTGGAACAAGAGCCCCAACTCGACGAATCCAAAACCGTTATCGAAGTAGTGCGCGAAGGCGTGGCAGAAACGATGAACGTACTGGAGGAGTTTAACAAAATCAACGACATGTTCGGGTTGCCGGAAGTTTATGAGGATGCAGACAAAATGCAAAAGCTCATGGACCGACAGGCCGAACTTCAGGATAAAATCGACGCACTCGGCGCCTGGGAAATTGACACAAAACTCGAGATTGCGATGGATGCGCTGCGCACGCCGGACCCGGATACGCCTATCAGTGTACTCTCCGGAGGTGAAAAACGCCG
>CAZTGF010000016.1:0-20295 GCA_964612955.1 uncultured Flavobacterium sp.
AGGCTTTCGGCCACTTTTTTTCCGTACGAAGCCAACTCAAAAGCCACTTTTTTGAACTTTCCTTCGGCGGATTCCGCATATATTAAAATAGACATATGATTAATTTTAGCTTTAACATTTGTTTTTTGGGCGTGTCACCACCTCGTTCCTCGGCGCTGCCGGGCTTTCCGCAGTGCACGGCACTTGCTTCAATCCCTCACGCAACTTAAATCACCTTCGCCTCGTTGTGAAGCGCCGCCACAAGTTCGTCAAGATTATCGGCCGTAAACAGTTTTACTGCTTGCTTCGGCGCGGGTTTTTCAAACTTAACCGAACGCGTTACGGGCTCGGCACTTACAGGTTCTACCACAGAGAGCGGTTTTGTACGCGCTGTCATAATGCCTCTCATATTCGGGATGCGAAGGTCTTTTTCCTCCACAAGTCCTTTTTGTCCGCCAATGACGAGCGGCAGTCCTACCGAAATCGTTTCTTTTCCGCCGTCGATCTCGCGCGTGGCCGTGGCGGTTTGCCCATCTACGGTAAGGCCTATGCACGCGTTCACAAAATTTGCGTTTAGCAGTCCCGCGAGCATTCCCGGAACCATTCCGCCGTTGTAATCGAGCGATTCTTTACCGGCAATCACAAGGTCGTAGTTGCCGTTCTTCACCACTTCTGCAATCTGGCGCGCTACGAACATTCCGTCCGTTGGTTCGGCATTTACGCGAATCGCATCGTTGGCGCCTGTCGCTAATGCTTTGCGCAGGGTTGGTTCTGTTTCGGGGCCGCCCACATTAATGGCCGTCACCGTGGCGCCTTGTTGTTCCTGGAACCAAATGGCACGCGTTAATCCGAATTCGTCGTTTGGGTTCATCACAAACTGAACGCCCGCCGTATCGAACTGGGAATCCCCGTTTGTGAAGTTAATTTTGGAAGTAGTATCAGGCACATGGCTGATGCAAACTAATATTTTCATGGGTATGAGTTTAGCGGTTTTTAAATCCGGTCACGAAAATACAAAAAAAATCCAAAAAATACTATGCGCGCATAACAAGTTATAGGTTTAACGACAACGTTTTCGCGGTTTTTTAAATCCGTTCTGCGCTTTTATGAGTCTTCCCGTAATCGGTGCTAAAAAATGAAAACCTTTCGTTTCAAGTCTTAAAATTTTGTTATTTTGCGTGAATCCTAAACCAAATAACAAAGTACGTATGAAAGATTTATTTATCTACCTGCCCATCATTATGGCAGCGATCGGGCTGTTGTACATGAGTGTCCAACGCTCGTGGGTGCTAAAACAGGACGCCGGCGACGGCCGCATGAAAGAAATTTCAGATTATATATACGAGGGAGCATTGGCCTTTCTCAAAGCAGAGTACAAATTACTCGCGGTTTTCGTGGTTATCGCCAGTGTCATTTTAGCAGGAATTACGTTTCTACCCGGTGCCACGACCCACATTTCTATCGTTATTGCGTTCATCTTCGGTGCTGTGTTTTCGGCCCTTGCCGGTAATATGGGAATGAAGATCGCCACAAAATCCAATGTAAGAACTACTCAGGCAGCGCGCACAAGTTTACCTCAGGCGCTTAAAGTTTCGTTCAGGGGCGGAAATGTAATGGGCTTAGGTGTGGCCGGGCTTGCTGTACTTGGGCTGACGGCATTTTTTCTGCTGTTCTACCATATGTTTATGGACGGCGTCTGGACTTCCACGGCGGATATGACTGTGGTACTCGAAACCCTCGCCGGGTTTTCGCTCGGCGCCGAGTCTATCGCCCTTTTTGCCCGTGTAGGCGGCGGCATTTACACGAAAGCTGCAGATGTTGGCGCGGACCTCGTGGGTAAAGTCGAGGCCGGAATCCCGGAGGACGATCCCCGAAATCCTGCGACAATTGCCGATAACGTAGGAGACAACGTTGGCGATGTGGCTGGTATGGGCGCCGACCTTTTCGGCTCGTATGTGGCTACAGTGCTTGCGGCTATGGTGCTCGGGAATTATGTAATCAAGGATATGGGCGGAACACTGGACGACGGTTTCGGCGGCATCGGCCCGATCCTGCTTCCTATGACCATTGCGGGCTTCGGGATTATTTTCTCAATCATAGGAAGTTTGCTCGTTAAAATCAGCGACAATAACGCAAAGGAACAACAGGTGCAACGCGCGCTAAATATAGGGAACTGGGTGTCGATCGGGCTTACGGCCGTGGCTTGTTTCGCGCTTGTACAATACATGCTGCCCGAATTCATGGAAATGGAGTTTTTCGGTGAAGGAACCAAAACGATTTCGTCGATGCGCGTGTTTTACGCCACGATTGTCGGGTTAATTGTCGGCGGTGTGATTTCATCGGTCACCGAATACTATACGGGTCTGGGTACAAAACCCGTTATGGCCATTGTTCAAAAATCGAGTACTGGCGCGGGAACCAACATTATCGCGGGTCTTGCTACGGGAATGATTTCCACATTTCCAACTGTGCTGCTTTTTGCTGCGGCGATTTGGGCTTCTTACGCATTCGCCGGATTTTACGGGGTAGCACTCGCAGCGTCGGCTATGATGGCCACCACGGCGATGCAACTCGCTATTGACGCATTCGGGCCGATTGCCGACAACGCCGGAGGAATCGCCGAAATGAGCGAACTGCCAAAAGAGGTACGCGCCCGCACAGACATTCTCGACTCTGTCGGAAATACGACCGCAGCTACGGGTAAAGGTTTTGCGATAGCTTCCGCCGCGTTAACTTCGCTCGCGCTGTTTGCAGCCTATGTGACTTTCACAGGAATCGATGGGATTAACATTTTTAAAGCACCCGTACTGGCGATGTTGTTCGTCGGGGGGATGATTCCGGTTGTATTTTCGGCTCTTGCGATGAATTCTGTAGGAAAAGCTGCAATGGACATGGTGTACGAAGTGCGTCGGCAGTTCAAAGAAATTCCCGGCATCATGGAAGGAACCGCGAAACCCGAATACGGTAAGTGTGTAGAAATCTCCACAAAAGCCGCACTGCGCGAAATGATGCTTCCGGGCTTACTCACGCTCGGCTTTCCGATTGCGATTGTACTACTCGGAAAACTGATCTACGGCGAAAACAATCAACTTGTTGCCGAAATGTTAGGCGGTTATATGGCCGGAGTAACCGTTTCCGGCGTGCTCTGGGCTGTGTTTCAGAACAACGCGGGTGGCGCCTGGGATAACGCTAAAAAGTCGTTTGAAGCAGGAGTAATGATTAACGGAGAAATGACCTACAAAGGTTCTGATGCCCACAAGGCCGCAGTGACGGGGGATACGGTCGGTGATCCGTTTAAAGACACTTCGGGACCCTCAATGAACATTCTAATTAAATTGACGTGTCTTGTCGGGCTCGTGATTGCGCCTATTCTCGGCGGCGACGAAGCCAGTGCTCCAGCGCCGGATCTGATTGAAGAAACCGCTATCGAAAACATCGGGCAGAAATCATCCGAACCTGCCGCTGATGCGGTTACCGTTATGGCGTGCAATTTTATTCCGACAGCACACAAATAAACAACGAAATTTTAAAAATACGAAAGCGCCCCAAAAGGCGCTTTTTTTATGCAGTTGCGGTTAAAACAAACCGTTCAGTTCGGCGTTGATGCGGTTGTAAACTTCGCCCAAATCCTCGGGATTGTTTACGAAATCGACGGTGTCGACGTCTATAATCACCAATTTGCCGCGATCGTAGGTTTGAATCCACGCTTCGTATCGTTCGTTGAGGCGGCTCAGGTAATCAATCGAAATTGAATTTTCGTATTCGCGTCCGCGTTTGTGAATCTGGTTTACGAGGTTCGGAATGGAACTGCGCAGGTAAATCAGCATATCGGGCGGTTCTACAAGCGATTCCATAAGTTCGAACAGCGAGGCGTAGTTGCTGTAATCGCGATTTGTCATAAGCCCCATGGCGTGAAGGTTCGGCGCAAAAATGTGCGCATCTTCGTAAATCGTACGGTCCTGGATAATCTTTTTGCCGCTCTGGCGGATTTGCAAAATCTGTCTGAAACGGCTGTTCAGAAAGTAAATTTGCAGGTTAAACGACCAGCGCTCCATCTGGTGGTAAAAATCGTCGAGGTACGGATTGTCCACGACTTCCTCAAAATGCGGTTCCCATTTAAAATGTTTGGCCAAAAGTTGCGTGAGGGTAGTTTTCCCCGCACCTATGTTGCCGGCGATAGCGATGTGCATTAGCGTACGTCGATTTTGTGATTGCTGATTCCTTCGCTCGTAAAAATAGTTAAATTTTGTCCATTCCACCAGAATGCGGTAATGGAATTTTCCGTCGCTATCGAAAGAGGTTTCGCGCCTGAGCCGGCTTTCCAGAGCAATAAATTTCCCGCCTGAAGCACAAGCGCACCGGACTCGAGCAATTGCACAGCTTCAAATTCCGGCAGCGTTCCCCTATCGGAGGTTTTACCGTACAAATCCACGCGGAACCAGCGGCGGTTTTCATCGATCCAGTCGAAGTAATTGAGGCTGCTCTGGCTGTAAATTAAATCGTGCTGAAGGCTTTGGGTGATGAATCTTATGCCCGGTTGTTTCTGTGGCATCAAGCCAATGCGCATCGAAAGGCCGTCGTACACCCAGAGTTGGTTCTGAGCGGCAAAACCTATAGCGAGCGGTTGCAGCGGTTCGGGCCATTGGTTAAAATTAATGCGCGTCATTTCGCTGAATTGGCTGTCAAGCAACACGCAAGTATTAAAATCCCGGTAAAATACGAGGGTTTGCAACGGATTTTGTACGTCGATGCTGTGCACGCGGCCTAAACCAAAATGCTGGTATTGCACGCGTTCGGTGCCTTTTTGTTTGTAGAGTTCGTTTTGGCGCTCAAAGTAAGAAAACCCGAGCGCATCTGTACCGAAGAAACGAATATCGGATATTGGCGCAACCTGAGCCGAAAGCGCAAATGGGAGCAGGAAAAGCAGGTGAAACAGCACTTTCATCGGTTCGCGTTTACTGTTAAAAATGGAATCCGAACGATCCTTTAACGGCAAAACGCGTCGCGCCGGGCATATCCAGATAAGAGCCCCGCCAGCTGAAATCGAGTCGGAACACTTTAAAAATGTTGCCTACGCCGGCACTGTATTCCCAATAGCCAGTCTCAGGCGCGCGGTAAATTACGTTGCTTGCGTTTATAGCGATATTCTGTTCCGATACGGTTCCCACAACGCCGCGAATGCCAATAATCTCGCGCAGATTCAGGTTTCGTATGCCGGGAATGCGCGCGAAGATTTTGCCCTGAAAATTGTGCTCCCATTGCAGCGTCACGTATTCATCGGCCACAAATTCGTAAAAATCGAGGTTGCTGAACGTGTTTTCAATCATCCAGTACGTCTGGTTTCCGGGAATGACGTTCATTAGACCCAGAGGCACCCTGCCGAATGTTTTACCGGCTTCGGTCACCAATGTGGAACGGCCGATTGCGCCGATGATGATGGGCTGTTTGTAGTAAAGTTGCAGTTTCTGGTACTCGAAATCGGAATTGAAAAGCCCCTGAAATCCCGAGGCAAAATTCACGAATATGCGGCTGTACGGATTCTCGACCACATCGCGCTCCACACCGTAACCAATCGTTTGGCGGTTTGGCGTCCAGTCGATCTGGAAATTCACTTCGGCCTGATCTACGACACTTTCACGCACTCCGGGATGAATAGGCGTAGGCCGAACTTTGTAGTAATCCATGTTGAATGTTGGCGAGGCGCTTTCGAGCGTTCGGTGCGAAATTCCGGTTTGCAGCACCACGTTTTTCCACGGTTCAAAACTAATGGCGGCCGTGCTGAGGTTGATGTTCGTGAGTTTCCCGTTGTTGCCGGACATGAACAGTGAGGATGAGGCGAAACTTCGGCCCAGAACATCGTTTGTAGCGGTTAAACTCGCGCCGATTTGTTCAATATCGCGCCGGTTTCCAGCCGATAGAATCACGCGGTTGCGCTTGTCGATCATCCATTTGCCCGAAACGCCGTATTTGAATTTGTCATCGCCAAAGCCGTAAGCCAGATAACTTTCGAGTCGCCATGGATCGTTCGGTCCGAAGTAGGTGCGACCGCCCACGCGAAGCCTGAATTTTTCTACCTCGTTATAACCAAAGGTCGAAAATATCGGTCCGTAGTCAAAGTTGCCGATCTCGATGTAACCGCTGCCTAAAATTTGTACGAGGCTGTACATCTGTTTAAACTTTTTGACGGTTTTGAGCGTATCAAGCATTTTATAAACGCCGCGTTCGTCTTTGTTTAACTCCTCGAATCGGTTTTCCTCCCAGAATTCATCGGGCTTCCGGAATATTTCGTAATCGACGTGATTGACTTTTTGTTTGTAAAAATCGTCGGGCTTTTTTAGATTAAACTTGTGGTTCTGGAACAAAGTCGTGCGTTTGCCGTAAACGCCCCGGGCCGATTCTTTCTTTCGCAATGCAAAATCGGACATCATGTGATCGCGCTTCAGCAAAAACACAGAATCATTGAGCACGTCGAATTCCTGCTCGATGTAAATGTCGCGGACCCAGTTGATATTTGCGCTTTTCGTCGCGGCCATGTTGATGCTCTTGATTGCGAATGTCGTATCGTTTACCCAAAAATCGCCTTTGAACGTAAGTTCGCTTTTCCGCCTCGGATAAAACACGATGTTGTAGCACCATTTGTCGTCGATATAGGCAGAATCGCGCAACACGTACGAATACACGTCTATCCCGGTACGCGAAAGCGGCGAGGTAAAGCTCTTGTCGAAAAACGTGAGGTAGTTGTTGTAAATGTCGTAATCGGCGTAAAGATCTTTAATGAATGCGAGAATCTGCTGGTTATCGGAAAAGCCCGAGTTTCGGTTGGCGGTCATCACCTCCTTGGTTTTATTGCGCTCGTTGTCGCCGTAAACCTTTGAAAGCGATTCGTTGATAAAAATTGGCAGGTAGGTTTTTCCCGTGATTCTGGACGTGTCCACATGGTCAAAAATAAACTCCATGCCTTTGAAAATCCGGTTCTGCATAAAGGCGCTGTCGATTGTATTCATGTCGAACTCCACCTTTTCGTATTTTTCCATCTCGTACTGGCGGAACATATAAAGCCCGTTCTTGCGTTTTCGCTCCCAGATTTTGCGCAAGATCACAAGGGCCGGATTGTCTTTTTTCGACGTTTTTCCCGTGTAAACCGTTACTTCGTTGAGCACCTGACTGCCGCCCAACACGACCTTAAATTCGTAATTCACTGCTTTGGGCAGCGGAATTTCCTGAGTATCGAATCCTACAAAAGAAACGATGAGCGTGCGGTAATTCTGGTTCGATTCAAGGTAGAACCGGCCGTCTTCGTTGGTCACCGTCATGTGTCGGGAGCCTTTGAGCGCCACGTTGGCATATGGAACCGGTTGCTGCATGTCGTCCACAACCACGCCGCTGACTTTGGTTTGCGCAAAAGTTGCGAGGCCGGAAAAGCACGCAAAAAAGCAGAGGAGAAGGAGGATTGGGCGCATATTCGTGTAAAAAAAAACTTCACCAGCGTTGATGAAGTTTGTCTATTCAAATATAGAAGTTATTTCTTATAAAGCACTTTGTGAACCGCTTTGATTACGTCATTTGCATTTGGCAGCCATTCTTTTAGCAGCGTGGGCGAATAAGGCGCGGGTGTATCGGCTGTGGTGATGCGCTGAATCGGGGCGTCCAGATAATCAAATGCGCGCTCCTGGACCATATACGTGATTTCCGAAGCGACACTTGCAAACGGCCAGGCTTCCTCGAGAACCACAAGGCGATTCGTCTTTTTCACCGATGCGATGATGGCGTCGTAATCCATCGGACGAACCGTTCTGAGGTCGATCACTTCGATTGAAATGCCTTCTTTTTCGAGCGTTTCGGCTGCGGCAAGCGCCTCTTTAATGATTTTCCCGAAAGAAACCACAGTGACGTCTTTGCCTTCGCGTTTGATATCGGCCACTCCAAGTGGAATCGTGTATTCGCCTTCGGGCACTTCTCCTTTGTCTCCGTACATCTGTTCGGATTCCATAAAAATCACCGGGTCGTTATCTCTGATCGCCGATTTCAGCAATCCTTTGGCGTCGTATGGGTTCGACGGTACTACGACTTTCAGGCCCGGCGTGTTCGCATACCAGCTTTCAAACGCCTGAGAGTGCGTTGCGGCAAGTTGTCCGGCAGAAGCCGTCGGACCGCGAAATACCATGGGCATAGGAAATTGTCCGGCAGACATCTGGCGCATTTTCGCGGCGTTGTTGATAATTTGGTCGATTCCCACAAGCGAGAAGTTGAACGTCATAAATTCCACAATCGGGCGGTTTCCGTTCATCGCGGAACCTACGGCGATCCCGGCAAATCCGAGTTCTGCAATCGGGGTGTCAATTACGCGCTTGGGCCCGAATTCGTCGAGCATTCCTTTAGAAGCTTTGTAGGCTCCGTTGTACTCGGCCACCTCTTCGCCCATAAGGTACACGGATTCGTCCCGGCGCATTTCTTCGCTCATCGCCTCGCAAATGGCTTCTCTGAATTGTATCGTTCTCATATGATCTGTCTGATTTCGTACGCAAAAATAGCATAAATATCGGCAGGGACGCCCGCTGAGGTGAAAATTTCCCCCGGCCGCCACTGTGCGAAAAAAAAGCCGCATAAAACCGACGCGGCCTTAACTTTAGATGTTGAAAGCCTGTTTGACTTTATCTACGTAATCGAGTTTTTCCCAGGTAAACAATTCCACGGTAAAATCTTTTGGGTTTCCGCTCGAGTCGATAAACGTTTTGGTCACGGTTTGCGGTTTGCGTCCCATATGGCCGTAAGCGGCAGTTTCGCTGTAAATCGGGTTGCGCAGTTTCAGCCGCTGTTCAATCGCGTAGGGGCGCATGTCGAACAATTCCTCCACAATCTTGGAGATTTCGCCGTCGGTCTTATTCACGTTAGCCGTGCCGTAAGTATTTACGTAAATGCCCATAGGTTTTGCAACTCCGATGGCGTAGGAAACCTGCACGAGAATTTCTCTCGCAACGCCTGCTGCCACAAGGTTTTTGGCAATGTGGCGCGTGGCATAAGCTGCACTTCGGTCCACTTTACTCGGATCTTTTCCAGAGAACGCACCACCACCGTGAGCGCCTTTTCCGCCGTAAGTATCCACAATAATTTTGCGACCGGTAAGGCCCGTATCCCCGTGCGGTCCGCCAATGACGAATTTGCCCGTCGGGTTAATGTGGTAGTTGATTTTGTCGTTGAAAAGGTGGCGGTATTGTGGGTATTTCTCAATCACGCGAGGTACGAGAATATTGATAATGTCGTTTTTAATGCGCTCCAGCATCGCGGGTTCTGCATCAAAATCGTCGTGTTGGGTAGAAATCACAATCGCATCAATGCGCACTGGTTTGTTGTCGTTGTCGTACTCAAGCGTTACCTGAGATTTCGCGTCGGGGCGCAGGTACGTAATTTCGCGGTTTTCGCGTCTGAGTTCGGCCAGTTCCTGGAGCAGCTTGTGCGAAAGATCGAGCGCAAGCGGCATATAATCGTCCGTTTCCCCGGTGGCGTAGCCAAACATCATTCCCTGATCGCCTGCACCTTGTTCCTCGGGATTCGCGCGTTCAACGCCCTGGTTAATGTCCGATGATTGCTCGTGAATCGCAGACAAAATCCCGCACGAATTCGCCTCGAACATATATTCGCTTTTTGTGTAACCGATTTTCCGGATGACTTCGCGCGCAATTTTCTGAACGTCGAGATAGGTTGTGGATTTCACTTCGCCCGCCAGCACGACCTGTCCAGTGGTTACGAGCGTTTCGCAAGCCACTTTGGCCGATGGGTCAAATGCTAAAAAGTTATCGATGAGTGCGTCCGAGATCTGGTCAGCAATTTTGTCAGGATGTCCTTCACTTACGGATTCTGAGGTAAATAAATACGCCATTGTTGTGGTTTTTGGGGAAGTTAACCCGAACGGTGCGCACCCGAAGCTAAAGAAGACATTGCTGCTTTAGCATTTTTTACAGAGGTTGCAATCAGTCCAAATTTTTCCTCCCGTGATTTTTCGATCGCAAAGATAGTATTTCCTTTGGGCTTTAAAATTTTTAGCGCGGAATTTTTATTCCGGTCCGATGGCGCCCGATAAATAAAGAGCCGGCATTTCTCCAGCCCGGCAGAACGTTTATATTTGTGCCGATGAAATGTAAAATCTTTGGATTCGTGCTCATGGCCTGCTGGAGTTTTTCCGCTCAGCAAACCCGCAGCGATTATTACGTTTCTGCCGATGTTTTCCGCGGCAACATCCTGCGCCACACGGGCGATGTCACGCACTTGATTACCGGGCATCCCACAGGCGTGCTGCTGAGTTTTAACCGCCGGACTTTCGGTCAGAAGGAATGGGAGCGCGCGTACAACCTTCCCGATGTAGGTTTCTCGTTCCAATATCAGGATTTCAAAAACGAGTACCTCGGAGAAGCGTATGCCATCGGCGCGCATTACAACTTTTATTTCTGGAAGCGCCGTTTGTTGTTCCGCATTTCTCAGGGCATCGGTCTGGCGACGAATCCGTACGATAAAAACGATAATTTCAAGAACAACGCCTTTGGGTCGCGTCTCATGAGCAGTAACCTGTTTATGCTTCAATACCGGAAGGAGCGCGTTTTAGGTCCTGTTGGCGTTGAGGCCGGGCTTGTATTTACGCATTTTTCTAACGGCCGAATAAAATCGCCAAATAGCGGAATTAACAGTTATGCAGCGCACATCGGACTGCATTACGATTTTGGAGAAGTGCGCCAGATGGCGGGTGTCGATACTGTTTTTACCGATTTTCGCGAACCTTTGCGCTACAGTTTCTATTTCCGTTCCGGTGTGAATGAAAGCCCGGTTACCGGAAGCGGACAACAACCGTTTTACCATTTCAGCGCTGCCGTGGACAAACGCCTGGGCCGAAAAAGTGCCATCCAACTCGGGGCCGATTGGTTCGTTTCGAAATACCTTCAGGAGTTTATCCGATATTCGTCCGTAGCGTATCCGCAGCGCAAGCCGATAGATCCGGACACCGATTACAAAAGACTCGGCGTTTTCATCGGGCACGAATTGTTTGTGAACCGGTTGAGCATCGAAACACAACTCGGCTATTACGTGTACAAGCCGTTCGATTACGAAATGGATTTTTACCAACGGGCCGGACTCAAATATTATATTTATAAAAATCTGTTTACGGGCGTCGCGCTCAAAACCCACGGCGGGCGCGCAGAAGCTATCGAATTTGGCGTGGGAACGCGTTTGTGATGCGAAAAATTTACATCGGCATTTTAGTACTCGTTTTAACGGGTTGTGGCATTTCCGAAGATTGCATAAAATCGTCCGGGCGCAGCACCGTGCGGAATTTCGCGATCGACAGCATTTCAAAAGTGTTCGTGGAACCCGGAATTGCGCTTGTCGTACGTCAGGGCGAGAGTTACGAACTAGAGATCTGGTCCGGCGAGAACATCATGGAGAACATCGAAGTTGGCGTTCAGGATCACGTGCTTCGGCTCCGGGACAAAAGCAGTTGCAATCTCTCGCGCGCTTACGGCGTAACTACGGCTTATTTGACCGCGCCTAATATCGAGGAAATTTATTCGAACACCGAACAGACGATTTCCTCAGACGGTGTTTTGACTTATCCGGTATTACGGCTCATTTCGATGGATTTTTTCGGCGGCGTCGGAACGGGAGATTTTGTAATGAACATCGAGAACGAGCACCTTGTGGTTCAAAGCAATCACGTGGCCGGTTTTTACATCACGGGAAATACAGGCCTGTTTTTACTCCATTTTTACGACGGAATAGGCAGGTTTCACGGGGCCGGTTTTGTCGCACAGGAAATCGAAGTGTTTCACCGCGGCTCAAACGACTTAATCGTGCATCCGGTACAGAAATTATCGGGCAATTTATACAGCACGGGCGATTTAATCAGCGTTAACGTTCCTTTTGAACCCGCCGATGTTCAGCAACATTATTCGGGCAGTTTACGATTCGAGTGATTTGTTCTTCCCCGTGATTTCGCGAAACACGGCTTCGAGGTTTTTCTGGCGCTGGTTCAGTTGCAGAATCTTGAGCGAGTGACGTTGCGCAAAATCGAAAACTTCGGCACGCAGGTCCTCATCAGACGAAAATTCAATAATCCACAGATTGTCCTGAGTAAGCGTTGCATTTTTCAGGTATGGCAAATCGGCAAGCGTTCCCGCGTCGACAATCTGGTCGAACTGAACTTCGAGAACGACAGTGGCCGATGCCGCAATTTTGTCGATTTTCTGATCTGCGACAATTTTTCCGTGGTCGATGATGATTACACGGTCGCAGATGGCCTCCACCTCTTGCATGATGTGCGTGGATAAAAATACGGTTTTATCGCGCCCCGATTCTTTGATCAGCTGGCGGATTTCTGCGAGCTGATTCGGGTCCAGGCCTGTCGTAGGTTCGTCGAGAATCAGTACGGCAGGATCGTGAAGCAACGCATTGGCAAGCCCCACACGCTGCCGGTAACCTTTGGACAATTGCGAAATCTTTTTGTGACTTTCGGGCGTTAAACCTGTGAGTTCAATGACTTCCTGCACACGCTGTTTGCCGATTCCGTACACACTGGCGTTGAATGCGAGGTATTCGCGAACATATAAATCGAGGTAAAGCGGATTGTGCTCGGGAAGATAACCTACAGACTGTTGCACTTTGCGCGGGTTGTCATTCACATCGGCTCCGTTGACCTTTGCCGTTCCGCCGTCCGCATTCAGATATGTGGTCAGAATTTTCATTAACGTCGATTTTCCGGCGCCGTTCGGACCGAGAAAGCCCACGATTTCGCCTTTTTCTACCGAAAACGTCACATTGTCCAACGCTTTCTGATTGCCGTAATTTTTTGAAATATTGCTGACTTCTATGGACATTGCTGCGGATTTTGGACAAAAATAGCAAATAAAACCTACTTGTAAATTGGTTTCAGAAGTCGTAATTTGGCCTTCCGATTTTTTCGGCTCGATAAACCAAAAATTCCCGATGGCTCCCGATTCCCGTTTGATGGAAAATGACCGCTCCGTACGCGACTGGCTTACTCAGTTGGAATTGTCGCATCCGCTACTTATCGCCGGTCCGTGCAGTGCTGAAACCGAACAACAGGTTATGGAAACTGCGGCCGCACTCGCCGGTTCTCCGGTCCGATTTTTCCGCGCCGGAATATGGAAGCCGCGCACTCGTCCGGGAGGATTCGAAGGCGTGGGCGCCCACGGACTCAAATGGCTGCAAAAAGTAAAATCGGAATTCGGGTTGCCGCTTGCCGTTGAGGTGGCGAATGCAACGCACGTGAAAATTGCACTTGACCACGATATCGACGTGTTGTGGATTGGTGCCCGAACTACGGTGAATCCGTTCGCTGTTCAGGAAATTGCCGATGCTCTCAAAGGAACCGATAAAATCGTTCTGGTTAAAAACCCCGTCAATCCGGATCTGGCGCTCTGGATCGGTGGCATTGAGCGCATTTATCAGGCTGGGGTGCGCAAGCTCGGGGCCGTTCACCGCGGATTTTCTACATATGAAAAAACCACTTACCGCAATATTCCCGAGTGGCAGATTCCGATCGAACTAAAAAGCAGATGGCCTCATTTGCCTTTGCTTTGCGATCCGTCTCATATTACGGGCCGAAGAGATATGATTGCCGAAGTTTCCCAGCAAGCGCTTGACCTGACTTACGACGGGCTTATGATTGAAACCCATCCGCGACCCGACGAAGCCTGGAGCGACGCCGCACAACAGATAACGCCCGGGCGTTTGAAAGCGATTTTCGACGAGCTTCGCCTTCGAAAGACAGAATCGACTCAGGAAACTTTTGTCGCAGAAATCGACGCCCTGCGTTCGCGCATTGACCTTGCCGATGCAAAATTGCTCGAAGTGTTGGGCAAACGCATGAGGATTGCGGAAGAAATCGGACAACTCAAAAAATCGCAGAACGTGGCCATCCTGCAAAACCAGCGCTGGGTGGACGTCAAAAAGAAAATGATGCGTGAAGGCGCCCAAAAAGGCCTTACCCGTGAATTTATCCTGCAACTTTTTAAAGCGATTCACGAAGAAAGCATCGCCCACCAGCAAATGATCATGAATCCGGGCGAAGGCACAAAATGAAACGCATTATCTTTGGCCGATGAAGGGAACGGTTTACAAATCCACTGGAAGCTGGTACAGCGTAAAGGACGCCCAAGGGCAAATGATCGATTGCCGCATCAAAGGCCGGTTGCGCATTAGTGGCATACGTTCCACGAATCCGGTAGCGGTGGGCGATATCGTAGTGTTCGAACTCGACAAGACTACAGACGAAGTGCGGGGCGTAATTTCGGACATTGAGCCGCGTCGCAATTATATCGTGCGCAAATCGGTAAATCTTTCCAAGCAATTGCACATCATCGCGTCAAACATCGACCGTGTTTTTTTAATTGTGACAATTGACAATCCGGTAACCACAACCGCTTTTATAGACCGGTTTCTTGTGACGGCCGAAGCCTATGACATCGAGGCAGTTCTCGTGTTTAACAAAATCGATACGTATTCGGAGGCCGCACGGGACGAACAACTTTATCTGGAATTTATTTACAGCCGCATCGGGTATAAGTGCCTCCAGGTTTCAGCGCTTCAAGGCACTGGAATCGACACATTGCGCGGGTTGATGAAAGATAAAACAAGCATGTTCTCGGGCCATTCGGGTGTAGGTAAATCTACGCTTGTCAACGCCGTGGAGCCCGGACTGGATTTAAAAACCAAAGCAATATCGGCCCAGCACCAGCAAGGGCAACACACGACGACATTTGCCGAAATGTTCGACCTGAGTTTTGGCGCGCGCATTATCGACACTCCCGGAATTCGCGGATTCGGCCTTATCGATATGGAGAAAAGTGAAATCTCCGACTATTTTCCTGAATTTTTTGCGTTGAGCGCCGGTTGTAAATTTCACAATTGCCTGCACAAAGACGAACCGCATTGCGCCGTGAAGCAAGCGTTGGACGAGGATAAAGTCGCCTGGTCCCGCTACCGCAGTTATTTGTCGATTCTCGAAGGCGAAGACGAACATTACCGCGCCGATCCGCGTGACGAACAAAACAACGCATAGTGAGAATAGTCGTACAACGTGTCAGCGAAGCCTCGGTTCGGGTCGATAGAGAAACTACAGGAGAAATCGGTGTCGGCTTACTTGTATTTCTAGGCATTGAAACTGAGGATTCGGCCGATGATGCGCAATGGCTCGCAGAAAAAGTGACGCGTTTGCGCATTTTTGCCGATCAAAACCAGGTCATGAATCTTTCCGTGGCCGATGCGGGCGGCGATATTCTCGTTATAAGTCAATTCACACTACACGCACTTACTAAAAAAGGAAACCGGCCTTCGTACATCCGCGCTGCACGGCCCGAACACGCACAACCGCTCTACGAGGAATTTGTCCGGTTGCTGCAAGCCCAATTAAAAAAGCCTGTAGCTACGGGTATTTTCGGTGCTGACATGAAAGTTTCGCTCGTGAACGACGGACCTGTCACGATTCTCATCGATTCAAAAAATCGCGAATAATTTGCTAAACCATTTGGTTTTACTATTTTTGCGACCTCCAAAAACGTTAAAATTTTCTTAACCTGTTGCCGGCCCGTTTAAGTCGGTGAAAGTTGCATTGCCATGAAATATCTAATATGTCTTGTTGTGGGTTGTGTGGCCACGGCATCGGCACAAAATTACGCTGCGCACGAGATTTCGCCTGCTTTATTGGAGAATGCAAATGCCGTTGTACGCCAACACGAGGTTGAGGTCGAAGTTCAGTCTCAAGACAGGTTTGTGGCCCGTTACCTTACGGCGGTGACAGTGTTAAACGAATCAGGGCTTCAGGCCGTAGACCTTTCTGCGCATTACACAAAATCTCATCGGATTACAAGGATCGAAGCCACTGTTTTTGATGCGTCCGGCAAAGAAATTCGCAGAGTCAGGCGCAAAGATTTCTCCGATGCGAGTGTAGCCGACGGCTTTTCTGTATTCAGCGACGACCGCATGTTATACTACAATTATACGCCGGTCCGATATCCGTTCACCGTTGTTTTTCAACATGAAATCCGCAGTTCCAATACCGCTTTTTTACCGCGTTGGATGCCCTACCGGAATTATGCGGCAAGCACCGGGGCATCGCGCTACAGCATTTCGTATGATGCTTCGCTCGGCTTTGGTTATACCGAAGTAAATTTCGATGCGATTCCCACGGTAGTAAAAACCGAAAACGCAGGAAAGTTAACGTACGAGGTAACCGATTTGCCCGCAATCCGGCACGAAGATTACAGCCCCGATTACCGCAATATCCTGCCGATTCTGTACTGCAAACTCGAGAAGTTTAACCTCGAAGGTGTGAACGGGCAGGCCGCCGACTGGTCGACTTTCGGCAAATGGTATTACGAGACGCTGCTTTCTGGTACCGATGAGCTTCCCGAAAAAACCGCAGCGGCAATGCAGGCCCTTGTCGCAGATGAAACCGATGCCGTAGCTAAAGCGCGGAAAATTTTCGAGTACATGCAAAGCCGGACGCGCTATGTGAGCATTCAGGTGGGCATCGGTGGATTTAAGCCAATGCGCGCTCAGGACGTGGACAAACTCGGTTATGGCGATTGTAAGGCGCTTGCGAATTACACACGAGCGTTGCTGAATGCGGTAGGCGTAACTTCTTATTACACGATTGTTCACGCCGGAAGTACGCGCGTGAATCTGGTCCCGGATTTTGCATCGGTGCAGGGAAACCACGTAATTCTTGCGCTTCCAACCGAAAATGGCTACGCTTTTATGGAATGTACCGACCAGAAAGTGCCGTTTAATTTTAACGGGAATTTTACCGATGGCCGCAACGTACTCGTCGTAAAGCCAGAAGGAGGCGAAGTCGTTCAAACCTCATTTTCGAAAGATGAAAGCAACAGCCAGATTACACGCGGCTATCTGCAATTGAATCCATCGGGCGATATTGTTGCAAAACTCCAGGTCGTTTCTACTGGAACGCAATACCAGGACGCTTACCGGCGCGAAGACTTCGATGCCTCGGAACGCGAGCGGTTCTACAAAAATTACCTTTCTCAAATAGGCAACCTCAGGCTGGGTCCGGTGCGTTTTCACAACGACACAAAGGAAATAAAATTCACTCAGGACATCGAACTTTCTGCTGCTTCGTACGCCAGTCACATCGACGGAAAGTTTGTTTTTGTGCCGAATGCGTTTAACAACAACCCTCATGTGCCCAAGCGCTACCGCACACGCCATATGCCCGTACAAATCAACCGCGGCTATCTGGATAGGGACGAAATTGAAATTCGCCTGCCTTTGGGCTATACTGTGGAATCACTTCCAAGGCCGATTGAAGTGACAAATGCCTTCGGGACATATAAAATGGAAATCGAAAAACTGGATCACGGAAAGTTGTTGTACAAACGCGAATTCTTGTTAAAAGAAGGCCGGCACGACAAAAGCGCATATGATTCCCTGCGCGAGTTCCGCGATTTGGTTTCGAGATACGACAACGCAAAAATTGCTCTAATTAAAACATAACTTATTTCCGCTGATGAAAAAGCTCCTATTAATGTTAATACTGTCAGTTTCGACAGGGTTAGCCGCTCAGAAATTTTCGATTCAAAAAGTTTCCGTGGCCGATTTACAGACCATGCAACATCCGCTTGAACCTACTGCGAACGCTGCGGTACTGCACGATGTTGGCAATGTAACGTTTGCGTATATCGACGACGATTTCCAAAAAGTCGTCAACGTAAAAACCCGTATTAAGATTTACAACAAAAACGGTTACGACTGGGCGAATTTTACGATTCCGTATTACGTGGGTACGGGTCTTAAAGAAACATTACGGCTTTACGACGCTTATACTTACAACCTCGTAAACGGCAAAGTTCAACGCACCAAACTCGGAAGCGACGGGCAGTTCGACGAAAAAGTCAATGAATATTGGTCGCAGAAGAAAATCGTGATGCCGGCTGTAAAAGAAGGTTCGATAGTAGAACTCGAGTACCAGATTACTTCGCCTTTGCTTTCAGATTTAAAAGAATGGTTTTTTCAGCGCCGCATTCCCACAGATTACAGCGAGTATCGGACCGAAATTCCCGAGTATTTTATTTACACGGCCATGCAGCGCGGTTACCTGAATCCGGTAATTACGTCGGGAGTTCAGACAAAGCAGTTCGTCATCAATACCGCTCAGCGCAACGCGTACGGTTCAAGAAATGCGAACAACCACGAAACCGGTACGGCCAATATGAACGTGAAAGTGACTAACTATGTTTCGCGGAATGTGCCCTCGCTAAAAGACGAGCCTTACGTAAATAATATTATGAATTACGTTTCGAGCATTAACCACGAACTGGCGTACACTCAGTTTCCATCGGGCTCAAAAAACTACGCCATTGACTGGGAAGGCGTTACAAAAACGATTTATGAGCACGACAGATTCGGTTCGGAGCTTAAACACAAAAACTATTTTACCGCAGATATTGATCCGATACTCTCATCGGCCGCGACGCCTTACGACAAAATCATGCGCGTTTTCGACTATGTAAAAAAGAACGTAAAATGGAACGGAAAATACGGCTATTATTGCGATAATGGGGTTCGGCGCGCCTATTCGGACAAAACCGGAAATGTGGCAGAAGTGAACCTCATGCTCACGGCGATGTTGCGTCATGCAGGCCTCGAAGCCAATCCGGTACTTGTGAGTACGCGTAGTCACGGCATCGTACTTTCACCATCGCGCACGGCGTTTAACTATGTGATTTCATCGGTGGAACTTCCCGAAGGGACAATTCTGCTCGATGCCACCGAACCTTACTCGCTTCCAAACGTGCTCCCGCTCAGAAACCTGAACTGGAATGGCCGACTGATTCGCCCCAACGGTTCATCTGTGACCATTCCACTTGTGCCAAGACGGCCTTCGACAGAAACGGTAAACCTCATGTATAGCATTACGCCCGAGGGCGGTGTGAAAGGCATGCTTCGAAATCAGTTGTCGGAAAACGCGGCACTCGAGTTTCGCTCCGAATACCTGCACCGACACGAAGACGCTTACCTTGAACAACTCGAAGCGCGCATGAACCATATCGAAATATCGGACTATACGCGCCAGGGATCGGATTTGCTTAAACCCGTAGTGGAGTCGTTTTCATTCACGAAGAATAATGCAATGGATGTAATAAACGGCGATATTCACCTGACGCCGATGCTGTTTCTGACGGTGGGCGAAAATCCGTTTAAAATGGATAAACGCGATTTCCCCGTGGACTTTGGTTATCCGCGCGCTTACCGTTACAATGTGAGCATTCAGGTTCCGGAGGGTTATCAGGTCGCTTCGATGCCCGAAAGCTTGAATCTGGCCGGGCAGGACGGGCTCTGCAGTTTTAAATACGTACTTTCGCATCGCGGCAATAACATTCAGATTATGGCCCAATCGGAGTTTAATCACGCTGTGGTTCCGGCCGAATACTACACCGTGCTCAAAGATTTTTATCAGAAACTCGTAGAGAAGCAGACCGAAAAAATCGTTTTGAAAAAAGTATAGTCAAACCACAAACTATGGACATCAGAAACGCTCAGTCAGAAGTCGACGCCTGGATTAAAACGCACGGTGTACGCTACTTCAACGAACTTACCAATATGGCCCAACTGACCGAAGAGGTAGGCGAAGTCGCCCGCATCATCGCGCGCAGGTACGGAGAGCAGTCCGAAAAGGAAAGCGATAAAACCAAAGACCTCGGAGAAGAACTCGCCGATGTAGTTTTTGTCGTCATGTGCCTTGCCAACCAGACCGGAGTCGATTTACAGGCCGCGTTTGACAAGAAAATGGCGCTCAAAACCCAGCGGGATCACAACCGGCATCACAACAACGACAAGCTAAAATAGCAAACTGCTCCGCACGCAATTTTGTACCTTAGCCGCATGATTGCGCATTTGCCATACACCCGGATCAAAAGCGGGGAAACTGTCAGCATCGGGGGGTCAAAGTCCGAAACGAACCGTTGGCTCATTCTTTCGGCATTGTTCGGTGGATTTGAGGTCTGTAACGCTTCCGGAAGTGAAGATTCCCGGGCGTTGACCGAGGCGCTGCGCATTTTGAACGGACCGGTGAACATCGGGCATGCGGGAACAGCCATGCGTTTTTTAACCGCTTACTACGCCTCAGTTCCCGGTTGCCGGATTACACTCGACGGATCTGAACGCATGCGCGATCGGCCGATTGGCATTCTCGTCGATGTTTTGACGCAGCTCGGTGCCGATGTCTCCTACATGGGGCGCGAAGGATTTCCGCCATTGTACATCAGAGGAAAGTCGCTTCCGGGCGGTACGGTT
>CAZTGF010000016.1:20395-24918 GCA_964612955.1 uncultured Flavobacterium sp.
CCGGGAACTACGCTGCGTCTTTGGCATTTCTCTACCGATGATTTACAAGGCGACCGCGCCCTCGTACAATTGTTTGCGCCTCTTGGTGTGATAACCCAATTCGAAGACGATGGCATCTCACTCACAAAAGCAGATGTTGTTTTACCCCCGCGTTACATCGCTGATTTGTCCGATACTCCCGATTTGGCCCAAACAATCGCCGTTTGTTGTCTCGGACTTGGCATCGGAACAAAGCTACGCGGGTTACATACGCTCGTTATTAAAGAAACGGACCGCTTGGCCGCGCTTCAAACCGAAATGCGGAAATTGGGCGCCGATGTTACAATTTCATCGGACCGGCTTGAATTTGATCCGGCGCGGGTGTTAACCCCGGACGTTTCAGTAGACACGTACCAGGACCACCGTATGGCTATGGCGTTTGCGCCGCTTGCGCTAAAAATTTCGCTTTCGATACGAGAACCACAGGTCGTGAAAAAATCGTTCCCGGAATTCTGGGAGAAGTTCGCGCAAATCGGGTTCAAAGTGCGGTTTACGTAGGAACCGGCGCGGTCGCAATTAAATTTTCCGCGTTTTACTTGACAACGCCTGTTTGGCAGTCGTATATTTGCAATCCTAATCCTGAAGGTGGCAAAAGGCTGCTTTTCAGTACAAAAAACCTTTCTAAGCGAATGAAGTTATCTCATTTCAATTTTAATCTGCCTAAAGAACTTTTGGCGGATTTTCCGGCAGAGAACAGAGACGAATCGCGACTTATGGTCGTTGATCGTAAATCGGGAACCATCGAACACAAAATGTTTAAAGATCTTATCGACTATTTTGACGATGGAGACGTACTCATTTTAAACAACACCAAAGTTTTTCCGGCCCGTTTGTACGGCAACAAGGAAAAAACGGGAGCCCGCATCGAGGTTTTTCTGCTGCGCGAACTGAATTCCGAACAGCGTCTTTGGGACGTTCTCGTAGATCCGGCGCGTAAAATCCGCATTGGTAACAAACTTTATTTTGGCGAAGATGATTCGCTCGTGGCCGAGGTTATAGACAATACCACGTCCCGCGGTCGTACGCTGCGTTTTTTATACGACGGCTCTTACGACGAATTCCGTCACAAACTGAATGAACTCGGTGAAACGCCGATTCCAAAATACATCAACCGCGAAGTAATTCCCGAAGATGCAGAGCGCTACCAAACGATTTACGCCAAAGAAGAAGGCGCGGTAGCCGCACCTACGGCCGGGTTGCACTTTTCAAAGCACCTGCTAAAGCGCCTCGAAATTAAAGGAGTAAATTTTGCCGAGATTACGCTGCACGTAGGTTTGGGAACGTTTAACCCTGTGGAAGTGGAAGACCTTTCTAAACACAAAATGGATTCCGAAGAACTACGCATTACAGAAGAGGCGTGCAAGGTGGTAAACGAAGCCAAAATGAACAAGAAACGCGTTTGCGCTGTAGGAACCACGTCGATGCGCGCGATTGAGAGTTCTGTTTCTTCGGTGCGCACATTGAACCCGTACGACGGCTGGACGAACAAGTTTATTTTTCCGCCTTACGATTTCTCGATTGCGGATTGCATGGTCACGAATTTCCACACGCCAAAGTCCACGCTTTTGATGATGATCTCGGCCTTTACCGGGCACGATCTCATGAAAAAGGCGTACGACGAAGCCATTAAAGAAGGCTACCGTTTTTACTCCTACGGCGATGCAATGCTGATTTTATAGAAACCGACCCGTCTGATAAAGGCGGGTTTTTTTATGGCGTGTCCGCGCCAGTTAATAAACGCCAAACAACATTTTGCAAGCGCGGCCGGGCTTTCTGCGTTATGCGGCGCGCGGCGCCCATCGGGTAAACGATGTTGTGCCGGCTTGCGCGCCGCATACCTTGCGGCAATCCCTCACGCAGCCCCGTTGTCACATCACCGCTGAATTCGTATTTTAGCCAAAAACTACGCTTATGTTTCAAAATACCCGTGAATACGCCCGTGGACTCGATGCCGAAGACAAGCTCGCCGCGTGGCGTGACGAATTCTTATTTCCGCGCGTAAACGGCAAGCCCGTCATTTATTTTACCGGCAATTCGCTCGGACTGCAATCCAAACGCGCCCGGGCCTACGTAAACCAAATTATGGACGACTGGGAAAAACTCGCCGTCGAAGGCCATTTCTACGCGGACAAACCCTGGTGGGATTACCACGAAAGATTTAGTGAGCCCCTCAGCGCCATCGTAGGAGCCTTGCCTACAGAGGTTGGTGTGATGAACACGCTTACTGTAAACCTCCACCTTCTGATGGTGTCGTTTTACAAGCCCACATCGCGCCGCTATAAAATCATTTGCGAAGAAAAAGCATTTCCATCGGACCAGTACATGTTGCAAAGTCAGGTGCGGTTCCACGGTTACGCCCCCGCCGACGCTATTATAGAAGTAAAGCGCCGTCCCGGGGAACACAACATCCGGCACGAAGACATTCTGGCCGAGATTGAAAAAGCCGGCGACAGTGTGGCTCTCGTGTTACTAGGAGGTGTAAATTATTACACGGGTCAGGTTTTCGATATCAAATCCATCACCGAAGCCGGACATAAGGCAGGTGCATACGTAGGTTGGGACCTTGCCCATGCGGCGGGTAACATCAAACTTGAACTTCACGACTGGCAGGTGGATTTTGCGGCCTGGTGCAGTTACAAATACATGAATTCGGGGCCGGGAAATGTGTCCGGATTTTTTGTCCATCACAAACACCACGATGCCGATCTTAACCGGTTCGCGGGCTGGTGGGGCCATAGCAAGGAGCGCAGGTTTATGATGGAACCGGATTTCGATCCCGTAAGCGGCGCGAACGGCTGGCAGATTTCTAACCCGCCGATTCTTTCTCTGGCGCCCTATCTGGCTTCGGTAGAAATGTTTGCTGAGGTGGGCATGGACGCGCTGATTCGCAAGAGAGACAAAATCACAGCGTATCTGGAATTTATTCTGTCTGAAATAAGTGCAGAAGTCGCCGGGCGTTTTGAGGTAATTACGCCCGCAGAACGCGCGAGCCAGCTTTCTGTTTTTCTGCACGGAGAAGGGCGGGCCTTGTTTGAGGAACTGATGCGTCAGGGGGTTGTCACGGACTGGAGAGAGCCGAATGTAATCAGGCTTGCGCCGGTTCCGCTTTACACGAGTTTCGAGGATATGTACGAATTCGGGCAGATTTTAAAACGCGCGATTTCGGGGCGGTAAAAAAAGAGAGGCTGTTTTTTGGACAGCCTCTCTTTTTATGTCAGGGTCTTCGGCCCGTGGCCAGGCGGTAAAGTACGCCAATAATGGCCAGCACAAGTAAAATGTGAATCAGGTTGCCCACAGCTTCCCCAAATCCGAAGTAACCAATGGCCCATCCGATGAGCAAAATCACGACGATCAACCAAATTAAATCTCTCATAACTTTGTGGTTTTTGATTAGTTGTACTTTGAAGTTACGTTTTTTTGAGACTTGCCTTTGAGGTTGTTACGATAATTTTAACGATAGATAGCGGCCCGCGTGAGGGATGGGAGTAAGGTATTGCGGCGCGCAAGCCGGCACAACGTCCTCTACCCGTTGGGCGCCGCGCGCCGCAATAGCACGGACAGCCCGGCCCGGCGACCCAAGGTGAACGTGGCGATAAAGGTTCTTGCCGGGGCACGCCCAAATCACCGGAATTCGCTTTGCCATCGTTTTATTGCGTACTTTTACGGCGATTTCTTTTTAAAATGCAGCAACCATTAAAGATTGCCGTTGTGGGCTCGGGACTCGTGGGTTCTTTGTTGGCCATTTACCTGCGCCAGGCCGGACACACGGTTCACGTTTACGACAGAAGCAAGGACATACGTACGGTTCAGTTTTCCGGCCGTTCCATAAATCTGGCCATGTCCCATCGCGGCTGGAGAGCTTTGGACCGCGTGGGCGTGGGCGATGCGATCCGCGAAATTGCCATTCCCATGTTCGGACGTGCCATTCATCTTGAAACCCGGATGAGTTATCAGGCCTATGGCCGGGAAGGGGAGGCGATATATTCGATTTCCCGGGGCACGCTGAATCGGAAAATGATCGATTTGGCCGAAGACGCCGGCGCTCAGTTTCACTTTGAACAGAAAATCTGGGATGTAGATCTTGCCTCGGCGACACTGCAAATAGGAGAAACCGAACGTGGAGAATGGACGCCGGCTCAATACGATGTGGTATTTGGAGCGGATGGGGCTTTTTCGCGAATCCGTCACCGCATGCAACGCCAAAGCATGTTTAATTACTCCCAAGATTTCTTAAACACGGGTTATAAAGAGTTAAATATTCCGCCGAACGCTGACGGGACGCATAAGCTCGAGAAAAATGCGTTTCACATTTGGCCACGCGGAGAATACATGCTCATCGCCTTGCCGAACCTCGACGGCAGTTTCACCTGTACGTTATTCATGCCTTTCGAAGGCGAAAATTCATTTGAGTCGTTAGCAGACCGGGCTGCAGTGGAATCTTTTTTCGCAAAAAATTTCCCTGATTCTATCGAGGTGATTCCGGA
>CAZTGF010000016.1:25018-38180 GCA_964612955.1 uncultured Flavobacterium sp.
CTGCGAAAACCAGATGCCGACGCCATAGCCGAACTCTCGTATCGCAACTTTATGGAGATGAGCAAAAGTGTAGCGGACGACCAGTTTTTACTTCAGAAGCGCATCGAAAAATGGTTTTCGGATAAACATCCCGAAAAATGGTTGCCGTTGTACAGCCGGGTTACGTTTTCGCACCAGTCTTATGCGGAAGCGCTCGCGATTGGGGACCGCCAGAACGAAATCATGGAGAAAATCATGAAATTAGAAAATATCGCGCAAATCTGGAACAGCCCCGAAATTGAACAGATGATCCTGGAGCATTTATCCTAACCGGTCTTCGGTATGCGTGGTTTCGGCTTCGATTTGTTTTCTTGCCGGTTTAAGAAGCACGCGCAACGTGGAATCGTTATTGAAATAGCTGAAGCTCCAGTTGATAAAAATCGAAAGTTTATTCTTGATGCTCAGAATCAGCATCAGGTGCACAAACATCCATGTAAACCACGCAAATCTTCCCTGAAAACTAAATCCGGGAAGGTCTACCACTGCCTTTCGTTTTCCTACGGTCGCCATCGAACCCTTGTCTTTATATGAAAACTCGCGTCTCATACGGCCGGCGGCTAATGCGCGGAAGTTTTTAGCAAGGTTCTTCGCCTGAGCGATCGCTACTGAAGCTACCTGTGGATGTCCGTTTGGATATTTGGGCTCGGTCATAAATGCAACGTCGCCCACTACATAAATGTCTTCTAACTGATCGAGTTCATTAAAGCGGTTTACGGGAAGCCGGTTTCCTCTTACGGCGAGGTCTTTCGGGATTCCTTCCATCGTATTTCCGATGACTCCTGCGGCCCATACAACGTTTTTGGACGGGATTTGTTCTCCGCTGTTCAGCGTCACAATATGTCCGTCGTATTTTTCTACGATTGTCGAAGTCATTACCGTTACACCGAGTTCTTCCAGATATCGGCGCGCTGCTTTTTTCGAGTCTTCACTCATGACGTTGAGCAGGTTCGGACTTCCTTCGAGCAAATAAATCGTCAGTCTCGAAAAGTCCTGATCCGGATAGTCCTTTGGCAGAATGTTTTTCTTCATTTCGGCCAATGCTCCCGCAAGTTCAACGCCCGTGGGCCCGCCTCCGACGATTACAAAGTTTAATAGCGATTGCAGTTGGTCCGGCGGTGCAATTACGGCATCTTCGAATGTCTGCAGCATGCGGTTGCGCAGTTGTATGGATTCGGGCACGGATTTCATCGGATAAGCGTATTGCTCCATGAGTTTGTTTCCGAAATAGTTGGTGTCGCAGCCCATCGCCAAAACAAGGTAGTCGTATTCAAATTCGCCAATCGAGGTGTGCAATAGCTTCACCGATGGTTCTACCGATAACACTTCGGCAATCCGAATGTGAATGTGTTTGCATTTCTGAAACACTTTGCGCAGCGGAAACGAGATGCTGGCCGGCTCCAGACGCGCGCTTGCCACCTGATACATTAGGGGTTGAAACTGATGGTAGTTGTTTTTGTCGAATAGGTAAATTTCGTAAGGCGAATTGCGCAAGTCCTGTGCAAGTCGCAGCCCGGCAAAACCGGCACCGACGATGATAATCCGTTTCCTTGTTCTCATATTTCGCTTGGTAAATCACGTTAAAATTAACAAATAAAATTCCCTTGGACTTTACTGTTAACGTTTCTTATAGAGAATCGGGGCTAGTTTATTTTAAGAATGAAGCAGGTTGAAAGCACGACAAACGCAAAGCCGGCAAAATGATCCCATCGGAACGGTTTGTTTTTTAAAAATTTATCGCGGCCGGTGATTAACGCTTTCATTTTCGCAACCTTTATGCAGAACCCCGACAAGGTGCGCAAAAATGTGGCACTCGTGAGTACTTTAAATTATCGATTTCGTAACAGTATCTTCATTTGCGGGCGGGCGTTTCAAACAGTTTGTCGTTTAAGTCGAGTGACGGCAGCTGAGGATTGTGGCAATATTCAGGCATAAGCGAAATAACTGCGGATGTACGTCGTTTAATTCCGGAACGCGCGAAAAAGCGCAGGCGCAACTCCGAACCGTGGCCCTAAGCCGACCGTCTGGTTCTTCGGAAATGGGTGAAGTAGTTTATAAGGACATTATCGCCTGTTCGCCGGCAACGGGTTGGTTTTCAGTCACAGCGGTTACCCGTAGGGTTTAAATCTCGTTGGCATAAATCCGGTGATATTATGGCGTGAAAACCCTTGAGAATTTTTGGCATAAAACGCGGGTGAGATTAGAAAATTTAATTCGGTTTGGCTTTGGAAATTTGCAAAATTGCGGGGTTTGTAAACGAGGCGTTTTGGTGGCAGATACAAGGGTTTACATTCGCTCTGAAGTCTTGCAAAATCAAGGATTAGCGCTTCGAAATTTAATACTAATAAAAATAAAAAAAGTTTTTTTATTAGAAGTAAAAAATTAAATTTGCTGCCCTATGGTTAGAATGTAAAACCAGACGACTAAAATTGATTTTTTTTAAAACTAAAAATTTGAAAAATGGCAAACGCTAAAAAACAGAGTGGTTCAACCGGTGGTAATATATTTACGATTATCGCTATTGTTGGAAGTCTTGCAGTCGGATTCTTAATCCGAACTTTTATTTTGGGAGATGCGTCCAACTTTATCGACGAAAATCCAGCAAACCAGCCGAAACCGGGGAATTATTTGGGAATGATTTATAAAGGGGGATATGTAGTACCTGTGCTTATGGGGCTTTTGATGATGGTACTTGTGTTCTCTATCGAGCGTTTTATTGTCATTTCAAGAGCGGCAGGAAAAGGGAATTTAGACAAATTCATGGAGCAAATCCAGGCACTCGTTAACAGTGGTGACATTGATGGAGCTATTGCCGCTTGTGATAAACAACAAGGTTCTGTAGCTAATGCGATTCGTTCTGCGTTAGTTAAGTATCAGGACGTTAAGCGCGAAGGATTTGACAGCGAAGCTGCTTCGGAAACGATTCAGAAAGAAATTGAAGAAGCTACTTCATTAGAGATGCCGATGCTCGAAAAAAACATGACGGTTATTTCATCTCTTGTGTCGCTTGGTACGCTCGTAGGTCTTTTAGGAACTGTACTTGGTATGATTACGGCTTTCGGGGCGTTGGCAACATCCGGTACACCTGACCAGGCTGCTCTTGCAAACGGTATTTCCGAGGCTCTTATTAACACGGCTACCGGGATTTTGACATCCGTACTTGCGATCATCGCATACAACTATTTTACGTCGAAAATCGACACGCTTACTTACGCTATTGACGAGGCTGGTTCTACAATAATCGGTACATACCGTCGTTTTAAAGGTAGCTTGAGAAACTAATCATCATTTATTCCGGCAAAGCGCAAAACGTTTCGGCCGGTATAAAAAATAACAAACTTAATGGCAAAAGTAAAATCATCCAGTAAGGTGACAACCGTGGACATGACCGCAATGTGCGACGTCGCGTTCCTCTTGCTGACCTTCTTTATTCTGACGGCCACGAGCCGACAGCCCGAGCCTTTGCCCGTAGATACGCCCAATTCGACGGTTCAAACTAAATTGCCTGACAGCGATTTGGCTACAATCACCATCGGAGATAACGGAAAGGTGTTCTTTGGTGTGGCGGGAAGAGAAATACGAATCCGTACCCTGGAACAGATGAGCGAGAAATACGGCATAGATTTTTCGGAAGAGGACCAGCAGAAGTTTGCGCTGATCGACAATTTCGGAGTTCCGATTGGTGCCCTGAAGCAAGTTATCGACATGAAACCTGCGGACCGGAACAAAGCCGACGTTCAGCCTGGAATTCCAAAAGATTCCACCGATAATCAACTTGCGGACTGGATAAGGTTTGCGCGCTTGGCTACAATAGATATTAACAACGTAGAGTTGACAATCGCTATTAAAGGAGACGCGAACGAGCAATACCCTGAGATTAAGCGCGTGATGGATATATTGCAGGACCAGAAAGTTAACACGTTCAACTTGGTGACTGGCTTGCGCAGTGAAAACTTTTAATTTAAAAAATAACAAATGGCTGAATTAAATACCAGCGAGGGTCAAGGCAAGAAAGGCTCCAATAAGGTACGCAGTAAAAAGCTGTCGTCCTCGGTCGATTTGACGGCGATGGTGGATTTGGCTTTCCTTTTGATTACATTCTTTATGCTTACGACTTCGTTGTCTAAGCCTCAGTCGATGGATCTAAGTTTGCCCGATAAGGACGAAGATCCGGAGAAGAATAAAGAAATGAAAATCGACGAAAATCGTACCGTGACCATGTTGCTCGGAGGCGATGACAAACTGATGTACTATGTAGGTCGTTTGGATGAGCCCATCTCCGCGCCAAAGGAAACAGTGTTCGGTAGGGATGGTATTCGTCAGGAACTGCTCAAACGCAAAAAATCTGTCGTGGAATACACGGGAGATCCGAATAAAGGGCTTATCGTCGTGATAAAGCCGAGTAAAACGTCAACGTATAAGAACCTCGTTGATGCACTGGATGAAATGGCGATTGTCGACGTTCCTACGTACGCAATTACCGACATCACTCCAGAGGAAGTGAATCTATTGGACGGAACTGCCAACGCAGAATAACCGCTAAAGCAAAAAAGAAATGAAACTGGATATTTTAAAACAGCAGTGGCTTGAAATCGTCTTCGAAGGACGAAACAAGCTTTACGGAGCTTATCGCTTGCGGAAAGAAAACCCCGGCGTCACCATGCGTGCCCTCGGAATTGCCGCAGTGATCTTCGTATTTTTGGTAAGTCTGCCGATGCTAGCCCGAATGCTGCCTAATAAAGGGGCGGACAAGGATGCTACGCTCGACACGAAGATCGTGACTGTAACACTCCCGCCACCTAAGAAAGCTGCGCCACCGCCACCGCCGAACATGCCGCCACCGCCACCACCGCCACCTAAGGTGGATCAAGTTAAATTCGTGAAGCCTGTGGTTGCAAAAGCCGAAGAAGTTATCGAAGAACCACCTAAAATCAAGGACCTCGAGGACAAGAAAGTGGGTAGCGAGAACATCAAAGGCGACCCGGACGCCGTACTTACTATTGCGCCGGTAGGCACGGGACCTAAAAACGCAGACGTCGTAGATGACACCTCGGTACACTCATTAGCCGGAGTTGAGGTCAAGCCCGAATTCCCTGGAGGTATCGAACAATTCTACAGATTCGTGTCCAATAACTATCGTGCACCTGAAGAGGAAGGACTCAAAGGAAACGTTTATGTGTCTTTCGTTGTTGAAAAGGATGGGAGCCTTACCGACATAAAGGTATTGCGAGACATCGGGTACGGGACCGGGGCAGAAGCCATTCGCGTACTAAAGCGCTCTCCGAAATGGGCGCCCGCCGTGCAGAACGGACGTGCAGTTCGATGTTCGTATCAGCTGCCCATCAGGATTCAATCGGCGAATTAACAATGATCCAAAGAAAATCCCACGGAAAGAAATCGCCTCAACAGCGATTTCTTTTCATTATAGGCATACTGTTCTTTTTGGTGTATCTTGCATTAGGTTTAATGATTATCTTCTGGAAACAGCTGCCGCTCAACATCAGCGACAACGGACGTTTGGCCTTTGGGTGCTTGCTGTTAGTGTACGCGTTTCTGCGTTTTATAAGATTGCTTCAGGCCGATAAAAACCATTGATATGAAGAAAATCGCTTGCTTAACCGGACTACTCGCGCTGTTGTTTGCCTGCGACAAAAAGGAAGGACAGCCCG
Source organism: uncultured Flavobacterium sp. (assembly GCA_964612955.1). GTDB lineage: Bacteria > Bacteroidota > Bacteroidia > Flavobacteriales > Flavobacteriaceae > Flavobacterium. Next base: position 30,724 of record CAZTGF010000016.1, read on the forward strand.
AAGAAACGATTTTAAAAGGAAAAACGTCTGTATTGGTAGACGAATCGCTGATGCCGATCATAGAAGATCAGGTAGCGGTGTTCGAGAATCAGTACGATGCCAAGTTCACGTTGATTCCGCGTTCCGAAGCGGAGGCGTTTCGCGCGTTTGTAGCGGATTCTTCGCAGATTGCAATTTTAGCCCGGACGCTGACCAAGGAAGAGATCGATTATTTTAAGTCTAAAGAGCGCTATCCTAAAATCACCGAACTCGGAAAAGACGCCGTAGTATTTATTTCAAACCGGCGCGAGCGAGATACGCTCATCGATTTAGAGCGTGTTGTTTCACTATTGAAAGGTAACGCCGACCCGAATATGCCCACTCTCGTGTTCGACAACCCTAACTCGGGGACGGTCCGTTATTTGTTGGAACTTTCTAAGGTTGAAGAATTTCCCGCCGATGGTGTTTATGCCCTTGACGGATCAGAAGCCGTCATAAGCTATGTTTCCGAAAACGAAAACGCCATCGGGGTTGTAGGGATTAACTGGCTTTACCAACCCACACCCGCCGTTGCCGAATCTTTGAAAAACGTGCGCGCATTGGCCGTGAAAGGTATCGGTGCAAACGGGTATTTTATGCCGAACCAAAACAACCTTGCTACAGGCGAGTATCCTTTGGCACGTGATTTGTTTCTTATCGATAACCAAGGGCGAAACGGTTTGGGAATCGGTCTTGCTTCTTTTATCGCCGGAGATCGCGGTCAGCGCATCATGCTAAAATCAGGATTGCTTCCGGTACGGATTCCCCCCAGAAAAATCGTTGTGAAGCCTCAATCAAATTAATTAATAACTCGACTAACACGAATATTATGAACCAATTTAAATTCATGAGCCTTGCTGTGTGTACTTTTCTAGGATTAGGCACGCTTCAGGCGCAGAATATTGACCAAGCCATGAAGGCTATCGACGCAGAGCAATACGAAAATGCCAAAAAAACGTTGAAAGCCATAGTGCAATCCAACCCTGCCGACGGACGCGCGGCTTTTTTGCTTGGAAAAACTTACCTGAAACAGGATCTCGCCGATTCGGCTAAGTGGGCGTTCGATCGCGGGATGAAAGCCGGCAAGGACGCAAACCTTAATCACATCGGGTTGGGTGAACTCGCGTTGAACCGAGGTGATAAAGCAGCTGCCGAGTCTCATTTTGCCTCAGCCACAAAGGATATGCGCAGACGTGACACCGAGGAGTTTGTGTACGTAGCTCAAGCTTATATGGACGCAGAAAATCCTGATTACAAAAAAGCAATTACAGTGCTCGAACGTGCAAAGGCCATAGCGCCGACAGACGGGCAGGTCCTGATCACGTTGGGCGATGCTTATTCAGGCGATAAAAACCAGAACGATGCTTATGTGGCTTACCGCAGCGCCTATCAGGCGGACAATTCGCTCATCCGCGCTCAGGTGCGTCAGGGGGTGCTGCTCAAAGGTGCACGTGCTTTTGATCAGGCAGTAAAGTCGTTCGAGAATGTTGTCGCGACAAATCCTAATTACGGACCTGTTTACAGAGAACTCGCGGAAACTTACTATTTGTGGGGTAATGTCGAGCCGCGGAAATACGACGAATACATTAAAAAGGCGCTTAACTATTACGAGCGTTATATGGAACTGACAGATTACTCTTTGAATTCGCGCATGCGTCGGGCCGACTTCCTGATTTTGGCCAAAGATTACGAAGCGCTGGAGGTTGAAGCTCAAAAAATGAAAGAGCTGGACAATGTTAACCCGCGTATTTTGCGCTATTTGGGTTACGCAGCTTATGAGAACGGCCATCCGGACGATGCTATTAAATCGCTCAACGAGTTTATTAACAAGCCCGGCGCGAAAATCATTGCCCGCGACCATATGTATCTCGGACTGGCAAAAGTAAAGAAAGCCGTTGGTGCCGATGCCGCTTCGTTGGATAAAACGCTTTTTGCCGAAGGAGTAAGCGATTTGAAAAAGTCCGTATCCATGGAACCCTCATTGTCTTATGACCTTAGCGAACTCGGAAAGGAATTTTTCGATAAGAGAATGTTTGCCGAAGCTGCAGCGATTTATGAAGTAGCGGTTTCTGATCCCGAATCGCCGGGTTATCTTCAGGATATGTTCTATTACGGATATGCATTATTTTATGCCAACAACCGCGAAGGAGCCGAAGTTGATGCGGAGGCAATGAAAAAAGCAGAGCAGGCATTTGCTGTCGTAGCCGAGAAGTCACCTGAAACCCAAGACGCATATTTGTTCCAGGCGCGTGCCAACAGTTTGCTCGAAGCTAATCAAGCCATGGCTCAGAATTACGAGCAGTTTATCAGTCTCATTACAAGTCGCGGTCCTATTACAGCTCAGGACGAGGCCACAAAACGCAAGCTCGTAGAAGCTTATAACAACGCCGGCGCATTTTATTCGGCTACGGGAGACAAAGCCAAAGCGCGTGAATATTTCAATCAAACACTTACAATTGCTCCAGACGACGCTTTTGCTACACAGTCGCTGAAAGGGTTGTAATATTAAATTATTTTATTTTTTAAAGGCCGATGGGAAACCGTCGGTCTTTTGTTTTTAGCTACGGTTATGAATTCCGTATCTTTGCACTCTCTTTTCGTTAAGCATGGCCATTTCACTGCAACAAAGCGTACACAACGGAGAATCCTTACCGCTCATGGAATCCTTTTACACAATTCAGGGCGAAGGATCCTATGCGGGTGCCGCTGCGTACTTTTTGCGTCTCGGTGGCTGCGATGTGGGTTGCCATTGGTGCGATGTGAAAGAAAGTTGGGATGCAAGCAAGCACGCGCCGGTATCGATAGTTACGATGGCCGATGAAGCCGCTCTGCAAGCTAAAATAGCTGTAATTACCGGGGGCGAGCCGTTGATGTACCCGCTCGGTCCGCTTACTGCCGCGCTTAAAGCCAAAGGAATGCGAACCCATATGGAAACCTCGGGCGCTTATGAACTTTCAGGAACTTGGGACTGGATATGTCTTTCGCCTAAGAAAACGATGCTTCCAACGCAGAGTGTTTATGCCGCCGCTCATGAACTCAAGGTTATTATTTACAATAAACACGATTTTATCTTTGCCGAACAACAAGCCGCGAACGTTAATGAAAATGCGGTACTATTTTTACAAGCAGAATGGAGCCGGCGCGAGGTCATGACGCCGCTAATTGTCGATTTCGTCAAACAGAACCCGCAATGGCGCATCTCGGTCCAAACCCATAAATATCTCGATATTCCTTAGTCGCGCCGAACGAGCCGCGCCAGATAGTCGAAGTTCTGTCCTTCGAGCATCATTTCGCAACAGAATCCGGCATCAGCGGCGGCATTGGAAAGTGTGTTGAAATCCAGATAGAGCCACGGAAATGGTTCTTCTTCCTCTCCTTTGTAACTCAGGTAAAACTCGAGTTCGCCGTAATACCCATCGGTAGGAATCCATTTGCCCCCGTCCGAATCTTCGTCGAACATATAAATTAAATCTGACGAATCAATCAGCACCTGCCCGTTCGGAATCAAAAGATTGCGCAGGGTTTTCATAAATTGTGGCAATGCTTCGTATCGCCCGCAAATGCCAGTACCATTCATAAGTAGCAAAAGCGTATCGTATTCGCCTTTGTGTTCGTGCAGTGTTTCGCATCGGACCGAATGAACACCGCGCATCCGTGCCACTTTTACCGCTTTCTCTGAATGATCGATGGAGGTAACTTTTAAACCGCGTTGTTGCAGTTCCAGACTGTGACAGCCGGATCCGCACCCAATGTCGAGCACGTTTCCGCGCGCAAGTTCGATCGCTTTCTGTTCGATGGGCGGCATTTGGCTGAAGTCGCGAAACAGATACGGTAGTTCCATTTCATCGGCTTCGGAAATCGACGTCGCCGCCATAAGTTTCCCGGGACTGTTGTTGGTTTGGTAATCGAGTAGGGCCTGTCCGAATAGGTCTTTCATAAACGCGGTGATTTTGCTAATTTTGGCCGATGGATTTGAACCAACTGGCGCGGATGGCCAAAGATAAGCAGGCTGAAACAAAAAAGTATCTGGACAAGCTCCGGAAAAAGCCGCCTCGTCAACTGGACTATTCAATGCAGGAATTTCACGAAGAAGTTTTTGCAAAGACCGACTGTCTCGATTGCGCAAACTGTTGTAAAACCACCGGCCCGCTGTTCACCGACGCAGATATTGATCGAATTGCAAAATACCTGCGGCTCAAACCCGGCGAATTTATAGATAAATACCTGAGAACGGATGAGGATAACGACCGCGTGCTCCAAGCGCTGCCGTGTCATTTTCTCGATGCTGCCAATCGCTGTCTTATTTACGACGTTCGGCCCAAAGCCTGTCGCGAGTATCCGCACACCGACAGGAAAAAGTTTCACCAGATTACACCGCTCACGCTTAAAAATGTTGCGATTTGTCCGGCCGCATACCGCATCGTGGAACTGATGAAACAGAAACTGCCGCTTTAAACGAACATATAATCGTCTGCAGTCTGCAAATGATCGGTTTTGCGCCCACCTACGGCCGAGACGAGGTATTCAATAGCTTTGCTCAGGTATTCGATGATTTTCTGTACCCATTCCTTCGCCATCTGAAACAATTCTATGCCCTTATCGATATACGTGTTAATAACCTCAATGACTTTTTGGAGTTCGTCCATATAATGCAGCAGTAATTCGGCACCTTTCATAGCAATTAGAATTTTAATTTAACCGACACTAAAATAGCAAATACGCCGACCGCATTTTCAGTAAATTTCATAATTTTTTCTTATTTTTCGAAAAGCGTCAATGCCCGGCGTCCACGTCTGTCTTATCGCATCGGCACTCATCCCTGATTCGATTTGTTGCTGCAGTTCGGGCGTTCCGGCCAGTTTCAAGAAAAAAGGCGTAAAAAAGCGCGATTTGTCGGGTGTTCTTTCATAGGCTTTAATCAGCCACTCCAGTTGAATGCGTTTTGGTGGCTCGATATCCGAAAGGTCTTCGCCCCAGCAAACCACGCCGTTGTGTGGCGGATCTTTTGCACCAAAGTTCGGCATGGGCGTAAATGAGTACGGCATCGACTGGAGAAACGGCGATCCGTAAACCTGAAATTGTTTCTCCGTACCTCTTCCTACGCTAACGTTCGTTCCCTCGAAAAAGCACAGACTCGGATAAAGTGCTATCGATTGGTCATTAGGTAAATTGGGCGACGGGCGTACGGGCAAACTGTAGGGCATATCGCGTACATAATTTTCACAGGGAACAATTTTGAGTTCGCACTGCACGCCATTGTTGAGCCAACCCTCGCCGTTGATCATTAGCGCGTATTCTGCTATTGTCATTCCGTGCAGCACAGGAATGGGATGCATGCCTACAAAACTCGCATGCGCGGGGTTTAGCACCGGTCCGTCAATGGTACCGCCGCTCGGATTCGGACGGTCCAGGACAATCAGCGGAATGTTCTGCTCGGCACAGGCTTCCATGATATAGTGGAGGGTGCTTATATAAGTGTAAAACCTGGCGCCTACATCCTGTAGATCAAACAGCATTACCTCGATGTCCGAAAGTTGTTCGGGGGCCGGTTTCTTATTGTTGCCGTAGATCGAAATAATCGAAATGCCGGTCCGCGAGTCTTTACCGTCGACGATAAGTTCGCCCGCGTCAGCATCGCCGCGAAAACCGTGCTCAGGGGCGTAAATGGCGCGCAGGTCGATCTGTCGTTCTACGAGGAAGTCCACGAGATGCTTCGTTCTTTCGGCAACCGCTTTCCTGTTTTTCACGTGGGTCAGATCCGGCAGCGCGTAAATGGAATCGTATCGGACCAAACCAGATTGATTTGTCACCACACCCACTTTTTTCCCGCGCAGCAGCGGAATGTAATTTTCGGGGTTGTCGGCTCCGGTCATAAATCGGCTCTGGTTTTCGGTGGCGTGGATGCGGACAGTTTCGGGCCGGTTTAGTTTACTTCCCGACTGCCGCTGTGTAGCACAGGACACAATGAGCGCAAATGCCATCGGACTAAAAATAAATGCGTTTGCAAAAGCGTGTCGGCGAACCCGGTTAAGAAGTTTCATCATGAACAGTTATAATTGTAGCGTGGAATTGGGTTTATTGCGTTATTTTTGGGTTTTCGAACCCATATCAGGACAACTTGAATTTAGCATTTTTTATTGCGCAACGGCTAACGCGGGCCAAGGGACGTAAAAGTAGTGTATCGGCGCCAATAATTAAAATTGCAGTGACAGCCATCGCAATCAGCATGATTATGATGATTGTTTCTGTGGCTACGGGCATCGGGCTTCAGCAGAAAATCCGCGAAAAAGTATCGGCCTTCAACGGGCACATCATCATTTCGAATTTCGACAACAACCAGTCGCAGACTACGGACGTACCTATTTCCAAAAATCAGGATTTTTACCCGAAGTTTACCCATGTCCCGGGGGTGACGCACATTCAGGCGGTCGCGAGCAAATCGGGAATCATCCGTACCGAAGAAACTTTCGAAGGCATCGTCTTTAAAGGCATAGGTCCGGATTACGACTGGCGCGAAGTGGAGGGTTTTCTTACAGAGGGCAAATTGCCGAGTGTCGAAGGCGAACTTGTCGCAGAAGTGCTGATTTCGGAATATCTGGCCAAACGCCTCGGGCTTTCGCTGGGCAGTAAATTCAACACGTTTTTTATAAAGGAGGATGCTGACAACCCGCGTCCGAACCTGCTCGTTTGTACGATTTCGGGCATTTACAATTCGGGATTGCAGGAATTCGATGCCACTCACGTGCTCGGCGACATTCGCCATTTACAGCGCATCAACAAATGGAAACCGGATCAGGTGGGCGCTTTCGAAGTGTTTATAGACGATTTTTCAAAAATTGAATCCATGGGCCGGGCCGTGTACGAGAATACATTTTCGAGCCAAAATCCCGCTCAGTCGCTCGATGCGCAAACAATCGCCGATAAATATTACCACATTTTTGAATGGCTCGTGCTGTTCGATTTTAATATTATCGTGATTCTCGTGGTCATGATGGCCGTGGCTACGATTAACATGGTCGTGGCGCTGCTCGTGTTAATTCTGGAACGAACCCAACTCATCGGTATCCTCAAGGCCATGGGCGCCGGAAGCTGGCTCGTGCGCAAGATTTTTCTGTATAATGCGGCCTATCTTATTCTGCGCGGCCTGTTCTGGGGCAATCTTATCGGTATTTCAATGGTGCTGCTGCAACAACATTTCGGAATTGTAAAGCTGAATCCCGAAAATTACTACGTTAGCGAGGCTCCGGTGTACCTCAATTTCATGCATGTATTATGGCTCAATGTGGGCACGATGCTCGTTTGTCTGCTTGTGCTTCTGGTGCCAAGCGCTATTATTGCGCGGATTTCTCCGGTGCGCGCCATACGGTTCGATTGATTTTCACGTGTTTTAACATCTGCTGCGCAAAATCTGGTTTGGGGGATTGGGACAGGATCGTATT
>CAZTGF010000017.1:0-8597 GCA_964612955.1 uncultured Flavobacterium sp.
GTTATCGACTTTACCCAATCGTCAAACACAAAGCGTTTGTGGGTAATTGATCTTGACGCGAATAAAGTTCTGTTCCATTCTCTCGTGGCCCACGGTCGCAACACGGGGAACGAATTTGCCAAGAAATTTTCGAATGTCGGTGAATCTTATATGAGCAGTCTCGGATTTTATGCTACAGGCGAAATCTACCACGGCAAACACGGACTTTCGCTCAGGCTGGACGGCCTTCAAAAGCAACTTAACGGAAACGCCCGCAACCGCGCCATTGTAATGCACGGAGCCGATTACGTGTCAGAACAGTTCATCAAACAACACAGCCGTTTGGGCCGAAGCCTCGGATGTCCGGCACTTCCACGCGAACTCACACCGGAAATCATCAAAATGATCGCAGGAAAATCACTGTTGTTTATTTATCACCCCGACGCAGATAACGAAATCAACAGTTTATTGTCGTAAACCATTTGCCTGAAAAGAGAATATAAAGCCCGTTGTTTCAGCGGGTTTTTTTATGCAATATGTTTAAACATCAGCGAATGCGGCCCGATGTTCGGAATGTCAAACGGGTGGCCCAGCGTTTCAAAACCGCATTTTCTATAAAACCCAACCGCCGACTCCCTCGCGTTAAACCACAATGTTCCGCCGCCTTGTATGTTGCGAACGTGATTTACAGCCGCGTCCAGAAGTTTTCGTCCGAGCCCAAGACCGCGATGCGATTCAGAAACCGCCATGCCGCGCAGTTGAAAAGTGTTTTCGGGCCCAATAACCGCATGAGCGCGGGCGTACAAAGAAGCAATCGCCACAATGGTTCCCGAATCAGAAACGCCAAAGTGAACCGTTTGAGAATCTTCGTCATTTTCCCACATACAATCCTGCAAAGGCCGGCCCGGACGCAAAACCCGCTGCCGCAAATCATGCGTTTGGCGAGCCGAAATTTGTTTCACTGTTAATCCCATCGCATTGGCATTCAAAAAATTGAGAATTAAACCCGATTCCCATCGCAAAGTTTGAAATTTTTTTCGTCAAAAAAGTTGCAACTAAAATATCTTATGCTATATATTTGCACTCACAAAATGCGGAAGTAGCTCAGTTGGTAGAGCTCCAGCCTTCCAAGCTGGTTGTCGCGAGTTCGAGCCTCGTCTTCCGCTCCAGGAGCCCTGAGTTGATCGGGGCTTTTTTATTTTATAATGTTTTGGGCGTTTCGGCTCATCATCATTTTTCTACGCTGAACAGGTTGCGAGCCGCCAGGCTGTCCGCTACAATTCCGCGCTGCGCACGGGATTTCCACTTCCATCCTTAACGCAAATCAGTCAAATCAGCGCCGTTTTCGAGTTCCACCGCCGTTTTTCCGTGCCTGAACAAACGCGCCGGCAATCCGCCTTTGAGCGTAACTTTATCCCCAAGAACTTCAATCCAGCTTCCTTCCCGGAGCCCAAGCACCGGAATTGTGTTATACGCGTGAAATTCCTTAATGCGCGTTTCCCTGGTTTCGCCCATGTGCGTACTTCCGGGTACAGGATCCAGATAATGCGCGTTCAGGTTAAACGGCACCATGCCCATCGTGCGGAAACTCGGCGGGTAAACAATCGGCATGTCGTTCGTGGTTTGCATCGACAATCCTGCAATATTACTCCCAGCCGATGTTCCCAGATAGGGCGTTCCGGATTTGAGCGCATCGGACAACGGCTGTAGTAAGCCGCGCTTGTAGAGTTCGCTCACAAGCACAAATGTGTTTCCGCCTCCGCAAAAAATGGCTTCGGCCTGCGCAATTGCGTCTGCTCCCGAATCAAATTCGTGCAGCCCGTTTACCGTTTTTCCGATTTTTGCAAACGCATCGCGTACAGTATCGGTATAAGCGTCGTGAGAAATTCCACCCGGGCGCGCAAAAGGCACAAACAAAATACGCCCGGCCGCTTTGAAATGTTGCTCGAGTTCGGGCATTAAATACTCGAGGTATTGCTGTTGGTGAAGCGTAGAGGTGCTGGCTAAAATAAGTCGTTTCAAATTGAAAATATTAAAGGAATGATCGGGAGGTGAAAGGTACATTTTTTCCGCCTCTTGTAAAAGTGCTGCGTGCGCCGCCGATTTTGTGTTAGCGCTCCGGGACAGGCTCGTCGCCCCGAATCCAAAGTTTTTATATTAACATAATTTTATTAGCGCTCAGGATTTTATATGCGTCTATTCGTATAAATTTACCCCATTCACCAACCGTCGCGCTTATGAAAAAGTTGATCCTACTTCTGTTTTTGTCCGGCCTTAATGTTTATGCGCAAAACCGCGACGTTTTAGCCGGACAAGTTTATTTAGGTACGTATCAGGCCGGAGCCGACGAGGTTCGCATCCACAACAAAACCCGGAACAGCAACGCCCGAACCCTCGATGGCGGTTATTTTTCAATTGCGGCCCAACCCGGAGATACGCTTGTTTTTACCGCAGAAGGTTTGTCTGAACAATCGGTAGCTTTGGCGCGCAAACATTTCAGGGACGATGTTTTTGTATTTAACCTCACCGTTGATGCCACGCAACTCAGCGAAGTTCGCGTCAACACTGCCGCGCCTCTCAAAACGTTGAACGAAGGCAAAAAAGTCTATACTCCCGCCGAGCGTAAACTGCGCACAAGTCAGAACCCGTCGGGCCAGCGAACGCCGGAAAAGGCCGGGATTGCTGCCGTGGGCACAGACCCGCTGATTAACGCCATTTCGGGCCAGACCGCCGAACGACAAAAGGAACTCGAAGTAGAACGAAAACGCGCGCTCCAGGAACACCTGACCGATACGTTCGGCCGGGAATATTTCTCTGAAACGCTGAAAATCCCCGCCAATCGGGTAGACGGCTTTTTGTTTTACGCCGTGGAACAACCAGATTCCGAGAATCGTCTGCGCGCGTCCGGCCCCGAAGAGGTCGCTCTGGAACTTTCGCGCCTTGCCTCTGAATACCTGAAACTTGAGCATGCACCACGTGAGTAAAATTCTTGTTTTTTTGTTTTTCACTACGGTGTTATCGGCCCAGCAACGCGAACCGATTCGCGGTAAAATCACTTCAGAAGGGATGCCGGTTCCGGGAATCGTCATCATGAATCTCGTGAGCGAACAAGTCGTGGAAAGCAATGCCGCGGGTGTTTTCGAAGTGCGTGTGGCAGTGGACGATTTGCTCGTGTTTTCGTCTCAGGAATTTTATTACAAACGCAAACTCATCGAGGTCGCAGATTTAGGGAAAACCCTCGAGATTGAACTCGAACCAAAAGCCGAAATGCTCGATGAAGTCGTGATCACGTACGACATCAGTCCTGAAAGTCTCGGCATTGTGCCAAAAGGACAGAAAAAATACACGGTGGCCGAACGCCGGTTAAAAACCGCTTCAGACTTGGATTTGGTTTTTTACGCCGGAATCTCGGGCGGCGTTGGAATGAGCCTCGACCCGTTGATTAACGCCATCACGGGGCGCACCAAGGAACTCAAGAAGAATCTCGAAACCGAGCGAAGAAATATGCGCCTGCAACAACTTCGTTCCATGTTCGAAGAAACTTATTACACCGAACGGCTCAACATTCCGCAGGCTCATGTGGGTGCGTTCGAGTATTATCTTGTCGAAAATCCGGAGTTTATTGCACAATTTGACGTAAAGAAAAAGGCGCGCGCCCAATTTTTAATTACGCGGCTGGCGTTCGACTTTCGGCAGTTGCTAAAAGAACCTGTCGAATGAAAATCTGGCTCAGTATTTTAATCGCAATAAGTTTTACCACTGCGAATGCGCAACAGATTTCGGGTCGGGTGGAGGCGGCAGGCCGGCCATTGCACGGGGTCGAAGTTTTGAATATCGTGAATGAACAATCGGTTAGAACGGAATCGGACGGAAGTTTCTCCATTCCGGGCAAACCGGGCGAAATGTTGTTGTTTTACATGCGCGGGCACGAACCCCGGCGTTTTTCGATCGACGCGGAGCACATCGGTCAGCATTTGGTCATAGAACTTATTGTAATGCCCGAAATGCTCGATGAGGTGGTGATTACCTACGATATCAACCCCGAATCGCTGGGCATCGTCCCTAAAGGGCAAAAGCGATACACGGTAGCAGAACGGCGGTTGTACGCCTCGCGGTCCGGGCCTCTCGACGGTCTGTTGAATGCGTTCTCGGGCAAAACCGAACAGCGCAAAAAAGAAGTTGTTGCAGAGCGCCGACTGATGCGGTTGGAGCAGTTGACCAAGATGTTTGAACCCGAATATTTTACCGGAACGCTACAGATCCCCGAACTTTACGTAAGCGGTTTCAAGTTTTTTGTGGTCGACGATGCGGGCGTGATCTCGGGATTGGGCGCAAAAAGCAAAGCGCGCGTACAATTACATCTGACGTTACTCGCACCCGAATACCTTCAGACGATTCACGGACCGGAATCCAAAACCACTGAATAATACAGCACTTTTAATTATATTGCCCCATGACGAAATTTATGATGAAGCATTTTTTTCTTTGCACTTTGGCGCTGGCCGGTTCGATGGCGTTTGCACAGAATCGGCAAAACACGGACGGTCCTACAGACAAATTTCAGCAGATGTACGATTTGCTGGCTACGCCCAATGCGTTCAGAACCGCATCGGGAGCGCCCGGGCCTTCGTATTACCAACAGCAGGCGGATTACAAAATGGACATCGAAATAGACGATGAAAAAGCGCGTCTGTACGGATTGCAAACGGTGACCTATCACAACAATTCGCCCGATGTACTCGAGTATTTGTGGATGCAACTGGACCAGAACATGCGCGCTCCGGAATCTCAATCGCCCCGAGTGCAAAACCAGCGCGCCGACAGAGTGATCAGCGCTGCGGCATTTTCGCGAAAATACCTCGAACCTGCGTTTGATGGGGGATTTAAAATCGAACACGTAAAAGATGCTTCCGGAAAGCCGCTTCCGCACACGATCAACTACACTATGATGCGCATCGACCTGCCTGAGCCGTTAAAGCCGGGGCAAAAGGTCAGTTTCTCGGTAAAATGGTGGTACAACATCAATAATTACATGATTCACGGCGGGCGTTCGGGTTACGAGTATTTCCCGCAGGACGACAACCGTTTGTACGTGATCGCCCAGTTTTATCCGCGCATGGCGGTTTACAACGATGTCGAAGGCTGGCAGAATATGCAGTTCTGGGGCGCAGGAGAATTTGCGCTTCCGTTCGGGAATTTTGACGTGAACATCACCGTGCCTTCGGATCATTTTGTCGAAGCTACGGGAAGTTTGCAAAACCGGGCAGAAGTGTATACAAAAGAGCAACTCAAACGCTGGAAGCAGGCCGAAAAATCGTTTGACAATCCCGTGATTATCGTTACTCAGGCCGAGGCCGAAGCCAACGAAAGAAGCCGCGCTAAAACCAAAAAGACGTGGAAGTTTTCGGCGCAGAACGTTCGGGATTTTGGCATTTCGTCCTCCCGTAAATTCATTTGCGATGCTATGGCTGTACGCACGGGAAAAACCACTTCGATGGCCATTTCGCTTTATCCCAAAGAGGGAAATCCGCTCTGGGAGCAATACTCCACGCGCGTTGTGGCGCATACGCTAAAAACCTATTCAAAATACACATTTGATTATCCTTACCCTAAAGCCGTTTCGATTAGCGCCCAGGATCAGGGGATGGAATATCCTATGATTTCGTGGAATTTCGGCAGGCCCGATCCCGTGACAAAACAGACATCGGACCGCGTCAAATGGGGCATGATAGGCGTTATCATACACGAAGTCGGGCACAATTATTTTCCGATGATTGTCAATTCCGATGAGCGGCAGTGGACGTGGATGGACGAAGGGATGAACACCTTCCTCGAATACCTGACTTCGGTTGAGTTCGATCCGAACTTTCCGATTGACCGCGGACCGGCGCACCTGATCGTTCCTTATATGAAAAGCGATCCAAAAGGGCTTGAGCCGATGATGAGCAATTCGGAATCGATTCGTAACTTCGGGGCAAACGCGTACGGAAAACCTGCGACCGCCCTGAACGTTTTGAGGGAAACTGTGATGGGGCGCGAACTTTTTGACCACGCGTTTAAAGTTTTTGCGAACCGTTGGAAATTCAAGCATCCTACCCCCGAAGATTTTTTCCGGACGATGGAGGACGCTTCTGCCGTGGATCTGGACTGGTTTTGGCGCGGTTGGTTTTACACGATTGATTTTACCGACATAGGAGTAAAATCGGTGCGCCAGTTTGCAGTGACTGACGAAAGGCCCGAAAGCGTGGAAGCAGAAACGCTGAACCGCAGAAACCGCCGCAACCTGACAGGACCGCTCGTGTATATGGTTGAAAAAACGGCAACGGACGCCTTCGATTACAAAAAAGTGGGCACGCTTCGCGACTATCTCGACAATCAAACCAATGCCGTAGACGGCTCATCGCTTAAGCAACCCAAATTTTTCTACGAAATCACGTTCGAAAAGCCGGGCGGACTCGTGATGCCGTTACTCGTCGATCTCGTTTTTGAAGATGGTAGCGTGGAATCTCACCGTTTTCCGGCTCAGATCTGGCGCAAAAATGACGAACAGGTGACGCGCGTATTTGCAGTGGACAAGCGGGTTTCAGAAGTTCGCATCGACCCAAAAAAGGAAACTGCAGACGTAAACCCTGAAAATGATATATGGCGCGCACAAAAAATGCCGCGGGTGTGGCGAGAATAATATGTTAAGAATTCGGTCAGCGTACCGAACCTTTGTAAATTTGCGATCAAATCCTTAGATATGTTTGGCATAGGCGGAGGCGAACTCATTTTTATAGTGCTGGTGATTCTGATGCTGTTCGGATCGGACAAAATTCCGGAGATGGCGCGATCGCTCGGCAAGGGCATGAACCAGTTGCGCAATGCGACGAACGAAATCAAATCTGAAATCCGCAAAGGCGCATCGGATCACGGTCTTGATACGTCGCTATTGGACGTAAAATCGGACATTGAAGCCGAAATTGACAAAGCGCGCCAGGAAATGCTGCCCGATGTGACTCAAACCAAACAGGAAATTGACGAGATTGTAAGCGGCCCGATTAAAAGACAACACTAATGCTTGAAACGCTGATAACGCTTGATCGTGAGCTTTTTGTATGGCTTAACGGCTATGGCTCCGAAACCTGGGACGGATTCTGGTCGTTCATCACAAGACAAACGAACTGGGTTCCTGTTTTTGCAATTTTTTTCTACCTGATTTTTAAGAATCTCGGCTGGAAACACTCGTTGCTGGTTATTTTCTGCATCGCGTTTCTGATTCTGATTACGGACCAGTCTACAAATTTCTTTAAAAATTACTTTCTGCGGCTGCGACCCGGGAACGATCCCGAAATAGGTGATCTCATACGCGCAGTGGAAAGGCGTACTTCTTACAGTTTTATCTCGGGACACGCCTCGAATTCAATGGCCGCGGCATTTTTCCTGTTTACCGTGCTGCGACCTTATGCGCGTTATATGGGATTAATATTTATTTGGCCGCTCATTTTCGCATACAGCCGCATTTACCTCGGGTTGCACTATCCGTCGGACATTCTGGCCGGATACCTTTGGGGAATTTTTACGGCCTGGCTCGTTTTGCGCCTTTACGTAATATTGCGCGACAGGTTTTTTCCCGATTACAAGGAGCGTTTAGATAATCCTACTCACGGTGAGCCCGTCACGAACGGGTAACAACAGTGTCTCCACACGCGCGTCTTCGGCCAGCAGGCGGTTGTATTGCACTAACGATTTTGTACTCTCGTCCTTTTGATCAACGGCATCGAGCACTTTTCCGCTCCAAAGCACATTGTCCGAAATGATGAGTCCGCCTTTGTTCATTTTGGGAACAATCATTTCGTAATAAGCGGCGTAGTTTTCTTTGTCGGCATCGATAAAAACCAGATCGAACGATTCCTCAATTTGCGGAATAATGGCAAGGGCATCGCCTAAATGCTGGCGGATTTGCGCGGCCCACGGAGAAGCGTCGAAATACTTGCGCTGAAAATCGTAGAGTTCTTCGTTAATGTCAATCGTGTCGATAACGCCGTCCGGACGAAGGCCTTCCGCGAGACACAAGGTTGCGTAACCCGTGTAGGTTCCTACTTCCAAAACGCGCATAGGGGAAACAAGTTTCGAGAATAAACTCAGTAAACGGCCCTGAAAATGTCCGCTTAGCATGCGCGGCTGCAACATCTTCTGGTGGGTTTCGCGGTTGAGTTGTTGTAACAGTTCGGGCTCGCCGGCCGAGTGTGCAGCGACGTAGTCTTCTAAAGCTTCGGAGATAAAATGCATCATTTTTTTTGACAAATTTACGATTTTCGGATGGCTTAACCTTAGCATCTAAAGCCTTACCTTTGCGCGATGCAAACCCAAAAGAAAGACATACGGGCGTTAAGCCGCGAACAACTGCGCGAATTTTTCGCCGGCAACGGACAGCAGGCGTTTCGGGGCGATCAGGTGTACGATTGGCTCTGGAGCAAAGGGGCGCGACAGTTTGCCGATATGAGCAATCTTTCCAAGGCCACGCGGACAATGCTCGAAGACCAGTTTGTAATCAACCACATTCACGTGGATGTGATGCAACAAAGCACCGACGGGACCATTAAAAACGCGGTTCGGCTACACGACGGATTGCTCGT
>CAZTGF010000017.1:8697-10808 GCA_964612955.1 uncultured Flavobacterium sp.
GTTTCGCTGCATTCGGCCATAGAGGAAACCCGGGCGCGGATTATGCCGTTCAGCAAAAATTTTCCGCTCACCGAACTAAGGGATTCACTTCAGTACTGGTATTTAAAAACCAAAAGCCGCGTTACTTACGAGTACGTTGTCTGGAAAGGAATTAACGATAGTATGCGCGATATTGAGGCGCTCGTAAAGTTCTGCAAGCACGTTCCCTGCAAAGTAAATTTAATTGAATACAATCCCATTGACGGAGGCGCTTTTGAACAGGCCGCTCCCGAAGTCATTGATGCGTACATGCGCCGTCTCACCGAATCGGGCATTGTAGTCAAAGTACGTCGCAGCCGCGGAAAAGACATCGACGCCGCTTGCGGACAACTGGCCAATAAAGACCTTTGATTCCCCCGTTTTTGCTCTAAGTTTCAGGCATAATCGCTTATATTTGTGTCCGAAAATGAACATCACCGCTCAAATAAAGGCGCCCATACGGCACGAAATGGAACTCTTCGAGAGAAAGTTTTACGATTCCATGTCGTCCCAGGTTGCGCTGTTAAACCGGATCACCTACTTTATTGTCAACCGCAAAGGCAAACAAATGCGGCCGATGTTTGTATTTCTGGTCGGGAAAATGATTGCCGGCGAGGTTAACGAACGCACTTATCGCGGTGCATCGGTCATAGAACTGATCCACACAGCCACGCTCGTTCACGACGATGTGGTAGACGACAGCAACCGGCGTCGCGGATTCTTTTCGATTAACGCGCTCTGGAAAAACAAGATTGCCGTACTCGTTGGCGATTATCTGCTCTCGAAGGGCTTGCTGCTCTCCATAGACAATGGCGATTTTGATTTGCTTCAGATTATTTCGGTGGCCGTACGCGAGATGAGCGAAGGGGAACTGCTGCAAATCGAAAAGGCAAGGCGGCTCGATATTACCGAAGAAGTTTATTACGAAATCATCCGCAAAAAAACCGCAACGCTGATTGCTTCGTGTTGTGCGCTCGGCGCGAGGTCGGTTACCGATAATGCTGAACTCGTAGAAAAAATGCGCTTGTTTGGAGAATACGTGGGCATGGCGTTTCAAATAAAGGACGACTTGTTCGATTACTCGGAGGAAGCCATCGGAAAACCTACCGGAATAGATATCAAAGAGCAAAAAATGACGTTGCCGCTGATTCACGTGCTTAATCACAGTACGCCATCGGACAAAAAGTGGCTCATCAATTCGGTGAAAAACCACAACAAGGACAGGCAACGCGTGCGCGAAGTCATCGCTTTTGTAAAGGCGAATAACGGGCTCGAATACGCCGAATCTGTCATGCACGAATACTACCGGAAAGCACTCGATATTCTGGGCGAATTTGAAGAATCCGCGTACAAGAATGCTCTGGAAATCATGGTGGATTACGTCATAGCGCGCAAAAAGTAAGAAATCGCGGAAAACATTTACAACTCAAGTTTTTGTAAACCAGCGTTTTCCGTCATCGGTCAGAAAAAAATGGCAGGCTGTTGCAACCATTTTTGATTTTGTGTCGTCTTATGCATTGAGACCTTAAAACAGGAACTTTGAAAGTTATTGCGCTTCACGAGCACGAAACCACGCAGATCCGCCGCGCCGTCAATAACGACAGGGCAGCCCAGAAATGGATATACGACAAACACGCGGCTAAAATGTTAAGCGTTTGCCGCACCTACATCAAGGATTTGCACCAAGCCGAAGATGCACTGATTTGCGGTTTCACGAAAGTGTTTTCGAACCTCGACAAATTCGAACACAAAGGAAGTTTCGAAGGCTGGATCCGGCGCATTGTCGTGAACGAATGCATCTCGTGGCTCAGGTCTCACAAAAAATTACATTTTATAGACGATCACCCAAAGTACGAAGTTGCGGTTTTTGACGAACCTACAGGGTTAGACGCGGTTGAAATTCAGGAACTCATCGACCAGTTGCCCGCAGGTTTTAAAGTCGTATTCAACCTTTATGCGATCGAAGGGTTCAAACACCGCGAAATTGCCCAAATGCTCAACATTAGCGAAGGCACGTCCAAGTCGCAATTGTCGCATGCACGGAAACAGCTTCAGAAAGCGCTTGAAAAACGCAAAATATTTGGTTATGGCAC
>CAZTGF010000017.1:10908-17129 GCA_964612955.1 uncultured Flavobacterium sp.
AAGAACATCCGAGCATTGACTTTGCGCCTTTTGTCCGGCCGCAGATCACGTCGGACAACACACGGCCCAAAGAACAAACGCCTGAGCCGTTGATAGCCGAAACATCGCCTCTACCAGCGAATGAACCACATGCCGAGACCGCACCGCTTACGCCGGAAACTGCCGCCCCCGTGGTACAGCAAGCAGATGCGTTGACAAATATTCCCAAGCCGTACGTGGCCACAGGCGCAAAAGTTCATCCCAGAACCTTGCTCGCCTCGGTAGATCCGGATACAAAAGCGCCCAAAACAAACTGGGTACGCCAGATGGAAAGCCGTTACCAAAGCCTTCGGGCCGCAGTGGCCCAACGCAATGTCGAAGAACACCAATAACCCTTATAAAATGAAAAACCTTACTTATTTCACCGCAGCCTTTGTGTTGGCGGTATTCAACCAAATTTTTGCGCAGGAATTCGAGACGCGCGTCAACAACATTGCCGCTCAGGTTTCCCAGATCACGGCCGAAGAGAAAAACGCACTCGCCGAAGAAGTTGCACAGCTGAACCGCGAATTGGCGGACGGAGAAATCACAGCCCAGGAAGCCGACGCGCGCAAAATTGCGTTTGCAGAAAAGCGTTCGGCAAACATAGAACGTCGGACCGCCATCGCTCACGAAGAACTAAAAGCACTCGTTCAGCAAAAAGTTGACGCAGAAATAGATGATGCTCCACCTTCTGCCGAAGTCTCGGAATTTATCCCGGTAGTAAAAGACGGCGTTAAAAAACTGCAAGGAGAATCGCGCACGACTTCTCAGTTCGTATTCGCTTTCGGATTAAACCATTTGCTTACAGACGGCGCCATGGCACATTCTGACTTCCGCGTCTGGGGTTCCCGCTTTTTGGAGTGGGGCCTCACGTATAACACGCGCATCCTCAAAGACCACAATCTGCTTCACGCCAAGTACGGGCTTTCGCTTCAGTACAACACGCTCCGACCAACAGATAACCGCTTTTTCGAAATCGACGGGCGCGAAACAAACCTCGTCACAAGCGACATTGCGCTCAAAGATTCGCGTTTCCGCGCGTTGAACCTTGTCGTACCTGTTCACCTGGAATTCGACTTTACAAAAGTAGACCGCAGCGGCGACAAACCGCGTTTCAGAACCCACGAAAGTTTCAGAGTCGGGCTTGGCGGATATGCGGGAATGAATGTTAAAACAAAACAAGTGTTGCAGTATAAAGACGATAATGGAAACCGGGTTCGCGAACGCACAAGAGGCGATTTCAACGCAAGCGACTTCATCTACGGCGTTAGCGCTTATGCGGGTTACGGAAAAATAAGCCTTTACGCCAAATACGACCTGAACACGTTTTTTGCGCACAATGCCACGGACCAGCACAACCTGAGCATGGGCCTGCGCCTGGATTTTAATTGAGTTAGTTACAAACGAAAAGGCCGTATCTTATGATGCGGTTTTTTTTTGGCAGCTATTCGCGCTGTCCGCTGTATCTTTGCCCGCAAGGCGTTCAAAGGATGCCGCTGCCATCACGGCTGTGCATTGTTCGAAAATTGTAACTTTCACCCATGATTTCAAAATCCACAATCGACACCGTTTTCGAAACCGCAAGAGTGGAAGAGGTCATTGGCGACTTTGTACAACTCAAGCGCTCAGGCTCTAACCTCAAAGGATTAAGTCCGTTTACGGACGAGCGTTCTCCCTCGTTTATGGTTTCGCCCGTAAAGCAAATCTGGAAAGATTTCAGTTCCGGAAAAGGAGGGAATGTGGTTGCGTTTCTGATGGAACACGAGCATTTTTCGTACCCCGAAGCCATTCGGTTTCTGGCCAAAAAGTACAATATCGAAATAGAGGAAACCGAGAAAACAGACGCCGAAAAGGCCGCCACGGACGCGCGCGAAAGTTTGTTCCTCGTCACAGAGTTTGCCCAGAAATATTTCCACCGGACGTTGCTTCAAACAGATGAAGGCCGGGCCATCGGATTCAGCTATTTTAAAGAACGGGGGTTCACGCCCGAAAGCATCGAAAAATTCGGACTTGGCTATTCGCCCGAAGCATGGGACGCATTTTCCAAAGAAGCGCTCGGGCAGGGCTACAAACTCGAGTTTTTAGAATCGGCAGGGTTTACGATCAACAAAGAGAACCGCCTCATCGATCGTTTTCGCGGCCGCGTCATGTTTCCGATTCACGGGCTTTCAGGCAGGGTTGTAGGTTTTGGCGGCAGAATTCTTACCAGCGATAAAAAGGCGGCCAAATACGTAAATTCACCCGAGAGCGACATTTACCACAAGAGCAAGGTGTTGTATGGAATTTTCCAGGCCAAACAGTCGATTGCGAAACTGGACAATTGTTACCTCGTGGAAGGTTACACCGATGTTATTCAAATGCACCAGGCCGGCATTGAAAATACGGTAGCCTCGTCCGGAACGGCGCTCACGACAGACCAGGTCAGGCTCATCAGCCGGCTTACCAAAAACATCACGGTGCTTTTTGACGGAGACGCCGCCGGTTTGCGCGCATCGGTACGCGGAATCGACCTTATTCTCGAGGCCGGCATGAACGTTAAGGTTGTAAGTTTTCCGGACGGAGAAGATCCGGACAGTTTTGCGCGGAAAACGCCTACGCCCGAACTGCGCGATTATCTGGAACAAGGCGCTAAGGATTTTATCCGGTTTAAAGCCTCGATGCTCATGGACGAAGCCGCCGACGATCCTGTCAAAAAAGCAGGTCTCATCCGCGATATGGTAGCCAGCATCGCCAAAATCCCGGACCGCATTCAGCGCGAAGTTTACGTACAGGAATGTGCGCGCATCATGGACATTTCAGAACAAGTCCTTATGAATACGCTGGCTCAGATGCTTCAGAAAGAGCGGATAGAGCAGGCGAAGACATCCGAATCCAAGCCGTTCGAGGTAGTGCACGCCACAGAGAGTGCCCCGCGAGCCAATGTAGATGTACTTTATGAACTCGAGCGAAAAATCATAGAAATTCTGCTGCTTTACGGGCATCGGCAAGAAACATTCGAAGACAGCATTTACACCGCTGATGCCGACGGAAATCTTCAGATGGTTACTCAAAAAGTGGAGTGCAGGGTTTTCGACCGTATTTTCCTGAGTTTGCAGGAAGACGAAGTGGAGTTGGCCAACCCGGTGTTCAGGGAAGTGTTTGAGAAAATCATGGAATACTATCGCGCGAACGAAGTGTTCGAAGCCGACGGTTTTATGGCCAAACTTCCTGTGGAACTCGTTTCGGAGGTATCGGATATTTTGATGCAGGACGAACGCGAATCGCTGCACAACTGGGAGTCGCAGAATATTATCGTAAAACTAAAGGATCAAACGATTGCGCAATACGTTACCGAGACGATTCTAACACTGCGCTGGTACCTTGTAAATCGAATTATCGACGGGCTTAAAACTGAAATTTCAGCAGAGAACGACAATACCGAAATTCTGTCTGCGGCGATGGATTACTACAAACTCATTCACCAATTTTCTCAAAAACTGGGGCGCGTGATGTCGCGTTACTGAGTAAATTCAAACGATGTCAAGGGTTTTGGCTTTATTCACGAGGTCCACGAGGTTTGTAACGTTGAGCTTAGTGAGCAGTCGCAATTTATAGGTACTAACCGTTTTTTCGTTCAAATTCAGAATCTTGGAAATTTCGTTGTTTTTCTTGCCGTCGCTCAAATAGCGCAACACTTCAATTTCCCGGTTGGAAAGTTTTCGGTACAGGCGTTCGCTCTTGTTTTGCTTGGCGATGAGCGCGAGATTTTTCCGTATAGATTCGCTGAGCATCACCGTTCCAGCATGGACTTTTTGAATCGTAGTACCCAGAAATTCGAGCTTTGACGATTTGTGTACATAGCCCGAAACCCCGGATTTTATAGCGTTCGGCGCGTAAATTTGCTCAGACAAGCTCGTGAAAATGATGACCTTGGTCTTCGGGTTGTTCTTGATGATCGATTTTACTTCGTATATGCTTGTAAGCCCGTCGAGTTCCAGGTCTAGCACAAGAACATCTATGGGTTTGTTGCGAAGCGCGTCGGGAATCATCGAAAAGTTGCCCACATTCGAGACTACGTGAATTTCCGGATGGTCCTTAAAATACGATTTTACCCCAAAATGCACCACCGGAAAATTATCGGCCAGACAGACGTTTATCATAATACTGATATTTAAAGGATTATGTTTGAGGCACGAGTAAAGTTAAATAAAATTCCCGGACAATGTTTACAAATTGTTAAAATTTTCCCGGCAGTTTGTCGGAATGTAACAAACGGGGACCGGAACCATTTTGTGCAGGTTTTTCTCGTGCCGGTCCGCAAAGATTTCCATGACGAGTTTTTGCCTGCCTGTGAAATCAGTCGCGGTTTTTCCCCTTTCAAATTCCGTCATCGCCCATTCGAGTTCGTCGTACGAGGCACCAATCTGGTCTTCGTCGCTGCGATTGTCATCGAACAACCCGTCGGCCGGAACCGCCTCAATGATGCTCATCGGAATGCCGAGATATTCACCAAGAGCGTAAACTTCGGATTTCATCAGGTCGGCAATCGGGCTTAAATCCACGCCTCCATCGCCGTATTTTGTAAAAAATCCGACGCCGAAATCCTCCACTTTGTTACCTGTTCCGGCCACAAGTAAGCCGTGAATGCCACCCAGATAATAAAGTGTGGTCATGCGAAGCCGCGCGCGCGAATTGGCAAGTGAAAGGTTGTAGGCAGCCGTGCCCGTACCGGCGGGAACCTGATCGGAAAACGCGTCGAACACCGGAGTCAGGTTTACCATTTGGGCCGACACGTTAAGGAATTTTTCGCCCAACCATGCAATGTGCTCTCGCCCACGGTTTACGTGCGATTCGGGTTGGTGAATCGGGAGTTCTACGCAAAGCGTTTTAAGTCCCGTCTGGGCGCAAAGTGCAGACACCACGGCAGAATCCACTCCGCCCGATATTCCCACAACAAAACCGGAGGCATGCGCGTTTAAGGCATAAGATTTAAGCCATGATACAATGTGAGCGTTGGTTTTTTCGGCGTCGATTGGCGGTTTTTTACTCATGAGAATGGGCGTCTTTTAAGAGAAACTGAGGTATATTTGCAAATTCAAAACTCCCGCTAATTTAAGTAACAAATGAACAAACTGGTTATACTTTTCTTTGCAATCGTTGTTCTTAGTGGTTGTGACAAGAAGTCCGATGTAGAAAAAGCCATCGAACAAATTCCCGTTTCAGTAACTGTCTGGCGCTTCGATAAAGATTTTTACGAGAGTACGCCCCAGGACTTGCCCGAACTCAAACAAAAGTATCCGTTTTTCTTTCCGCACGAGGACGATGAGGTTTGGGCCGCCAAAATGCAAGACACGCTTTGGCGCGAAGTGTACGATGAGGTTCGCAAGAAGTTTGGCGATTTCAATGCCGAGCAGCAACAACTCGAAGACTTTTTCAAAAGACACGAATATTATTTTCCCGGAGCTGGCATCCCCGACGTTTACACGCTTGTAGGCGAAATGGATTACCACGCCAAAACACTTTACGCTCAGGACAAACTGCTGATTTCACTCGAACTGTTTTTAGGGCGGGACCATCGTTTCTATCAAGGCGAATTTCCCGAATACATCCGCCATAACTTCGATCCGAGGCAAATGCTTCCGGATGTTGCTACGGCCATGTTGCAGCACCGTGTATCGCGACCAGAAAATACGCTGATTTCGCAAATGATTTATCAGGGAAAGCTGTTGTACGCTAAAGATTTGCTGTTGTCCGATGAGTATTCCGATGCTGAAAAAATCGGCTACCGGGACGACCAGATCGAATGGGCAAAGGACAATGAAGCTTACATCTGGCGCTACTTGCTCGAAGGCCAATTGCTGTACGAAACAGATCCCAAACTCGGCGACCGCTTTATTAACCCCGCGCCGTTTTCTAAATTTTATCTCGAAATAGACAACGAATCCCCGGGGCGCATCGGCGCCTGGATCGGATGGCAGATCGTGCGCGCTTATGCCAGACGAAATCCGGAAGTTTCCCTCGCCGATCTTTTGGCCCGCGACGGAAAAATGATCTTTGAACAATCGCGCTACAAACCACAAAAAAATGGCTAAACTCCACTCAGAAATTAAGTTATCCGTCGAACTTGACGAAAACCGCGTCCCTGAAACGCTTCACTGGACGGCAAAAGAAGGCGGCATAGACAACGAAGAAGCAAAAGCGGTGTTGCTCTCCATTTGGGA
>CAZTGF010000017.1:17229-24480 GCA_964612955.1 uncultured Flavobacterium sp.
CGTTTTTCGAAATAATCGGTAATGAACTTTTGGAACGTGTTCTTTAGCGATTTCGACACGCGCGCATAACCATATCCGGGCAAATCCACGAGAAACCAGTTGTTGTTAATCCGGAAATGATTAATGAGCTGGGTTTTTCCGGGACGCGCGGATGTTTTTGCGAGACTTTTGTGGTTGGTCAGCATATTGATGAGCGAGGACTTGCCCACATTCGACCTGCCTATAAATGCGTATTCGGGAATCGGATCCTTCGGACATTTGCTCACATCGGAATTGCTGATTATGAATTCGGCCGAAGTAATTTTCATCTCAGGAATTTAATTTAAAGTTTTGTTTTCTTAAGCCAGTCGTGCATGAGGCGGTTGAACTCCTCGGGATGCTCCATCATGGCCGCGTGTCCGCATTTGTCTATCCAGTACAATTGGGAATTCGGAAGCAAGTCGTGGAATTCCTCTGCAACCTCCGGAGGCGTAACCTTATCGTTTTTACCCCAAATAATGCAGGTTGGCACGTGCATCTTCGGAAGGTCTTTGGCCATATTGTGGCGGATAGCGCTCTTGGCAATCGTCAGCGTTTTAATGAGCTTGATGCGGTCGTTGGCCACGGCGTACACCTCTTCGACGATTTCGGGCGTCGCGATTTTTGGGTCGTAGAAAACTTCCTCTGCTTTCTTTTGAATATAATCGCGGTCGCCTCTGCGCGGGTAGCTGTCGCCCATAGCACTTTCGTACAACCCGGACGATCCCGTAATCACGAGCCCCGACATTTTTTCGGGATACATTTTAGTATGGTAGAGCGCAATATGGCCGCCCAGAGAGTTTCCAAGAAGAATAACGCGGTCGAATCCTTTGTACGTAATAAAGTCCTTGACAAACTTAGCGAACGCCTTAACATTCGTTTTAAGCAGGCTTTGGGTGTAAATCGGCAATTCCGGAATGACCACTTTATAACCGTGTTTCGGGAAATATTCGGCCACGCCGTCAAAATTACTCAGGCCGCCCATTAAACCGTGTAAAACCACAATTGGCGTGCCTTCGCCCATTTCAAAATACATGTACTTTCCGTCCTTAATTAGGTCGTTTTTCATCGAACGCAGGAGTTTTCAACTGCCACAAATATACTACAATATCCAATGCCGGTCGGTTTTTTTGCTGTGCGGACAGCCAGTGGAGCAGAGCGGCTTTAACCTGTTAAAAACCAATTTTTTACAATTTGCGGAATCTTCAGCAAACGCGGATAAACGGTGCAGGTTGCCTACGATTTCTCAGTTTGAACGTCGTCTTTGTGAAAATTTGCGCCATTCTGCGGGAATCCGGCCCGATTAAACGCGTAAAATCAGCCCAAAACTTATTAACAAAGTGGGAATTAGTGGTAAATGGTGGTAAAAAGTTTCTATTTTTGTTTGAAAATCACTCGAAAACCACAACTTGGAAGCGCTCATCGGAACATACGAATGTAAGGTTGACACCAAAGGAAGGCTGCTCATCCCGGCTCCTTTGAAGAAGCAACTTGCGTCCTCGCTTCAGGATGGTTTCGTGTTAAAACGGTCGGTTTTTCAACCGTGTCTGGAATTGTATCCGATGTCCGAATGGAATCTGATGATGCAGAAAATCAACAAGTTGAACCGGTTCGTAAAAAAGAACAACGACTTTATCCGCAGGTTTACGGCCGGTGTGAAACAAGTCGAAATTGACAATCTGGGGCGGTTGCTCATTGCAAAAGATCTCGTAGGATTTGCGCACATTTCCAAAGATGTCGTGCTGTCTTCGGCGGTAAATATCGTCGAAATATGGGACAAAGACTTGTATGAAAAATCGCTCAACGACGACGTAGATTTTGCAGATCTCGCCGAAGAAGTCATGGGAAACTTTAACGATGGTAGCGATGGAATATCATAATCCGGTTTTATTGCATCCCGCGGTGGACGGCCTGAACATTAAGCCCGATGGCGTTTACGTTGACGTCACGTTTGGCGGCGGCGGTCATTCGCGCGAGATTCTGAGAAGACTCGGGTCCGATGGTAAACTGTTCGCATTTGACCAGGATACCGATGCGCTTGCCAACGCGATTGACGACAAGCGGTTCGTGCTCATCAACGAAAATTTCCGTTTCCTGAAGCGTTTCCTGAGGTTTCACAACCAAAAGCAGGTCGATGGCATTCTCGGCGATCTGGGCGTTTCATCTCATCAGTTCGATGTTCCCGAGCGCGGTTTTTCAACGCGTTTCGAAGCGGGTCTGGACATGCGAATGAACCAAAGCAATCCGCTTGATGCATTTAAAGTGCTCAACGAATACGACGATGCAAACCTCAGGCGTGTGTTTTACGACTACGGCGAACTTAAGAATGCGCCGGCCATCGCCAGAGTGATTCTCGAGGCGCGCACGCTTGGGCCGATTACAAATACAGAACAATTCAAAAAAATAGTACACCGCTTTTTGCCCGCTCAAAAGAGCAACAAAGTGCTCGCGCAAATGTATCAGGCCATTCGCATCGAAGTGAATCAGGAGATTGACGTCTTGCGCGAGTTTTTACAACAATCGCTCGAAGTGCTCAAACCCGGCGGCCGTTTAAGTGTGATTTCGTACCATTCTCTCGAGGATCGGCTCGTAAAACGCTTTATTAAAAACGGCATGTTCGAAGGAGAACCGGAGCGGGATGTGTTCGGGAATTTTTCGGTTCCGTTTAAAGCGGTCGGAAAACTCATCGTGCCAGACGAAACAGAAATTGCCAACAACAACCGCGCGCGCAGTGCAAAGTTGCGCATCGCCGAAAAACTGTAGCCATGAACGTTTACAGCATTTTAAAAGCGAGGTTTTTAATCAACGAGGATGCGACAAAAAACTGGCGTTTTATCCTGTTTTTGATATTGCTGGCCATTATTATGATTGGCAACACACAGCGCTATGAGCAAAAGGTTTTCAAAATCAATTCGCTCACGGCCGAGGTAAAAGAATTGCGGAGCGAGTTTGTGGACCGGCGCTCGCAGCTCATGCAGCTCAAAATGGAATCGACCATATCAAAAAAAATGGAGCCCAAAGGCATTCATCCGTCCAATGTGCCTCCACAGAAGATTACCGTTAAAAAACCGGAACAGAAATCGTTTTTCCAAAAACTATGGCCGTAGAGGAGAAGAACATATCGCACCGCATTTACCTGTTTGCTATCGGGATTGTCCTGATGGCGGCTGCTATTGCTGTAAAACTCGCAAACATTCAGTGGGTGGAAGGCGATTATTACCGCCAACTGGCTAAGGAGCGTGCGGTGCGGCATTTTGTAATTCCGGCCAATAAAGGAAACATTTACTCGGCCGATGGCAGTCTGCTGGCAACGTCCATCCCGAATTACGACATACGGTTCGATGCGCTTGCTTCAAAAGATGAGGATTTTCACAAAAACATAGACCCGCTTGCCGATTCACTTTCGGTACTGCTGGGCAAACCCGCTCGTTTTTACAAAGCCGCGTTGCAGCGCGCGCGCGTTTCCAAAAACCGCTACTACCTGATTGCGCGAGGCCTTAGTTACACGGAGTACATGAGACTCAAGAAATTTCCGTTGTTTAACCTCGGAGCTTACAAAGGCGGCCTCATTACCGAGCAGCGCACGGTTCGCGAACATCCGATTGGGAAAATTGCCGAGCGCACGATTGGGTACGAGCGCCGATTGCCCGACGGTGGCAGCGACGGCAAGGGAATCGAGTGGGCGTTCCGGAATTATCTTACGGGCAAAGACGGAAAGATTCTGCAACAGAAAATTGCGCACAACCAGTGGAAGCCCATTCGGGATGTGAACGAGATAGACCCCCAAGACGGATTCGACATCGTTTCCACGATCGACGTATATATTCAGGACATTGCCCATCATGCGCTGCTCAAGCAGTTACAGGAGTACGATGCCGATCACGGATGTGTCGTGGTTATGGAAACGGCGACGGGTTATGTAAGAGCCATCTCGAACTTAGGGCGCGACAAGGATACCGATACGACGTATTACGAGCGCGACAACTACGCAATCCGCGAATCTCACGAACCGGGTTCCACGTATAAGCTCACGAATATTCTGGCGCTGCTCGAGGACAAAAAAGCCGACACTTCGGACATTTATAACTCGTTCGACGGAGAGATTGTCTATCGCGGCAAGAAGGTTCGCGATTCCAAAAAAGGCGGTTACGGAAAAATCAGTCTCGGACGCGGTTTTGAACTTTCCTCCAATACGATTGTCGTTCAGGCCGTTTATGACGCTTACAAAGACAATCCCGGGCAGTTCATCGCACACCTGGACCGATTCGGGCTGACCAAACCCATCGGACTTGCTTTTGAAGGCGAAGGCAAACCCTATGTTCCGCGTCCGGGCGAAAAAGGCTGGAGTGGCATTGCGCTTCCGTGGATGGCCTTTGGTTACGGCATCAGACTTACGCCCCTGCAAACCCTGGCATTTTACAACGCCGTGGCGAATGACGGAAAAATGGTCCGGCCGCAATTCGTGTCCGAAATCCGCGAATGGAACCGCACGATCAGGAAGTTTGATCCCGATGTGATTCACCCGCAAATCGCCTCGGAAGAAACCATCGCCAAAGCCCAGGACTTGCTTAAAAACGTCGTGGAACGAGGTACGGGGAACAAGCTTTACCTCAAAGATTTTTCAATGGCGGGCAAAACCGGAACCACTCAGGCAAATTACAACCGTCGCGACGGAGTTTCCAAGCATTACATTTCGTCGTTTGCCGGTTATTTTCCGGCGGACAATCCAAAGTATTCCTGCATTGTCGTGGTGCACAAACCCAATACATCGCGCAACAATTATTACGGAGCCGATGTAGCAGGGCCCGTATTTAAACGCATCGCCCAGAAGATATTTACCGACGCGCCTTCGATGAACAGCGTCAAAGATCTGAACCAGGCCGTTCCTGTTCAGGAGGAAAGCTTTGCCGATTATTACGCAAAAACCGAACGCGCTGCTCTTGGAATCATGCCCGATGTCAGGGGAATGGCCGGGATGGATGCCGTAGCATTGCTGGGTAACCTCGGGGTTAAGGTCAGCGTACGCGGCGTTGGAAAAGTGAAGCGTCAATCCGTGGCGGCAGGTCAGAAAATCAACGGCGATTCGCCCATAATCCTGGAACTTTCGTAGATGAAGCTATTAAAGGACATATTGTACAAAGTAGCCATCGAGGCTGTAAAAGGGGCCACGACGACAAGCGTTCGCAATGTGAACTTCGATTCGCGCCTTGTGGAAGCGGACGGTTTGTTTGTGGCGATCCGCGGCGTGCAGTCAAACGGTCACGATTTTATTCCGAACGCGATTGCCAATGGTGCTACGGCGGTCATCTGTGAGGAATTCCCCAGGGAACTCGTCGAGGGTGTCAGTTACATTCAGGTTAAAAATGCAAACCGCGCACTCGCATACGTAGGGGCGAACTGGTACGACAATCCATCGGCCCAACTTAAACTTGTAGGGGTTACGGGAACGAACGGAAAAACCACTGTAGCCACGCTCTTGTACCAATTGTTCTGCAAAGCGGGTTACAAATCCGGATTGTTGTCTACGGTAAAAATCATCGTCGACACTCAGGAATTCGAGGCTACGCATACCACGCCGGATTCTTTAGCGCTGAACCGCTATTTGCGCATGATGGTCGATGCAGGTGTGGATTACGCGTTTATGGAAGTTTCGTCTCACGGCATTCACCAGAAACGCACGGCCGGAATTTTGTTTGCAGGCGGGGTTTTTACGAACCTTTCGCACGATCATCTGGATTACCACGCCACATTTGCCGAATACAGGGACGTGAAAAAAGCGTTCTTCGACGGTTTGGACCGAAACGCTTTTGCGCTCACGAATATAGACGACAAAAACGGCCTTGTGATGTTGCAAAATACCGTGGCCAGAAAACGCACTTACGCATTAAAAACCTATGCTGATTACCGGGCCCAGATTCTCGAAAGCCAGTTTTCGGGTTTGTTGCTCAAGGTTAACGAGAGCGAGGTTTGGGTAAAGCTCATCGGCACATTTAACGCTTATAACCTTGTCGCAATTTACGCTACGGCCATTGAACTCGGGCTTGAGCCGCTTGAAGTACTGCGCTTAATCTCGGAACTGGACAGCGTTTCGGGCAGGTTCCAATATTTTGTTTCGGCCGATAAAATCACTGCGATTGTGGATTACGCACATACGCCCGATGCTTTGGACAACGTGCTTAAAACCATCGGCGAAATTCGCACGCGCAACGAGCAACTGATCACCGTCGTAGGTTGTGGAGGCGACAGGGATCGGGCCAAACGTCCTGTGATGGCGGCGATAGCTTCCCAACTGAGCGACCGGGTAATTCTTACATCGGACAATCCGAGAACCGAAATTCCCGAACAAATCATTGCCGAAATGGAAGCCGGCGTTCCCGTGTCCGAGGTGCGGAAATGCCTTTCGATTACCGACAGAAAACAGGCGATAAAAGCCGCTTGCCAAATGGCGCAACCCGGAGATATCATTCTTATCGCGGGCAAAGGACACGAAACGTATCAGGAAATCAACGGCGTGAAATACGATTTCGACGATATGAAGATCGCCACCGAAATGTTAGACCAACGCAACCCTTAGGATATGCTGTACTATCTGTTTGAATACATGGACAAATCGCTCAACGTGCCCGGCACTGGTGTTTTTCAATACATCACCTTCCGGTCCGCGCTGGCGGTGCTGCTGTCGCTGTTAATCTCGACGATTTACGGCAAAAAAATCATCAACTTTCTGCGCAGCCAGCAGGTAGGGGAAACGGTACGCGAACTCGGGCTCGAAGGTCAGACGCAAAAAGCCGGAACCCCGACGATGGGCGGACTGATCATCATTATTTCCACGCTGATTCCGGTGTTGTTGCTGGCCAAACTCGACAATATTTATATCGTTCTGCTTATTGTGACCACGCTTTGGATGGGAACGCTCGGCTTTATCGACGATTACATTAAAATTTTCAAAAAGGATAAAAAAGGACTTAAAGGCGTATTTAAAGTCATCGGGCAGGTGGGCCTTGGAATCATCGTGGGCGCGGTATTGTATTTCGATCCCGGAGTCACCGTTCGCAGCGATACGCAGTACAAAAACATTTACGCTCAAACAACGTCTGTGAGCACTACGGACCAGGCGGTTGTTTATCCGTCGCCGATGGAGGAAAAGTCCACAGCAACGACGATCCCGTTTTTCAAAAACAACGAACTCGATTACGCCGAGCTGCTTTCGTGGGCCGGCGGCAATTACCGCGA
>CAZTGF010000017.1:24580-36417 GCA_964612955.1 uncultured Flavobacterium sp.
CTCACCATAGG
Source organism: uncultured Flavobacterium sp. (assembly GCA_964612955.1). Classification (GTDB taxonomy): domain Bacteria; phylum Bacteroidota; class Bacteroidia; order Flavobacteriales; family Flavobacteriaceae; genus Flavobacterium. Next base: position 24,592 of record CAZTGF010000017.1, read on the forward strand.
CGGAATCATCGCCGTGCTTGCCATAGCCGTGCGCAAGGAATTGTTGCTGCCGCTGTTGTGCGGAATTTTCCTCGTCGAGAATTTGTCGGTCATTATGCAAGTCAGCTATTTCAAATACACGAAGAAGCGATTTGGCGAAGGCCGTCGCATTTTTCTGATGTCGCCTTTGCACCACCATTACCAGAAAAAAGGCTATCACGAAAGCAAGATCGTGGTTCGTTTCTGGATTGTGGGAATTTTGCTCGCGATTTTGTCTATCGTAACCCTGAAACTGCGTTAAGATGAACAGACTCGTAATACTTGGCGGAGGTGAAAGCGGCGTAGGAACGGCCATTCTCGGGAAAAAGCAGGGCTTTGACGTATTTGTTTCTGATTCGGGTAAAATCCGGAACAATTACAAAGAAGTGTTATTGCTTAACGACATTGCTTACGAGAGCGGCAAGCACACCGAGGCGCTGTTGCTCAATGCGGACGTGGTCATGAAAAGTCCTGGCATTCCGGATTCGGTTCCTGTCGTTGTGAAATTGCGCGAGGCCGGCATTCCCGTGATTTCAGAAATCGAGTTCGCGTGTCAGTTCACCGACGCGAAAATCATCGCCATTACAGGCAGTAACGGAAAAACCACAACCACGATGCTCATGCACCATCTGCTCAAAAGCGGCGGTTTAAATGCGGGTATCGGCGGCAACATCGGAAAAAGTTTCGCCTGGCAGGTGGCCGAAGACGATTTTGGTTACTACGTGCTTGAACTGAGCAGTTTTCAATTGGACGGAATTCAAAAGTTTCGCCCGCACGTGGCCATTATTACCAATATCAGTCCCGACCATCTGGACAGATACGAGAACGATTACGAGAAATACATCGCCTCGAAGTTCCGGATTACGATGAACCAAACGCCGGACGATTACCTGATTTACGACGCAGACGATGCCGCAATCAATGCGTGGCTGCAACAAAATAAAACCAATGCCCGACGCATTCCTTTCTCGCTTACGCAAATACTGGAAGAGGGTGCTTCACTAAACAATAACAAAATGGAAATCAAGATCAACGAAGAAATGTTCGACATGAAAACCCAAGACATTGCGCTTGAGGGAAAACACAACCTTAAAAACGCAATGGCGGCGACTTCGGCAGCCCGGCTTATGCAAATTCGCAAGGCCACCATACGCGAGAGTTTGTCGAGTTTTCAAGGCGTTGAACACCGACTCGAGAAAGTGCTTAAAATTCAGGGCGTGCAATACATCAACGATTCTAAGGCCACAAATGTAAACGCCACTTTTTTTGCGCTCGACAGCATGAATACGCCTACGGTCTGGATTGTAGGAGGTGTCGACAAAGGAAATGATTATACCGAATTGTTGCCGCTCGTAAACGAAAAAGTCAAAGCGATTATTTGCCTTGGCGTGGACAACCGCAAAATCATCGAAACGTTTGGCAATGTCGTGGATATGATGGTCGAAGTAGATTCGATGAGCAACGCCGTGCGCACCGCTCAGAAGCTCGCCGAAAAAGGTGATGCCGTATTATTGTCGCCGGCCTGCGCGAGTTTCGATTTGTTCGAGAATTTCGAGGACCGCGGAAAACAATTTAAAAACGCCGTACAGGGATTATAATTTTTAGCCGATGAAAACGCTGTTGCATAATCTGAGAGGGGATAAAGTCATTTGGTCATTCGTGGCCCTTTTGGCGTTGTTCTCGTTTATGCCGGTTTTTAGTGCAAGTACGAATTTGGCTTATATGAATGGCGGCGGGAATACGCTCGCGTTTGTGGTAAAGCATTTCGTTCATATTTTCATCGGTTTTCTGATTATTTACTGGGTACACAAAGTGCCTTACCATTATTTCCGGAACGCTGTATTGCTCGCCTTGCCGTTTGTCTGGTTGTTGCAGGCGCTCACGCTGTTTCAGGGAACCGTGATTGGCGGAGCGAACGCGGCCCGGTGGATTCAGGTGCCGTTCATAGGCATTTCGTTTCAACCCTCGACGCTCGCCTTTATTACGCTGATGATTTACGTTGCGAGGTTTTTGTCCCGAAAACGCACCGAACCGCTGAGCTTTAAGAATTCGCTCTGGGAACTTTGGGTTCCTGTTGGCGTTACGATTCTGCTTGTACTTCCGGCGAATTTCTCAACGGCAGCGCTCATGTTCTCAATGGTCGTGATGCTCGTTTTCATCGGGCAGTATCCGCTAAAATACATCGGACTCATTCTGGGATCGGCCGTAATTGTACTTGCGTTTTTTGTGCTTGTAGCCAAAGCTTTTCCCGATGCGACGTTCTTTAACCGCGTTCACACCTGGGAGAGCCGCCTTACAAGCTTTACCACCGACAAGCCCGACGAAGACAATTATCAGATTGAAAAGGCCAAAATCGCGATTGCTTCGGGTAAAATATACGGGCTCGGGCCGGGCAAGAGCGTCCAGAAGAATTTTCTTCCGCAATCCTCATCGGACTTTATTTACGCGGTTATCGTAGAAGAATACGGCCTCATTGGCGGGTTTGGCGTGCTGCTGATTTACCTGTTGCTTTTTCTGAGGTTCGTCGTAGCGGCGCATAAGGCCAACAGCATTTTCGGAAAATTGCTTGTCGTAGGATTAGGTTTTCCGATTGTGTTTCAGGCGCTGATTAATATGGCCGTGGCCGTGGAATTACTGCCTGTGACAGGACAAACTCTGCCGCTGATTTCCAGTGGGGGATCATCGATCTGGATGACTTGCATTTCGCTTGGAATCATCATCGGTGTGACTAAAAAAGAAGAAGAAATCGCTCAGGAACTCGAAGAAAAGCAACAACGCGAAGAGGCTCTGCAGCGACTCATCGACGAGCAATTAAAACGCGAAGAACTGGCCCAGATAGAACTGGCTGCCGGCGATCTTGCGACGGAAGAGGTTGCATCCGCCGATACAAACCCGATGGATGCCGTAAAAAACAAATGATGCCAAAGCAGATCAGTCATAGCAAAACGCCGAGATTCATTCTTAGCGGCGGAGGAACCGGAGGACATATTTTTCCGGCCATTGCCATTGCCGATGCGCTCAAACAGCGTTATCCGGATGCGGCATTTTTGTTTGTGGGTGCCAAGGACAAAATGGAAATGCAAAAAGTTCCCGCGGCAGGTTACGACATTCGCGGGTTGTGGATCTCGGGTTTGCAGCGTAAACTTACGTTGGACAACAGCATGTTTCCCGTAAAATTGCTTTCGAGTTTGCTCCGGGCGCGAACGATTCTGTCCGAATTCAAACCCGACATCGCCATCGGGACCGGTGGTTTTGCAAGTGGGCCGCTGCTTCAGGTGGCCGGACTCAAGGGAATACCAACCCTGATTCAGGAACAGAATTCTTATCCCGGAATTACGAATAAAATGCTCGCCAAACGTGCCGATGCGATTTGCGTCGCGTATGAAGGACTCGAACGCTATTTCCCCAAGCATAAAATCCGCATGACCGGAAATCCCGTGCGCCAGGATTTAATCGGGCTCGATGGAATGCGTCAGCAGGCGATTTCGGCCTTGGGTCTCGATCCTGCGAAAAAGGTGTTGCTCGTGCTTGGCGGAAGCCTCGGTGCCAGACGCATTAATGAACTCATCGCCAAAGAACTGCCGAATTTCAGCGCCCGTGATGTGCAAGTGGTTTGGCAGTGCGGCAAATTTTATTTCGATCAATACAAATCGTACGATCAACCGGGATTTGTCAAGGTTATGTCGTTCATCGATCGCATGGACTACGTTTACGCGGCCGCCGATTTTGTGATTTCGCGTGCGGGTGCTTCCTCTGTGTCAGAGTTATGTCTGGTAGGAAAGCCCGTGATATTTATTCCATCGCCTAATGTTGCGGCAGACCATCAGACAAAAAACGCGTTGGCCATCGCATCGCAGTCGGCGGCTATCGTACTGCGCGAATCAGAACTCGATACGCGGTTTGCGCACACGTTTAACGAATTACTCGCCAATCCGGAATTGCAATCGGAACTGGGGCAAAATATTAAAAAACTCGGAACGCCAGAGGCAACTCAGGCTATTGTAAACGAAATCAGCCGGCTCATCGGTAAGTAATATGGACTTCGGAAATATTAAAAACGTTTATTTCATCGGCATCGGCGGCATTGGCATGAGTGCACTAGCCCGGTATTTCCTGAACGCGGGAAAACGAGTTTGCGGCTACGATAAAACCAAAACGGCCCTAACGTCCGAACTTCAGCAGATGGGCATGAACATCGTTTATTCGGACGAAGTGTCAAAATTGCCGAAAGATTTGGATGCCGCGAATACACTCGTAGTAATTACGCCGGCGGTTCCAGCGACTCACGCCCAATGGCAGTATTTCAGCGAAAACAATTTTCAGATTAAGAAACGCGCCCAGGTGCTTGGTCTGATTACCAGGGACAGTTTTTGTTTTGCGGTTGCCGGCACCCATGGAAAAACCACGACATCGGCTATTTTAGGTCATATTTTGTTTGACAGCGGGGCCGAAGTCACGGCGTTTTTAGGCGGCATTGCGGAGAATTACAATTCAAATCTGATCGGCGGTTGCCAAAAAGTGACGGTTGTTGAAGCCGATGAGTTTGACCGCTCGTTTTTGCACCTGCATCCGGATATGGCATGCATTACTTCCACCGATGCCGACCATCTCGATATTTACGGAGACCGCGCATCGTTCGAGGCTGGGTTTAATGAATTCGCATCGAAAATTACCGATCAGAAAATGTTGTTCGTAACGCCTTCGCTGTCTATAAACGGAACGCGTGTTGGCGTGGAAACACAGGATGAATACAGCGCGGAAAACATTCGCATTCAGGACGGAGTTTACGTGTTCGATGCAAAAACGCCATCGGGAATTATTGCCGGCATAAAGTTCAGTTTGCCCGGAAGACATAACGTGAGTAACGCAATGATGGCGCTGGCCATGGCGCACCGATTCGGGGTTAAGAACGAAGCCATCGCAAAAGCACTGAAGAGTTTCAAAGGAATCAAGCGCCGTTTTTCGTTTCAGATCCGCACCGATGACCAGGTTTACATTGACGATTACGCCCATCATCCAACCGAGATCGATGCCGTTTGTGCAGCCGCCCGCGAGTTGTATCCGAACGATAAAATTCTGGCTGTTTTTCAGCCGCATTTATTTAGCCGCACGCGTGATTTTGCCGATGAATTTGCGCGAAGTCTGTCCCGGTTCGACCAATTGCTGTTGCTCGATATTTATCCGGCCCGCGAACTGCCGATTGACGGAATTACATCGGACTGGCTGCTCGAAAAAATGACGATCAGCGACAAAAAACTCGTGCAAAAAAGTTCGCTTGTTACCGAAATTCTGTCCTCTGATGCACGCGTGGTAATGACCATTGGAGCCGGCGATATCGGAGAACTTGTGCCTATTGTAAAAAAAGCATTGTCATGAAGAAATTACGTTGGGAAAACATAAGACTCATCGCGATTTTGCTGCTTGCCGCAGGGTTGTTTTCGTTTGGCGGCCACCGAAATGCGAACCGGCCTGTCAAAAATATAAACGTGGTGTTGGAACCCCATGAAAACCCGATGCTTTCGGCCGAAGCGGTTAATAAATTGTTAATAGAAAAAAACAGCGCCGTCACAGGCATTGGAAAAGAAAAATTAGATTTGAACAGATTGGAAAAAACCGTCAATTCGCACGGACTCGTCGAAGCCTCACAGGTTTACGTCAGTGTGGACGGAGTGCTCAAAGCTGTTGTCAGACAAAAAACGCCTGTGGTTCGCGTTTTTGAAAGTAAAGGTTCTTTTTATATCGATCCGAAAGGTGGGAAAATGCCGCTTTCCGATTTGCTCACGGCGCGCGTGCCGCTGTTAACCGGCGATTTTAACCGATTGCCGCCTGCAGAATTTACGCGAGTATTGCAATTGATTCACGACGATGAATTTTTGAGCAAGAATATTATCGGAATTGAAGTAAGGCCGTCCGGAAACCTGCTTATGCGAAACCGCAATTTCGATTACGAGATTGAGTTTGGCGGGTTAAATGAGGCAGAGCGAAAGTTTGAAAATTACAAAGCATTCTTTCAGAAAGCCTCTCAGGACAGTACGATCGGATTGTACAAAAAGATTAATTTGAGATTTACGCAACAGGTTGTGTGCACTAAATAAAATGGTTATGGAAAAAGAAAACATCGCAGTAGGCCTCGATTTGGGAACGACCAAAATCGTGGCGATGATCGGAAAGAAGAACGAGTACGGCAAACTTGAAATTCTCGGCGTAGGTAAGTCCAAAAGTCTGGGCGTTGCCCGCGGCGTGGTAAATAATATTACCCAAACCATTCAGTCCATTCAACAGGCTGTGGCAGAAGCCGAAGCTGATTCGGGCTACAAAATCAAAGATGTCGTGGTGGGCATTGCCGGCCAGCACATCCGCAGCATTCAGCACAGCGATTACATCAGCCGTGAAAATCCGGAAGAGGTAATCACCGACGAGGACGTTCAGATGCTAATCAATCAGGTAGGCAAACTCGCGATGCTGCCCGGAGAAGAAATTATTCACGTGCTTCCTCAGGAATATAAAATTGACGGACAAACGGTTACAAGCGAACCTATCGGGATGTCCGGCGGCAGACTTGAATCTACGTTCCACGTTGTCGTGGGGCAGGCCTCGTCCATTCGCAATGTAGGCCGATGTGTTCAGAGTTCGGGCATAGAGCTGTCCGGCCTGACCCTTGAGCCTCTTGCCTCGGCCGATGCGGTACTGAGCACAGAAGAAAAAGAAGCCGGCGTAGCGCTGATCGACATTGGCGGCGGTACGACGGACCTCGCGATTTTCAAAGATGGCATCATTCGCCACACGGCCGTGATTCCTTTTGGCGGAAACGTGATTACAGAAGATATCAAAGAAGGCTGTTCGATTATCGAAAAACAAGCCGAATTGCTCAAAATAAAGTTCGGATCGGCCTGGCCCGGAGAGAACAAAGACAACGAAATCGTGTCGATTCCAGGACTGCGCGGACGCGAACCAAAGGAAATTTCGCTCAAGAACCTATCGAAGATTATTCATGCCCGCGTGGTGGAAATCATCGAACAGGTATTTGCCGAAATCAAAGCATACGGACACGAAGACCAGCGCAGAAAACTGATCGCAGGAATCGTACTCACGGGCGGTGGCGCACAGTTGAACCACATCAAACAACTCGTGGAATACATCACGGGAATGGATACGCGCCTTGGTTATCCGAATGAACATTTGGCCGGAAATTCGGGTGAGGAAATCTCAAGTCCGATGTACGCGACTGCAGTAGGTCTGGTGATGAACAGCATTAACAACCAAACGCAAAGTGCGGTACAGGCAAACGCAGCAGCAGAAGCGCCCGCAACCCAAATCCCGTTGCGTGAAGCTGTAGCGGTGCCCGAGCCTGAGTTTGAGCCCGTAGGTGCCGAAGCGCCAAAAGCCAGTGCGAAAGAGAAAAATGAAGCGCGCGCGCCCAAACGCTCGTTTCTGGACCGATATGTTGAGAGAATCAAAGAATTTCTTGACAACGCCGAATAGCGTACCCCACAAAACAAAGCAAGCAAAGACGAATTCAAATAGCAGAAAGTATGACAGGCAACTCAGATTTTGGAAGCATTTCATTTGATTTACCTAAAAACCAATCAAATGTAATCAAGGTAATTGGCGTAGGAGGAGGCGGAAGTAATGCCATCAATCACATGTTCAAACAAGGCATCAAGGGTGTCGATTTTATTGTGTGTAACACAGATTCCCAGGCATTGCAGAACAGTCCTGTCCCGAATAAGATACAACTTGGCGTAAACCTTACCGAAGGGCTCGGCGCCGGCGCAAATCCCGAAGTAGGGCAACAATCGGCTATTGAAAGCATCCCGGACATCGAAAAAATGCTGGACAGCAACACCAAAATGGTATTCATCACGGCCGGAATGGGCGGTGGAACGGGTACGGGTGCGGCCCCTGTCATTGCGCAACTCGCTAAAGAAAAAGACATTCTCACGGTGGGCATTGTCACAATTCCATTTCAGTTCGAAGGAAAAGTGCGCTCCGAGCAGGCAATGCAAGGGGTAGAACGCCTTCGCAAGCAGGTGGATTCGCTCATTGTAATCAACAACAACAAACTGCGCGAGGTTTACGGCAACCTGGGTTTCAAGGCCGGCTTCTCAAAGGCCGATGAAGTACTTGCGACAGCATCGCGCGGTATTGCTGAGGTTATTACGCACCACTATACGCAGAACATCGACCTTAAAGATGCCAAGACCGTTCTTTCCGATAGCGGCACCGCGATTATGGGATCTGCATCGGCCATTGGTGAGAACCGCGCTAAGGAGGCTATTGTGGCGGCTTTGGATTCCCCGCTGCTCAATGACAACAAGATCGCGGGCGCTAAAAACGTGTTGCTGCTGATTGTCTCGGGAACAAGCGAAATCACGATTGACGAAATCGGCGAAATCAACGATTACATCCAATCCGAAGCGGGTCATAACGCAAACATCATCATGGGTGTGGGCGAAGACGATACGCTTGGTGAATCCATCGCGGTAACCGTGATTGCCACGGGGTTTAACATCGACCAGCAAACGCAAATTGTAAACACGGAGCCAAAAAAAATCATCCACGCCCTTGAAGGCGAGCAAAAACTTGAGCGCGACTTATCTGCCGCAAAGCCCGCTGCGTTCGATTTTTTAACGACGCCGGAGAGCGCTCCGGCCAATCCTGAGCCCGCACGTGTTGTTTTTGAACTCACCGAGGAAGTAAAGCCCGAAATTCCGCAGATGGATTTGATTCCAACTTCAGAATTCATCAAGAATCTCGACGTGGTTTTCGAAGTGGTGTCGCCCGTTAAAGACCTTGATTTTACGATTACAACGCCACAAATCCGCGACATTACAGTTAACGATCCGGTGCTCGTGCGCGAAGATCAGGTAACGCTCGATTTTGAACTTCCGATTGCTGCAGAGATCAAGAAAGAATCGCAAAGCATTTCGTTTGACGTTTCGGCCCAACCCGAGAATATCAAAGTAAACGAGGCCGTTGAAATTGTTCCCGTGACCGAAGTTGAGCAAGGCGGTGTGATAAAATACACGCTTGAAGAATACATGGAAGTGGAAAAAGCGTTCGCAGATTCAAAACCCGTCGAGCCCGAAACGCCCGTAAGCGAGGAACTCAACATTACGGTAAAAAAGGTCGATACGCCAAAGCAACCTGAGTTCTCCGCCGCTTTCGAAGAAGTCTCTCCGCTGGAGATGTCGATTGAAGAAACACTGAAATTCCGGGCCGATGAACGCCGTCGTAAACTCAAGGAATTCAACTATAAATTTCACAACCATTCGGCGCGCATCGACGAGATAGAGCGCGAGCCTGCCTACAAGCGTGCCGGTGTGGATATTTCGAGTAAACCCGCTGCGAGCTCTGCCTCAAGAATGTCTTTGGGGCCGGACAGCAACGACGATTTGCAATTGCGCTCGAACAACTCTTTTCTACATGATAATGTAGACTAATCCGACCATTTTTCTTTTTTAAATAGCCCGATATGCCTGTCATTATCGGGTTATTTTTTTTAACTTCGCGTCCGGATAACATACCGCTTATGAGTTTGTCAGACCGCATATCAGAACAGATTAAGACCGCCATGCGCGCTAAGGACGCTAAGGCACTCGAATCGTTGCGTGCCGTAAAAGCTGCTTTAATGCTGGCTCAGACCGAGGGCGTGGGGAAACAGGTGGACGAAGCCGAAGAAATCAAAATCCTGCAGCGTTTGGTAAAGCAACGCAGGGACAGCGCGGCAATTTACGAACAACAAGGCCGTGAAGATCTTGCACAACCCGAACTCGAACAGGCTGCCGTGATCGAGAAGTTCCTGCCCGTACAGCTCACCGAGGCTGAAATTGAAGCGGAAGTTTCGGCAATTATCGCCTCCAATGGTTTGTCCGGCATGGCCAATATGGGTAAGGTCATGGGGCTCGCATCAGCTCAACTTGCAGGCAGGGCCGATGGTAAGTCGATCTCGCAAGTCGTAAAAAGATTACTCGCATAAACATACAGGCCCCATAGTTCAATGGATAGAATTTCAGATTCCGGTTCTGAAGATTTGGGTTCGAATCCCGATGGGGTCACTAACAAAGCGCTTGGAGAACAGGCGCTTTTTTTGTCGTCATGGTAGAAACAATATTCACTTACTTCGCCATTTTATTCGCGTTTTGCGCGGTTATATTTGCGTTGGTCCTGCGTCTTGAGTTTTTGTACGGACGACTCGTGGGGCGGCCTTTTTTTCTGCATTTGTACTGGCGTCCCCAGAAGCTTTCATCCTCCGATCTGTCGTTATTGAGACATCATTCTGCGTTTTTCCGCAAGCTTTCGGCAAAGCGTCGCCGCTATTTCGAACATAGGGTAGCCGTGTTTTTAAACCGTTATTCGTTTCACGGACGCAGCGGTTTTCAGGTCACTCGCGAAATGGAACTCGCCATTGCATCTGTTTACGTAATGATGACGTTTGGCTTTCGCAATTACCTCACGCGCGTATTTGAGCGCATTCTCGTGTACGAACGCGCTTACGAATCGGGAGTAACCGGTCAGATGCACAAAGGCGAATTCAATCCGATGGCGCGCGTCGTCGTTTTTTCGTGGGAAGATTTTTTAAAAGGGCATTCAGAGGACGACAATATGCATTTGGGAATTCACGAATTTGCGCATGCGATCCACTTTCACGTGAGCCGAAGCAGAGATCTGAGTGCCACATTGTTTCGCCTGCAGTTCAATAGGATCATGGAGGAGGTTATGCATCCGCCGAATAAGGCTGCCCTTGTGAATTCAGGATATTTTCGCGATTACGCGTTTACGAATGCTTACGAATTTCTGGCTGTGGTTATGGAACATTATTTCGAACTACCTGCCGAATTCCGCGAAAAGTTTCCCCAACTCTACAGCCGCGTGTCGCGAATGCTTAACCATCGGCACCAACGAACGCTTTAACTCGCAGCAACAGCCACAGCTTTAAGACGGCTGATCATATCCAAAGGATCATTGGCTTTAAACACTGTGTTCCCCGCTACGAGGACATCGGCACCGGCACTGATAAGTCTGTCGGCATTGTCCAGGGTTACGCCTCCGTCAATTTCAATCAGCGTTTCGGTCCCGGCTTTTGCGATCATTTCTTTCAGGTCTGACACTTTCCGGTAGGTCTGTTCTATAAACGATTGTCCGCCAAATCCGGGGTTTACGCTCATCAGACAAACAAGGTCGGTTTGGTCAAGTACGTTCTCGAGAAGCGATACGGGCGTATGTGGATTCAGTGCAATGCCGGCTTTCATTCCCTCATTGCGAATGGCCTGAAGACTACGGTGCAAGTGCGTACACGCTTCGTAATGAACCGTAAGATTGTTCGCGCCGAGTTCCGCAAACCGCGCAGTGTAACGATCCGGATCTACAATCATCAGGTGTACATCGAGCGTTTTTTGAGCGTGTTTGCCAATGGCTTCGATTACGGGCATGCCAAACGAAATATTCGGCACAAAAACCCCGTCCATGACGTCGATATGAAACCAGTCTGCCTGAGATTGGTTAATCATTTCAATGTCGCGTTGCAAGTTGGCAAAATCGGCAGAAAGTAGCGAGGGAGCGATGTAAGGTGTCATAGTTGTGTGTTTGGGCAAAGATACGCGTTTGGGATTTTTATTGCCGATGATATAAAATAAAAAACTCCGTTACCCGGAGTTTCAATCATCACCCGAGCCGTTAGGCGAACGGAACGAGAACTTGTTTCGAGTTAATCAAAAAACTTTTGGTTGATGATAAAAAAAAACTCCGGCATCACCCGGAGTTTCAATCATCACCCGAGCCGTTAGGCGAACGGAACGAGAACTTGTT
>CAZTGF010000017.1:36517-38021 GCA_964612955.1 uncultured Flavobacterium sp.
TCGAGTTAATCAAAAAACTTTTGGTTGATGATAAAAAAAAAACTCCGGCATCACCCGGAGTTTCAATCATCAATCAAAAAACGAACAGTTAATCAGACTGTTTGTATATATTAAATTTCAAATTCAATGCCAATAAAAACAAACTTAAGGCATAAAACCAAAATTAGCAAGTGCTTATCCCAAATACGTTTTCAGGATTTTGCTGCGGGAGGTATGCTTTAGTCTGCGGATCGCCTTTTCTTTAATCTGGCGTACGCGCTCTCTCGTAAGGTCAAACGTTTCGCCAATTTCTTCGAGCGTCATCGGATGCTGATCGCCAAGTCCAAAGTACAAACGAACCACATCGGCCTCACGCGGCGTAAGCGTTTCAAGTGAACGCTCAATTTCCGTACGAAGCGACTCGTGAATCAGTTCGCGGTCCGGGTTCGGAGATTCGCCAGATCGCAATACATCGTACAGGTTAGAATCTTCGCCTTCCACCAGAGGTGCGTCCATCGACAAATGACGTCCGGAGTTCTTCATGCTCTCCTTTACATCATTCACCGTCATGTCCAGTTCCTTGGCAATTTCCTCGGCACTGGGTGGGCGTTCATTGCTCTGTTCCAGCAAAGCGTACATTTTATTGATCTTGTTAATCGAGCCAATTTTATTCAGCGGCAAACGCACAATGCGCGACTGTTCGGCAAGCGCCTGAAGAATCGACTGGCGAATCCACCAAACAGCATAAGAAATGAATTTAAACCCACGCGTCTCGTCAAAACGCTGGGCCGCTTTAATAAGTCCAAGATTCCCTTCGTTGATCAAATCCGGAAGCGTAAGCCCTTGATTCTGGTATTGCTTTGCAACAGAAACCACAAATCGCAGGTTGGCTTTCGTAAGTTTTTCAAGAGCGCGCTGGTCGCCGGCTTTAATGCGCTGGGCCAGTTCAACTTCTTCGTCTGCTGTAATAAGATCTACTTTCCCGATTTCCTGTAAATACTTGTCTAAGGATGCGGTTTCGCGGTTGGTTACCTGTTTGGTAATTTTGAGTTGTCTCATGTAAAGGTGCCTGAATTTTTAGAGGATACTAAGGTTATACGCAAGCCAACCCCAAAAGGTTACAATAAGTTCGTTTTTATTTTATTTGGGCGTGTCCCTGCGGGCCGGGCTTTACGCAGTGCGCGGCACTTGGCTGCAATCCCTCACGCGGGCAGCATCAGTTTCTATAGCGTTTTATCGGAAATCATGATTAGTCTTTTTACTTTTTTCTGGCCAAAAAAGTAACAAAAAGGCCCTAGGGCGGCAGTCGTCGACCGTCTAAATTTTTTGCTCTCTCCGCTACGGTTGTGAACTCGCAGGGCTACGCCGCTGCTCAGACATCACAAAGTTCGGCTCATAAAACCCATTTGCTAAAATAATTTGATAGACGAACTTCACCGAACACGAAAACAAAATATTAGCCGGTGAGGTAACCGCTATACGCCTCGTTCACTTCAAATTTTACGACGGTCTTACGGTGCCGCGG
>CAZTGF010000018.1:0-19589 GCA_964612955.1 uncultured Flavobacterium sp.
AGGGTTGCATCCAGAAGGTCGAGATTAAAACGTTCAGTGATTTGGGACGCAAGTGCCATCGCGGCAGATTTTTCGTCGAATTCGGCGAGTACGAAATGCCGGTTTTTTACATACCAGAGCCGCACGGAATAAACATTTGCATCGTAGAATACGGAGACGTAATCCCACTCCACGTTTTTTGTGACGGTGTTTGAAAAAGGACCGTATTGGCGCCGGATCGTGAGTTTGCCGCCGTCTCCGTCTACGGTCACGGTTTTAATGCGCATCAGATAAATGCCCGTGCCTATCCAAATCATTGGCTGGGAAATATCCGACTGCAGCAACGCCCAAAGCCCGTTCGCAGGCCCGCGCGTGAGACCGCTCAAATTCGCGTAGATCCACAACAGTGCAAGCGTGAAAAGGGCGGCTGCGGCAGCGATTTTCCGTACGGGTCGTTTCCCATCTGAGAGTACGAGCGGTGCGTTCATTTTGTAAATATAACAAATTGTGCGGCCCGGAAAATGCCCTAGCCCGGATAGCAGCGGCGTCCGTTGGGGCGGGGCGAGCCGAGTCTGCGGGTTTTATTCCCGATGGGCGAGCCCCGCGACAGCGACACAGCGGATAGCCGGAACAGCTCCAAATAAAAAAAGCCGGAACGAATCCGGCCTTTGGTAAGTGTATGCTGTTAGTCTACGAGTACGATGACTTTATTGTTGTTCATCTCGATGGTACCCGAGTTAATGGCAAGCGTATAGGTTTTCTCGTCTTTTTTAACAAAACGTTCCGCCACTTCTTTGGCAAACTCGAATTTGTCAGCCGTTATCTTGATCTCGCCTTGGTCCAGAATGGAAACAATGGGCGCGTGATTGTTGAGCAACTGAAAACTGCCTTCGATTCCCGGGAGTGTTACCGAGGTAACGGTTCCCTGAAAAAGTGTGGCTTCCGGTGATACGATTTCTAAAGTCATAGGGCGTAGAATTAGGCGTCTGCCAACATTTTCTGACCGGCTTCAATCACCTCGTCGATCGTTCCTTTCAGGTTGAAAGCCGCTTCTGGCAAATGATCCAGTTCGCCATCGATGATCATGTTGAATCCTTTGATTGTGTCTTTGATGTCTACAAGTACACCCGGAATTCCCGTAAACTGCTCGGCAACGTGGAACGGCTGAGACAAGAAGCGCTGAACGCGACGCGCACGTGATACGGCGAGTTTGTCTTCTTCTGAAAGTTCTTCCATACCTAAGATCGCGATGATATCCTGCAATTGCTTGTAGCGCTGCAAAATTTCTTTTACGCGTTGGGCACAGGCGTAGTGTTCTTCGCCCAGAATTTCGGGAGTGAGGATACGCGATGTGGAATCGAGTGGGTCAACCGCAGGGTATATACCAAGTTCAGCAATTTTACGAGACAATACCGTAGTTGCGTCAAGGTGGGCAAACGTCGTAGCAGGAGCCGGGTCGGTAAGGTCATCCGCAGGTACGTAAACCGCCTGAACCGATGTAATGGATCCTTTGTTGGTCGATGTAATGCGCTCTTGCATCGCACCCATTTCTGTAGCAAGTGTTGGCTGATAACCTACGGCCGATGGCATACGTCCCAAAAGAGCTGATACCTCTGAACCTGCTTGTGTAAAGCGGAAGATGTTGTCAACGAAGAAAAGTACGTCTTTCCCCTGGTCTGATCCGGCGCCGTCGCGGAAGTATTCTGCAATCGAAAGTCCCGAAAGTGCAACGCGCGCACGGGCTCCTGGCGGTTCGTTCATCTGGCCGAATACGAATGTAGCTTTTGATTCGCGCATCAGGGTTTTGTCCACTTTGGTCAAATCCCATCCGCCGTTTTCCATCGAATGCATAAAATCGTCTCCGTATTTAATAATGCCGGATTCGAGCATTTCGCGCAACAAGTCGTTTCCTTCGCGTGTTCTTTCGCCTACACCGGCAAAAACCGAAAGACCGCCGTGTCCTTTAGCAATGTTGTTGATGAGTTCCTGAATCAAAACCGTTTTACCAACACCGGCACCGCCAAAGAGTCCGATTTTACCTCCTTTTGCATAAGGCTCAATAAGGTCGATAACTTTAATTCCGGTGAAAAGTACCTCTGTAGATGTAGAAAGATCTTCGAATTTAGGAGCCGAACGGTGAATGGAAATTCCGTTTTCACCATCTTTAGGCAAGTTCCCCAAACCGTCGATAGCGTCTCCAATAACATTAAAAAGGCGTCCGTAAATATCGGCACCTACAGGCATTTTAATCGGGTTGCCCGTACCTATGACTTCGTAGCCGCGGCTAAGTCCGTCTGTAGAGTCCATCGAAATGGTACGAACGGTGTTTTCGCCAATATGCGACTGAACCTCAAGCACAAGCACAGAACCGTCTGCCTTTGTAATTTCAAGGGAATCGTAAATTTTAGGGAGTTCGGCATCGCCGCTGAACACTACGTCAACTACCGGCCCGATGATTTGCGCAACTTTTCCTGTTATTTTTGACATTGCTTATGTATTTATTAAATAGCTGTTTAGGATTGAGAAAACACTGTTTTTTTTCGAGTGCAAAGATAGTCTTATAATGTGTTAAGTCAAAGTCTGAACGCGAAAAAAATTCGAGTTTCGACGCGTGCCCGGGCCGATGGGTTCGCAATTTCCCGATTGGGTTGCAGGACAAATAAAAAAACCACCCCGAAGGATGGTTTGAACGAATACGAATGTCGGTTAATTCAGGTCCTGACCGTATTGTCCGGGGAAATTCTCGGGCGAATAAGGTCGAAGCGTTGAGCCGTAGGTTTCGTTGATCGCTTCCATGAACAGGTTTGCCACGTGTGCATTCGCGCGGGGCGAAAGATGAATTCCGTCTAACGAAAACGCGCCTCCGGTTACAAACGTCGAGGACATATGATAGCTGCCAAAACGAATACCTCCGGTAGCCAGTTGACGCAATACCGCATTGGCGTCTACAAACGCAAGCCCGTGGTTTTCTGCAGTCTGGCGAATGATATTGTTAAACAAGGTGGTTGCGGCGTCAATTTCCTGTTGCTCCGAGGGTAGTAATACCCATTTGTCTTCGAGCGGAAACGTAACTCCGTTAATGGCCAGTTGACCCGCAGTAGCCGCAGGAACGCCTTGTGAAACGAGGAAGTTAAAGTAGGGTTGGTTCACCGTAGCTATGGCCGAAGAAGCGGGCAATACAAACAAATCAGTGGGTTTTGCTTGACGCGCCTGCCCGAATTGTGCGCCCAGTAGTGTAGCGGTTGTCGCATCGAGTCCGCCGGCTTGCAATACCTGAGTAAGTTGCACAGCTAAGTTAGGAAGTGTTTCATCGTGAACGATCACTGCGCTTGCCTGGGTTTCAGAGAACACAATCGAACGCTCGGGTACGCCTAAGAATGCAAATGCCTGGTTTAACGGTGCAAATGTGGCGTTCAAGGTTGGAATCATCGGCCCGAATGCGGGATTCGTAGGTGCAAGCGGGTTGTACGGGACGGTTCTGAAGTGCGGAATATCCACCACGTTCGGAATGTTTGCCACAACGCCTTTAGCACCGCCCGAGGTGAGCTGGGTCACAAGCGTCGTATAAGCAGTCTGGAACATTGTTTCGCTTGTGATCGGATTGGTGCCGTCTCCTCCCGTGGTCGCGTAACCCAACACGTCGTTATTTCCGATCCAGAGAGAGAAAAACGTAGGCTGTTGTGCCATCGCATCCTGTAGTACGCTCGTTGAAGCACTGGACCTGAACCGCGCAAAATACGGGTTCGCCGTTCCTGTGGCAATGCCGGCAATATCGCCGTATCCGGGCGCAAGCAAATGGAACGACTTGGCTCCGGGAACACCGAGGTTGTTAAAAGGTCCCGTCAACGTAACACCTACTTCGGTCGTCGGAACCCCGGAAACAGGAACCGGTCCTGTGCCGTTAAAGTACAACCTCGGCCCGGCAATGACATTTCCGCCCAAAAGCAATCCGCCTATGTTGTCATTCATATAAGGAATCCGGAATTCGCCTCCGCCCGCGAGCGCAAACTGGTCGGCGAGAAGTTTAGAAAACGAGTTGTCCTGACCTGCCCTGAACAAAGCGTTATCGGCATAACCGGCCGTAAGGGAATTTCCAAGCGCGACAAACGTACTAAAGTCCGCCTGGCCCGATGTGATCGGTGCAAGATTCTCACCTTCTGTGGCCGAATCATCGTCGCTGCACGCTGCAAAAAGCACGCACGAAAGCAATAAATATTTATAGGATCTGATCATTTTATTCGGAATTAAATTCTGGATTAAGGGTTAATCGTAAGTTGGGCGAACAGCAACCTGCCTACCTGACCGGCGCCGATGACCTGAAGGTAATCACCTCCAAACAAATTTGAGCCGCCTACTTTAATCATGGATTTGATCGACGGAATCGCGTAACTTATCTGAGCGTCAAACACGGTAACTTCCGGGATAAGTCCATCGCCAAACGACGATTGCCACAAGTATTCATCGCTCCAGCGTACGTTGACGTTGAACCCGAAATTCTGAAACAGTCTTGAGTTGCCAAGCGATGCTTTTACGCGGTGTTTTGGCGTGTTAAATCCGGGAACGAACGACGGATCTTTAGCCTGGTCGAAGTCGAACTGCGCGTGGTTGTAACTCAGGCCGACCTCGTAATTTTCAAAGAATCTCTTTGACAGTCCAATCCCGAATCCGAATGACGTTACAGTTTCGTTAGTGTTCGTGTACACCTGGAATACGCGTCTGTCGCGGTTGGAAATTGCCTGCAAACCAAGCAGCACGTCCGGATTGCTCATATCCGTTCCAACGGTTCCGTAGTACGGTTTAATCAATCGGGCCGTATTCATAAAATCGTCGTAAATGTTGTAATAGGCGTTTACGTCGATCGAAAGTCCGTTTTCGAGGATCGATTTGTAACCCACTTCGAACGCTTTTACCTGCTCGGGTTTTACAAGTGCCGCACGATCGACAACGAGGTCATTCGGGTTTTGGCTAACGGCAAACGCAGCCACGGAATTCGCAGTGTACAAATCTACATTGTAAGCATCGTGACCTGTGAACGTAACTGTATTCGGAGCCCCGAGCAATTGTCCTCCGGCAGAAACAGGCAGCGTTTCAACATAACGGCTCAGGTTGTTCTGGGCCGATCCGATCAGTGCAAAAGGTCCTACATCAAGTCCTATGTACTGGTCCTGGGTCGTCGGGTTTCTGAATCCCGTCTGGAACGAAACGCGGAAGTTGTGGTTGCGACGCTCGCCATCGGTATAAACAAACGATATTCTCGGTGAAAGCTGACCGTCGTAGTTCTGAGCTTTGTCGTAACGGACAGATCCGGTGAACTTCAGTTTGTCGTTAGCGAATTTCTTCTGCACCTGAGCATAAGCACCGTACTCTTCGTATCGCAACACCCCGTCGTAATCGGTAAAAATCGTTCCGGCTGAATTCAATGCATATTGGCGAAACGATCCTCCGAGTTGGACTTCGGCTACGTCGATGAGTTCCTTGAAGTTGTAGTTCCCCTCGGCGTGGTAGATTTTAGAATTGTCCTTGAACTTGGCTCCCGAACGCAAATCGGCGTTGGAAGTTACCGTGTTAAGCGCGTTTGTAAATGCTTCGCTGCCTGGCTCATAGCGCGCATCACCGCCGGCAATCGCACCAAATTGTGGCAGGTTGTTAAATCCGTTTGTCGTAGGAAGTACGTTGTAATCTGCAAAGTTTCGCGCAATGGCCGATGCCTCGGGGCCTGTCGCGCCTAAGAAAGCCGTAGCCAGCTGGTAAGCCGTTCCGTATTGGGTAAACCACTGTTGGTCGTCTTTCGCCAAACGCTGAATGTTCCAGCCCGCAAAACGCATGTCATAAGAATCACCCGCACTTTCCGTAGTCATGTATCCGCGCACAAAAAAGTTGCGGTTTCTAACCTCGAGCCTTACCTGATTCATGCGGAAATTTTTGAGTGCGTACCGGTTTGCGCCCTGGTAAATCGTAGATCCAAGCCCGACTTTCTCCTGAAGCACGATTTCAAAATCATCGGCAAACGGACGGAAATGAAGCGAAACATCGGCTTTAACACTCTCGATTTTGTTGTCGTTCAAATCCTCTTCCATATAACCTGTACGGCTTACCTGTCCTACGTTTGGAATAAAAGTCGTGATCTCATCCCCGTAGTTGTTCAGCCCGTCGTAGTTCGGGTTAATGTCGTGTCCGATGCCGCCCGGAGTCATACTGCGCCTGTCGTTGGCGATCCATTCTGTAGCGCGCATATACGTAAAATTGGCTTTGGCGGCGAATTTGTCTGTGAACGCGTGGGCCGCACGTATTCCAAAATCGTAGTAATCGTTTGTGCCGGCTGCGTCCTGGGAGGTTTGTCCGTACTTAAAGTAAGTGCTGATGCCCTGATGCGTAAACGGGTTCTTAGAATTCATGAACAATATTCCGTTAAACGCGTTTGCGCCGTAAAGGGCCGAGGAAGCGCCGGGTAGCAATTCCACATTCGCCACGTCGAGTTCAGAAAGACCCACAAGGTTTCCGAGCACGAAGTTCAGCGCGGGCGAAGAGTTATCCATGCCGTCCACGAGCTGAAGGAAGCGCGTATTGGCAACCGAAGCAAAACCGCGGGTGTTGATCGATTTGAACGAAAGACTGCTGGTATTAAAGTGAACTTCTTTGAGGTTCTCGAGTCCGTCGTAAAACGTGGGCGAGGTAGTGTTCCTGATTTCCTGCAAACTCATGCGTTCAATCGTCACGGGCGATTCCAAAACGCGCTCGGGCGTTCGGGAGGCAGAGATGACGATCTCGTCCAGTTCGGTGTTTTCCTGAAGCATTTTGATGTTTACGCGCTGATTGTTCGTTGTCACGCGGATGGATTGGGTCGAAAATCCAATGCTGCTCACCGAAATCGTAAACGGAGGCTGTTTGTTAACGGTTAAGCTGAAATTTCCGTTGGTGTCCGTGATGGTCCCTGAAGTTTCCCCGTCTACGGTGATGTTTGCGCCCGGAACCGGTAGATTTTCACCATCAGTGACCGACCCGGTGATGGTCGTCTGCGAAAACCCGAAAGAGGCGGTGCAGAAGGCCAGCAGGATTAGAAGAATTCTCATGTTTTTGGTTATTTGTTGGTTTATTTGTCACCAAAATACAAATTATTATTTCACATTCTTAATCCATGTTCCGTCGTACTGGCAATCTTTCAACTTTACATTCGCATCGAATAGCTTAATTTTTTAGTTAATCTTTCCGATAGTGCACGGATTTTAAGATATATTTCACAGAATTACTATGCGTGCACAGAAAATTTGAATAATCAATAAAAAACATCGGCCAAAAAAAAGTTGCGAACACCCACAAAAAAAGGCCCCGAAGGACCTTTATGAAATAATGTTTGAGTAGTTATTCAACCGTTACCGATTTGGCCAGGTTGCGCGGCTGATCCACATTGCACCCGCGCATTACAGCGACATGGTACGAGAACAACTGCAGCGGAATCGTCGTGAGCAACGGTGAAAGTGCTTCAACGGTATCGGGAACTTCAATGACGTAATCGGCCATTTCGCGTACCTGAACATCTCCTTCGGTAACCACGGCAATGATTTTTCCGTTGCGCGATTTAATTTCCTGAATGTTGCTAACCACTTTGTCGTAATGTCCCTGACGCTGGGCAATCACAACTACGGGCATTTGCTCATCGATAAGTGCAATCGGGCCGTGTTTCATTTCCGCAGCCGGATAACCCTCGGCGTGGATGTAAGAAATCTCTTTTAGTTTAAGTGCACCTTCGAGCGCCACAGGGAAGTTAAACCCGCGGCCCAGGTACAGGCAGTTCAATGAATCTTTGAAACGTTCTGCGATTTCTTTGGTGGCGTCGTTACATTCGAGTGCGGCCTGAACTTTTTCGGGAATGATTTCCAGCTCTTGTAAATAACGGTGGAAGTCCGAATTCGAAAGTGTGCCTTTTGCCTGAGCAAGTCGCAGCGCAATCATTGTTAACACGGTAATCTGTGTAGTAAACGCTTTTGTAGAAGCCACGCCAATCTCGGGACCTGCGTGCGTATAAGCGCCGGCATGAGTTTCGCGCGAAATCGACGAACCTACGACGTTACAAACGCCAAACACGAAAGCGCCGCGTTTTTTTGCGAGTTTAATCGCCGCGAGTGTATCTGCTGTTTCGCCCGATTGTGAAATCGCAATGATGACATCGCCCGGGTTGATAATAGGATTTCTGTAGCGGAATTCTGATGCGTATTCAACTTCTACAGGAATGCGCGCAAAATCCTCAATAATGTATTCGGCCACCAGACCGGCGTGCCACGAGGTTCCACAAGCTACAATCAGAATGCGGTCTGCGTTAAGGAAGCGCTCCAGGTTGTCTTCGATGCCGGCCATGCGCACCATGCCTTCATTCGCGTACAAACGGCCGCGGTACGTGTCTTTGATCACATCCGGCTGTTCGTAAATTTCTTTGAGCATGAAATGATCGTAGCCGCCTTTCTCGATTTGTTCGAGGTTCATTTTGAGTTCCTGAACATACGGATCTACGAGCGTATCTGTAAGAATTTTGCGGACTTTAAGCGCTTTGCCGCGACGCACAATCGCCATTTCCTCATCTTCGAGGTAAATTGCGTTCGATGTATACTCTATAAAAGGAGACGCATCTGAGGCGATGAAAAATTCGTCTTTCCCAATGCCGATGGCGAGCGGACTGCCCAATCTGGCCACGACGAGTTCGTTAGGCTTTCTGCGGTCAAATACGCAAATCGCGTACGCACCTACAACCTGGTTCAGCGCAATCTGAACGGCTTTACCGAGTTTGAGGTTTTCTTTCTTCTGAACGTCTTCGATAAGGTTTACAAGCACTTCGGTATCGGTGTCCGAATGAAACGTGTAGCCGCGGTTAATCAGCTCTTGTTTCAGAGGCGCATAATTCTCGATAATACCGTTGTGGATAATCGCCAAGTCTCCCGAGTTTGAAACGTGCGGATGAGAATTCACATCGTTCGGAACACCGTGAGTAGCCCAGCGCGTATGGCCCATGCCAATGGTTCCCGAAAGCGGAATTTCAGCCTCACTGCGCTGTTCCAGATCTGCGACCTTGCCTTTGGTTTTGGAAACCCGAAGTTCATCCTGATCGTACAGCATGATTCCGGCGCTGTCATAGCCGCGATACTCGAGCCGCTTAAGGCCTTTAATCACTACCGGATATGCATCGCGATTTCCGATATATCCAACAATTCCACACATATTTTATTTATTTAATCAGGTTTGGTGTAATAAACGACGAGTTTAGGACGCTTTGCGTAGTTAGCGTCTGCCGGTGAAAGCGTAGGTGCGTAAAGCACGGTGCCTAAAGGGCTCATGACCGATGAAGTACTGATCCATTCGCCCAAAACAGCATTGTCGTTTTTAAGGCGCGCCATCGTGACTTTCGAGATGGATTCGGTAACAGCCAGTCCGAACGAAACGCGCGTAGAATCGTTATTTACAACGCTTCTGAGGTATTGCGTCACGTTGAGTTTGTAACGCACGCCCTGGCCCTCATCGTCTCTTTCGAGAATGCCGCCGTGAACGTATTTGTTGAATTTCGCGTTGCCCATCGTGGTATTGTCCAGATAATAATCGAGGAGCGGGCGGTTGTTTGTGGCGTCGTAAAGGTAAAGCCTGAGCGGATCTTTCGTTTGTGATGTGGCTGTCTGGTCGATGTAGAACGTCATGCTCGCGTCGTTAATGAGCCAGTTTTCGTTCCGCATCTGGTCGATATCCTGTTCGGACAGTACCTCGATTTTTGTCGCAAAACCATCGCCTCCCTTAACGTACAACCGGTCTGCAGGAGCCTGAACCGGTGCGTTTTCGCGCTCCAGCAGGCTTACCGTGTTTCCGGCGAGGTTAAGCGTTAATTTTTTCTCGACGCGTTCCCCGGCATCGGCCCCTGTGCCATCCTCTTCATAGGTAATGGTAACACTGCCGCCTTTAAAGTTGAGCATTGCCAACGGAGAAAGCGCATCGGTAAGCGATTCGCCCGCCTTGAAATACAAGCCGCGGAAGTGATTCTTAAACGCATTGTTGCTCGCGAGTGCCTGGGCCGGAGCATTTATCACGGCTTCCTGAAAAACGGCGTTGTCCAACTCCAGGCGCATGCCCGGGGTGAGCCGTTCTGTCACTGTGGTTGTGCCGTCTTCGTCCGTAGTCGAAATGCGGTGTTCTGCGTTGCTGTAGTAAAAGCGGTCGTTCTGGCGGCTTTCGGTATCTACGGCATTGTTCAGACGCGGCCCGATTTTCATCGCATCGATCTGAATATTGTCCGAATAATAAACCTGAGGTGTAAGTTCTTCGTTTGTATCTCTGAGGTAATAGCCCGAACGGTGCACATCGAGCTTAAAACGCCCGAGCGGATTGATCACCGAATCCAGCGCAAAAATCCTGTCGCCATTGGCCTGAGCTTCGGTAAGACGACTGAAATAAGGCACGTATAGAATCACGCTTTTAACTACAGGGTTCTCGCCGAATTCCGGGGCCGGACGCTCCAGTTCAAGTTGCGTCACAAAAGAAGCGCGCACCTTGCCAAAAACGGGGTCCGAATACACGCCGAGCGGATTTACATCGAGGTTGTTCGATTGTACAGCGCCCGTTGCTGCGGATTGAGCGTTAATTTCGTAGTCGGCGCGTTCAAAGCCGTAGTTCACATCCCCGACAACATCGGTTCCTACGGTATTAAAATCGTCATCACAGGACCAAAGTGTTACCGCAATAAGGGCGGCGGCCAGTTTTCCAACGTATTTCGTCATAAAGTAATCGGATTACAGGATCTCGTTTTTGTAAAATTGGGTATAGGCCTGAGCAAATTTTTCTTTAGGGACGAAAGGTAAAAAAGGTTTCTGGGACGAGGCGATAAAATCTGTTAAACTTGGCGGCACCTCTTCTGAGGCCACAATCACGCCGTCCGAATTCGCAATCGCACAGCGCAGAATGTTCTCGTATGATGGCAGTTCAAGATCCGAAATCGCTTCTTCGGGAATGCCGTCGAAACGCACTTTTTTAATCATGTCCGTGTGTAGGGTTCCGTCAAAAGAAGGTCCGTAGACGCTTGTCACAATTTTAGTATCGGCAAACAGCGCTTCGTCTTTGTAAAAATGTTTCATATACACGGGCAAAAGTGCGGCAAGCCATCCGTGAATGTGAATAATATCGGGTACCCAGTTGAGTTTCTTAACCGTTTCAACAACGCCTTTAGCAAAGAAAATTGCGCGTTCGTCGTTGTCCGGGTAGAGTTCGCCATCCTCGTCTGTAAACGTAGATTTGCGCTTAAAATATTCGTCGTTATCTATAAAGTACACCTGAATGCGTTCCTTGGGAATCGATGCTACCTTAATAATCAGCGGCATGTCCAGGTCGTTAACCACGAGGTTCATTCCAGACAGGCGAATCACCTCGTGCAACTGGTGGCGGCGCTCGTTGATATTTCCGTAACGCGGCATGAAAATCCTGATCTGTCCGCCCTGATCGTTAATCATTTTGGGCACGTCGTAGGACATTAGCGATACTTCATTCTCGGCCAGATAGGGAACTACTTCTGATGATACATATAATATCCGCTTGTCATCCATAAGGGTAAAAATCTTGTTTAGGCAAATAAAATCCGTGCAAAAGTACAATATTTTATGCTGGTTTCGGCTAAAATCTTAATTTTGCACGCTTATTAATAATTTTCCGATGCTGATTTTCAACAGCCCACGCGCGTTGTCGGCCCATTTGAGTTCTTTTAGAGTTGCCTCAGCCACAGTGGGTTTCGTGCCAACAATGGGTGCGCTTCACGACGGACACTTGTCTTTGTTGCGCCAATCGGTTCACGAAAACCAGATCACGGTCGTCAGTATTTTTGTCAACCCCACACAGTTTAACAACAGCGAGGATCTGGCTAACTATCCGCGGACGGTCGAAGCAGATTTAGAGAAAATAAACAGCGTGAGTTCAGAAATTATCGCATTTGTGCCTTCGGTGGCCGATATGTACGAGAATTCGCCTGCATCGGACAAATTCAGTTATGGCGGCCTCGAACATCAGATGGAAGGCAGGCACCGGCCCGGACATTTTGACGGCGTGGGGACGATCGTGAGCCGTTTGTTCCGCATTGTGACACCGGACCGCGCTTACTTCGGCGAGAAAGATTTCCAGCAATTGCAAATTGTACGCGAACTTTCCAGGCGCGATTTCCCGCAGATACAAATCGTGGGCTGTCCCGTTTCCCGGGAACCAAACGGCCTTGCGCGCAGTTCCAGAAACGAACGCCTGAGCACCGAATCACGCGACCGCGCCAGTTTAATTTATTCGGTCATGCAAAAGGTGCAGTCTGATTTCGGTGTAAAATCGGTTGAGCAACTCGCCGCTGACGTAGAGAATGCGTTTGCAAACGAGCCCGGTTTTGAACTCGAATATTTCGAAATTGCCGACGAAGAAACCCTTGTGCGCACTCGGCATTTTGAACCCGGCAAAAAGTATCGCGCTTTTATCGCCTTATATCTGGACAACGTAAGGCTAATCGATACGGTTCCATTAAATTAATTACCTTTGCGCCATGCAAATTCACGTAGTAAAATCCAAAATTCACCGCGTCTGTGTTACCGGCGCAGACCTTAACTACATCGGCAGCATTACGATCGACGAAGCGCTCATGGAAGCGGCCAACATCGTCGAGGGCGAGAAAGTGTCCATCGTTAACGTAAACAACGGGGAACGATTAGATACGTATGCGATCGTCGGGGCGCGCAACAGCGGCGAAATTACGCTTAACGGTCCGGCGGCACGCAAGGTTCAGAAAGGGGATATCATCATTATCATCGCCTACGGAATTCTCGACATCGAAGCGGCAAAAACATTTAAACCTGCGCTTGTATTCCCTAACGAAAAGGATAATTCACTGCGATAGTTTTGAGGAAAATACTCAGTAAATGGCTTTCGACAATCCTGCCGCTCGCGCTCGGGGCCGTACTTATTTTTTACTCTTACAACCAGTATACGCAGGAGCAGATCGATACGATTAAAAGTTTTTTTGTTCAGGCCGATTATACTTATATATATGTATCGCTCCTCATTTCAACGATTGGCGTAGCATCGCGTGCGTACCGATGGAAATTTTCGCTGCGGCAAATGGGCTACGAATCCGGATTCTGGAACAACTTTTTTGCGGTATCTATCGGGTATCTCGTCAATATGAGCATTCCCAGATCGGGCGAACTTTCGCGCGCGCTTGTACTTAAAAAATACAACGATATTCCGTTCGACAAATCATTTGGCAGCATTGTGGCCGAACGCATCGTGGACCTGATCGTTTTGTTTTTACTTGTGGCGCTTGCGTTTTTGGTTCAGTTCGATGTAGTTAAAGCGTTTGTTCTGGACAAAATTCCGCTCCGGAAAACCCTGCTGATTCTGGGCATTGGTTCGGTGCTGATCATCACCGCGATGCTGTTTTACTTTTATTCCCAGCTTTCGTTTGTGCTAAAAATCAAACAAAAAGTTTCGGGTCTCAAAGAAGGATTGCTCAGCGTTTACCACATGGAAGACAAGCGCGCGTTTTTGCTGCATACGGGCATAATCTGGGGGTCGTACATACTCATGTTTTACGTGACTATTTTTGCACTCGAAGGAACTTCTAACCTGAGTTTTGGAGCCGTACTTACGTCGTTTATCGTCGGGTCGATGGCCATTGCGGTAACGAGTTCGGGCTTTGGAACGTATCCGGTTCTGATGGCTAAAATTCTGCTCGTTTATCAGATCGATGAGCCTGTGGGCGTGGCTTTCGGCTGGATTGTCTGGACAGCTCAGGTGATTCTGCTTGTAGCTACGGGCGCGATTTCTTTTTTGCTGTTACCGCTTTTTAATCGTAAAAAATAAATTGTTATCTTGGCAATCCCGAATCGAGACGCATTTAAAATTTTCGCCGAGATATGAAATTTATTACGAGTCTTTTATTCTGCTTTTTGTTCGTCGCATCGGGCTTATCACAAACCAGAACCGACACAGTTTACTCCAAAAAACTCAACGAAGAACGCGTGATTTCTATTTCGCTCCCGCCTTCGTACGACAGGGAAACGGACCGGAAATACCCGCTGTTGTTTCTCATGGATGGCGAGTATCTGTTGCCCGCATTTAAAGGCGCGCTCGATTACGGAAATTACTGGGAAGATTTGCCTGAAATGATTATAGTGGCATTGCACCAGAACAGCAACAACCAACGCGAGGCAGATTGCACCGTTGATCCGCAAACGGGGCTTCCGGAAGGCCGGGGGAACCATTTTTTTGATTTCATCGGCATGGAACTTATGCCGGCTGTAGAAAAGAAGTACCGCGTGGCGCCGCTTAAAGTTGCTGCAGGTCACGACCTTACTGCCGGGTTTCTGAATTTCTTTCTGTACAAGGATATTCCGCTTTTTGACGGTTATATTTTATTGAGTCCGGAACTCAGCGAAGGCATGGAAAGAAACGTAGCCGATAGACTCGCTGCGGTGAAAAAGCCTATCCTGTATTACCATTGCACGGCAGATGGCGACCTTAAAAGAATTGCGACAAAAATCCGCGCGCTGGACGAGAACGCCAAAGCGGTAAAGCGGGACGGACTAAATTACAGGTTCGATGATTTCATCGGAGCGTCTCATTACTCTCTTGTGCTGTACGCGGTGCCAAACGCGCTCTATCAGTTTTTCTCGATTTTCCAGCCGATTTCGAGTACGGAATACCAGGAAAAAATTGCCGTGCTCACAGAGGGTTACGTAAAATACCTGACCGATAAATACGCGGCAATCGAAAAAGCAATGGGCACCAAAATGACGATTCGCATCAACGATTTCAAAGCGATCGAAGCGGCGATTTTAAAGAACAAAGCGTATAACGAATTCGATGCACTAAGCGATGTGGCGCGCAAACAGTACCCGCGTTCGATGCTCGCCGATTACCATCTGGCGCAGATGTACGAAAAACAAGGCGATTACAAACGCGCGATTAAAGCCTATATGAACGCTTACCAAAAGCAGGAAATAGGCAACCTTACCAAAGACCTCATGCTCGAAAGGGCCGATGAGCTCAAGAGATAATGAATGGCCAAGATTAAGACTACCTTTTACTGCCAGAACTGCGGCGCTTCGTTCGCCAAATGGCAGGGACAATGTACGAGTTGTAAAAACTGGAACACAATTGCCGAAGAAATCATTCAAAAAGAGGCCGCTCCGCTGTGGCGCGAGGCTCCGGCTTCCGGCGTGCAACGAACCGTAAAACCGCTGCGCATCGACGAGATCGATTCGGCGAGTGAGTTCAGAATGGATACCGGAGACGGCGAACTCAACCGCGTGCTTGGCGGAGGCATCGTTCCCGGATCGCTGATTTTACTCGGTGGAGAACCGGGCATCGGAAAAAGTACGCTGCTTTTGCAGATTTCGCTAGGGTTGCCATACAAAACGCTTTATGTTTCGGGCGAAGAAAGCCAGAAGCAAATA
Organism: uncultured Flavobacterium sp.; assembly: GCA_964612955.1. Taxonomy (GTDB): domain Bacteria; phylum Bacteroidota; class Bacteroidia; order Flavobacteriales; family Flavobacteriaceae; genus Flavobacterium. The sequence goes on from CAZTGF010000018.1 coordinate 15,426, forward strand.
AAAATGCGGGCCGATAGAATGCCGGGAAAGTCGCAGAATTGTTACGTACTTACCGAGACGAAAACCCAGAACATCTTCAGGCAAATTGCCGAAATTGAACCCGATGTGCTCATCATCGACTCGATTCAAACGCTGCACACCGACTATATCGAAGCCTCGCCCGGCAGCATTTCGCAAATTCGCGAGTGCACGGCCGAACTCATAAAATTCGCTAAAGAATCAAACACTCCGGTAATTCTGATAGGGCATATTACCAAGGACGGCGCTATTGCCGGACCCAAAATCCTCGAACACATGGTAGATACCGTGCTTCAGTTCGAGGGCGACCGCAATCACGTTTACCGCATTTTGCGCGCGCTTAAGAACCGTTTTGGCTCCACGGCCGAACTCGGGATTTATCAAATGCTCGGCAGCGGACTCAGAGAGGTGAGTAATCCGTCGGAGATTTTGATCTCGCACCGGCAGGAAAATCTTTCGGGTTCTGCAATTGCCGCCACGCTCGAGGGCATGCGTCCGCTGATGATCGAAATTCAGGCGCTTGTTTCTACGGCGGTTTACGGAACGCCACAACGCAGCACTACGGGGTACAACGCCAAACGCCTGAACATGATTCTTGCCGTTCTCGAAAAACGCGCAGGATTCAGACTGGCGAGCAAAGACGTTTTCCTGAATTTGACAGGCGGTATCAGCGTGGACGATCCTGCGATTGATCTGGCGGTTGTTGCGGCGATTCTGTCATCGGACATGGACATTCCCGTTCCAAAAGACAGTTGTTTTGTAGGTGAAGTTGGGCTTTCAGGGGAAATTCGGCCTGTGAACCGAATCGACCAGCGCATTCAGGAAGCTGAAAAGTTAGGTTTTTCGAGCATTTTTGTTTCTAAATACAACAAAATCACGGTTAAAAACACCGCGATCGAGATCATGCAAATTTCCAAAGTAGAAGACTTGGCATCGGCCCTGTTTGGTTAACACTTATTAACAAAAGTTTGGAATAAATTGCAGGTTGATTCGCCTCGAATGAAGAAAACTACAAAACGCTATATAATCATTTCCATTTGCGTCCTGCTTGGACTGGGGGTTCTTACCGCCGGGTTTGCGCTCATTTTCCGCGATAAACTGCTCCAAAAGGCCATCGTGCGCGCCTCGGACAAAATGAAGCGCGACTACAACAGCGACCTCCAGATTAAAAACGCACATTTTGTATCGCTAAACGAAATTACGGTAGACGAAATAACGCTCGTTCCCATCGGCAAAGATACGTTGCTCCACATCGGGCAAATGAAAACCGAAGTAAATCTGGGGCAGTTGTTCACCGGCGATATCCGGCTCGACAGGCTTTCGCTTGAAAACGGTTTTGTGCAGATTGTAAAAGACAGTACGGGCCGGAACTTTGACCCGTTGCTGCGGCCTCAGGTGCAAAAAGAACGAACCCAAAAACCCTCGGAAAAAACCAATTACGCCAAACTCGCTTTTGAGTCGCTCACGAAGTTACTGAATCTCGTACCGGCGGAAATGCAACTCCAAAACGTTGCGCTAAAGTTAAAAGACAACGCCCGTCAGGTGGATTTTAGCATGGCCGATTTGCTTTTAAAGGACAACCGGCTCTCGACGCGGATCGATATGGTTTCGGGTAATTTGGAACAGCAATGGGTTATCGAAGGCATGGCCAATGCGCGAAAACGAACGATGGACCTGCAATTTTTTGGCAGCGACTCTTCGGGCGTTCAGGTTCCGTATATCGAGGAGCGTTTTAACCTGAAATCGGGCTTCGATTCGATTCGCATCAAAGTGGCCGAAATTCAGATGCACCGAAACGAACTTAAAATAAAAGGTTTTAGCTCTGTGTCGAATTTGCGCGTCAACCACCGCCGCATTGCAGACAAAGACGTTCGCGTGGAAAGAGCCTCGTTTGATTACGCATTTGAATTCGGGCCGGATTCGTTCGCGATAGATTCCACTTCTACGGCGGTTTTGAACGACATTAAAGTACATCCGTTTGCCGAGTATAGCACGGCTTCGGACACGATTTACCGTCTTGGGCTGCGCATTCCAAAAATGAAAGCGCAAGACTTTCTGAATTCGCTGCCGCCCGGACTCTTCACGAATTTCGACGGCATGCAAATCGATGGCAGTTTCAACTACGACCTGTTTTTCGAATACAACAAGAACAAGCCATCGGCCCTCGTATTTAAAAGCGATATCCGGCCGGACGGTCTTAAAATCCGCAAATTCGGAACGGCAAACCTCGCAAAAATCAACGGTTCGTTTACGTATCGGGCCATAGAAGACGGACGTGCCCAGCGCGCGGTTTGGGTATCGCCCGAGAACATTTATTACACGCCATTGGAAAGCATATCGCCCTACCTCAAAAAAGCCGTGCTTACGACCGAAGATCCGTCGTTTTATTCCCATCGCGGCTTTATTAACGAAGCATTCCGGCAATCGATTATTCAAAATATCCGCAACAAACGCTTTGTGCGGGGCGCAAGTACGATTAGCATGCAACTCGTGAAAAACGTATTTCTGAACCGCGAGAAAACCCTGACGCGCAAAATCGAGGAAATCCTGCTCGTGTACCTGCTCGAAAGCCAGCGCATATCGTCCAAAGACCGTATGCTCGAGGTGTATTTCAACATCATCGAATGGGGACCGAATGTTTACGGCATTGGCGAAGCGTCGATGTTTTACTTTCTCAAACATCCGTCTGAACTGAACCTGAACGAATCGCTATTTTTGGCGAGCATTGTTCCAAAACCCAAAAAATTTGCGTGGCAGTTCGATGCGCAGGCGACGCTCAAACCTTATTTGGTGAGGCGAAATTCCTACTTAAAAAACACAATGATGCGCCGCGGCTGGATTACGCCCGAGGACACAATGGCACAAACCCGCGAGGTAGTATTATACGGTCAGGCACGGGCGTGGATTAAAAAGCCCGAGGAAAAAGTTATCGACATCGATACGCTTTCTGTGGACGAGTTCGATTTTTAAGCGTTTTCGCAAGCGGCGAGTGCGTCCTGAATCAGATCTGTTTCGTATCCTTTTCGGAGCAGAAAATCGAAACATTTCTTACGTTTTTTGAGAGGGTTGGTTTCTGCGGTGTTTTCCCATTGTTTTTGTGCGATGCGATGCAGCGTTTCCAGGTAGTCGCCGGCATCGATTTCGGACAGTGCGATTTTTATGTTGGCCGGTGAAATGTCGCGCCATTTAAGTTCGCGAACAATGCGCTGTTTTCCCCAGTGTTTAATGCGGTGTTTGCCGCGTGCAAAGGCCCGTGCGTAGCGCTCTTCGTTTAAATGCCCGGATGCCATCAGCGATAAAATGATTTGTTCTCTGGCCTCGGGAATGAGGTTCAGCTGGCGCATTTTTTCTTCTACTTCTTTATGGCAGCGTTCGCGGTACGCGCAGAAATTTTCGAGCAATGTCAAAGCTTCAGAAACATTATAGAATTTCTTCATCTGGAAGTGATGCAGATTTAATATTTTGGCCGTCCCAAATCTGCTGATTATTAAAAAATTGGATTAATTTTGAAGGTTCCAAATACCAAAAACAAAGATACTTGCTATGGCCTATTGTAGAAGGCTAAATTCGAAAAAATGAAACTCAAATATTATCTGACGCTGTGCGTGCTGCTGTGGTCACTTGGGGGAGAAGCACAGAGTATTTTTAGTAATCCGATCACAGGGACGAATCCAAATACTTCCAATCCTTATACAACGGGACAGACTTTCGACCCGAATATTGCTGTGAGCGGCATCGGTCGTGGCAGTGGTATTACAGGAACAAATGCGAACGATCGTTATAATGCAAACAACTGGAACACTTCGGCTTTAAATACGAATAGATATTTTTATTTTACCATTACTCCAAACGCCGGATATCAGATTAATTTTGAAGAATTTGTGTTTGCGGCTCAAGCCTCGGGGACCGGTCCCACACAGTTTGCATTTCGCTCAAGTGTCGATGGTTATTCAAATAATATCGGAACGATTGGCTTAGGCGGTTCCGTAGATCTTTCCGGGCCGGCATTTCAAAATATTACCGGACCGATTACGTTTCGAATTTACGCTTGGGGAACAACGAATAATGGTGGCACCTTCAGCATTAACGAGTTCAACTTCACGGGCACCGTCATTCCCACCACCCCCATGCCCGAGATTCACGTCC
>CAZTGF010000018.1:19689-34131 GCA_964612955.1 uncultured Flavobacterium sp.
TTCAACTTCACGGGCACCGTCATTCCCACCACCCCCATGCCCGAGATTCACGTCCTGGGCGGCGCTGCACTCGATCAGAATATCTTGTCGGGGGATACTACGCCGGTTACAGCAGACGGTACCGAATTTCCAACTACGGCTTCCGGTTCCTCATCCGCACCGCATACGTTTCGCATCCGAAACCTCGGAACGCTGCCGCTTGACATTACATCGATCGCGCTCAGTGATGCGCTGCATTTTACGGTAACAGGCGGAGCCACGAGCATTGCGCCCGGTAATCATTACGATTTTCAAGTAGCCTTTACGCCTACGCTCACAGGACTACGCCAGGCCGATGTCCGGATTTTTAGCAACGATGCAGACGAAAATCCATACACGTTTCGGGTTCGGGGTCAGAGTGTGACGCCTGCTCCGGAGATTCACATACGCGGCGGTACATCGCTTACGCAAAACATCGACAGCGGAGACGCGGCCCCCACCGGGCTAAAAGGAACGCAATTCGGCGCTACAAACGTCGGAACTTACCACGCGGGCGGTCCGCGGACGTTCCGCATTTTAAACGAAGGCACGGCTAATCTGACCATTACGAGCATTACCACGATTGGCGCGGCCGCTGCAGATTTTGAAATCTCAGGCGTGGCACCAGCGGTCATCGCTCCCGGAAATCACCTCGACTTTACGCTTGCTTTCCGCCCTTTGTACGAAGGAGTTCGCGAGGCTCAGGTGCGCATTGTGAACAACGACTCAAATGAAAACCCGTATTTGTTCGCAGTGAGCGGCACAGGGGATTGTCCGGTTTACACCACAACACTTCGACCCGAATCAGGGCCAGAAGGTACATTCGTGCGCATTGTGAGTGCAAACGTTCAGGACGCCGTAGTTACGTTTGGCGGCGTTCCGGCCACGGTGGTGGAACAGGTAAGTTCAACGATTGTGATTGCGCAGGTTCCCCCGGGCGCACAATCGGGCTCGCTCGTCGTAACAAATACGTATGGTTGCACGGCAGTGGCTCCGTTTACGGTCATCGATACTGAAACCAGCGGTTGTCCGAGCGGCTCGGGTCCATCGACGTATCTGCCAGAGCTGATCATCAGCGAAATTGCCGACGTAAATTCAGGCGGTCTTACTTATGTCGAAATTTACAACGGTACGGGATCGCCGGTCTATTTGCCAGACTACTCCCTGCAATCTGCGAATAATGGCGGTGCTTACAACAATTCGCTCGTACTGACCGGTGCCGGATTGCCCGGTGCGATGCTTCCTCACAATCAGGTGTATGTCGTTGCACTTGGAATTACTGGCCCTTGCGTCACTCCCGGCGTGGATGCTCCCGCTGCGGCGCAAAGCAGTTCTAATGGAGGCGTAAACTTTAACGCGGGCGAACACGATCATATCGGGCTTTTTAACGGCGCAACAATCGTGGATTCCTGGGGCGTTTTCAGCGACGACAACTGGGGACCGCCCGGAGTTACGGGGAACGGATTCAGGTTTACGCGGAACCTTACGGCGAGCGCGCTTCCGAGTGCTTCATACATCGCTGCGGACTGGACAGCAATCAATTTTTTGTCGGGATGTCCGGCAAATGATTTTTCGAACATAGGCACATACGACTACGCACCCGGCGTACCGCCAGAAATTACAGCCCATCCGGTTTTCACGCCGGATTGTCGTAACCTCGTGCTTTCTGTGGGTGCAAACGAAGGTGTTTCAGGTTCGCCCGGTCTTGCGTTTCAATGGTATGCCGTTGCGCCACTGACAGCAGCCTGGACGCCACTTTCAGATGGAGTTTTATACGCAGGTACAACTTCGTCGGATTTGACGATTCTGAATCCGCTGTCGCTGGAAGATTATCAGTTCTACGTGCAGGTTCGCGAGGACGGTTCAGACTGTTACGCCGCTTCGCATGCCGTGCAGTTAACGGGAGTGGCGGCTGTTACGTGGAACGGAACCGAATGGACTCCGACATCGGGACCGACACCGACTTCTACTGTGGTACTTAACGGCAATTACGACACGGCGGTTCACGGAAGTTTTTCGGCTTGTTCGGTCAGTGTGGGCGGGAATAGAACGCTTGCCATCGCGCCGGATACGTATGTAGAAATCACTTACGATTTAACGGTGGCAAGCAGCGCATCGGTTCAGGTACAGAACAACGGCTCGCTTGTAATGACTGATGATTCGGGCATTGTAAGCAATTCGGGTGCGCAAGAACTCGTGCGTCAGGCTACGCCATTTTACAAATACGATTATACTTACTGGTCGTCTCCCGTGGCGTCTGCCGGCATTGCAACCACTTTCACAGGTTGGCGCACCGATTATGCATTTTGGTTCAACACGGCCAATTTTGCCGACCTGACAGGGCCGGACGGAACGGGCCCCGCAGACGGTTTTGACGACGATGGAAACGCATGGACGGCTTATACGGGTGCGATGACGCCGGGACGCGGTTATGCGGTCATGGGCCCTACAAACGCGGCTGCTTATCCGATAAGCCCGAGCGTAACGTTTAGTGGCCGCTTTAACAACGGACCGATCACATTACCGATTTTACAAAGCGCGAACGCCGCTGTTACCGATGACGATTACAATCTGATTGGCAACCCTTATCCGTCGGCGATCTGGGCCGATGATTTCATTAACGCTAATGTGAACACAGCGGGTACCTTATATCTTTGGACGCATCGCACACCGGTTTCTTCAAGTCATCCGGGGCCGGCCCAGTACAATTTTATTTCGAGCGATTACGCGATGTACAATTTAAGCGGTGGTGTGGCCAGTGCAAACGGCGGCGTGATTCCTACGGGTTACATTGCGAGCGGTCAGGGATTTTTTGTCGATGCCGAAGATTCGGGCACGGTAGCGTTTAACAACAGCATGCGCGCGGCTTCATACGCTAATAGTAATTTCTATCGTCAGGCTGCGGGGCGTGAGCGCATCTGGCTTAGTTTGTCGCATCCGTCCGGTTGGTTCAGCCAGCAGCTCGTTGCGTTTTTGCCACAGGCTACGGACGCGTACGACCGCGGTTACGACGGACGCGTGAATGCTACCGATAACATTTTGAGCTTTTATTCTCTCATCGGAGATAAGCCTTACAGAATACAGGGGCGCAAAACGTTCGATCCGTATCAGGAGGTACCCCTCGGATTTAAGGCGGTGCACGCCGGAACTTATGAAATCGCGATTGATCAGCTTCAGGGCGCAACTTTGGCGAGTTCGGACCAACCTGTGTTTATAGAGGATTTAGTACTCGGAACGCTGCATAATCTTAAAACTGGCGGCTATGAATTCGCTACTGAGGCCGGTGTTTACGATGAGCGTTTCGTATTGCGTTTCGCCGGGACGGGTCTGTCTGCGCCGGAGTTCGGGGCCCGCGACGCAAAAGTTGTTGTGGCCGATGAACGGATTCTGGTTCGCGCTACGCAGGAAATTTCTTCGGTTGAGGTTTACGATATCACCGGTCGGTTAGTATTCGGGCAAAACGGCATAAACAGCACTGCGTTCGAATCCGAAACTCTGCGATTATCAGGCAGGTTAGCGCTGGTTTCGATTCGTTTTTCCGATGGCGGACGACTGCTGAAGAAGGTATTATTTTAACCTGCGAAAAGCCCGTTTTATCAAGCGGGTTTTTTTTATGCCCAATGTAGTTTGTCGATTTTTTTTGTTCATTATCGAATATGACAATAGAGCTAAATAGCTGTAGTTCTTTTATTTGTAAGTTTGGTGATTATAGTTTCCTTAACATTTTTTGCGAACCTCCATTCTCTTGTAAATGAATAAAAACTTACATCTGTTGCTGTTTGGCTTACTGTTATTTTCGTCGGGTGTTCAGGCTCAACTCCGCCTTAATGAAGCGCAACCCGTGCGTACAATAGACTTTTCGAGTTCTATGCAGACGACGGTAGGAACAACGCCTTCGACAGCATTTTCAGGAGCAGGATTTGCACCATCGCCTACAACGCCGGGCCGTTTAAATTCAAACGCCTGGAGCATTAATGGTCTCGACTTTGGCGCGCTTCCGTTTGGCGGAACACAGACGGTTGACGATTTTGCCCGGGGGTCCGTAAGCACGGGCGTGGTTTCGGGAGGTATTTACGCGTTTACGGATTTGCCCGCAACGGTAGCCAACCCAATGTTGGTCATTCAGCCGACGGGAAACGATTTTAATCCGGGCTCTATTACGCTGCGGATTCAAAATGCGGGAAGCACCCCAATTACGCAACTCACGGTATCGTACGATATTTTTGTGCGAAACGATCAGGACGGCTCCTCAACGTTTAATTTCTCGCATTCTCCGGACAATGTCACATTTGAGCACGACCCTTCAATGGACTACACAACGCCTGCCGAGGCGGACGGTTTTCAGATCGTTCAGGAGGGATTCACTCCATCGCGCGAGGTAGCAATTAACGGAATCAACGTGGCGCCCGGCGCTTACTACTATATAAGATGGTCGTCTCAGGATGTGGTTGTATCTCCCGAACGGGACGAAATCGGACTCGACAATATTGTTGTTTCGGCTTTTTACGGCCCGCCGGCGCCCGAGATCCGCGTGCAGAGTTTAAGCGGCGTAACGATTTTGCACAACGATGTAACTCCGACCGTCGCCAAAGGAACCGATTTTGCGCCCGCTAATGCGCCATTGTCTACCGTGGGGGTGTCTCAGACAAAATCATTTTACATCCAGAATCTTGGCGGTGCGCCGCTTCAGGTAACAATGATCGACATTGTAGGTCCGGGTGCGGCAGATTTTTCGGTCGTAACTTTTGGGCCGAATCCCGTGGGAACCTATGCCCCGGTGGGGAGTTCGGGAAGTCAGCGCGAATTTTCGATAAAATTTGACCCTTCATTGCCGGGACCGCGAATTGCTACGGTTCGCATTCACAACAACGACGCAAACGAGAATCCGTACCTGATCAGGGTTTCGGGACACGGTCGTATTCCGGAGCCCGATATTCGCTTAAGAGGAGGTTTGGCGGCCCCGCTTGAAATTTCAAACGGATCGGCCATTCCGCAAACGCTGAATAATACGCTTTACGGCGATGTTGCGCTTGGCGCCTCCCAGACCAAAGACTTCCGGATTACAAATACTTCCGCGGATGTAATTCCACCATTATTGCTAACCGGCGATCCGATCATTCAGATATCGGGCAACCATCCCGGAGATTTCGTCGTTACTACCCAACCGGCCGGCAATGCGCTCTTAGGGGGAGACACGCGGACATTCGCAATTACATTCTCGCCTACTGCAACCGGAATCCGCAACGCATGGGTAACGATTTTGAGCAACGATGTGGCCCCCGATCCGTTCACAGGCGTGCCCGAATCCCCATATACGTTCATGATTCAGGGTAGGGGCGATTCTCCGGAAATAGACGTTCGCGGAAACAGCCAGCCGATTGTACACACGAGCACCACGCCAACGGTGGTCAATCATACCCGATTTGACAATATTCATCTGGACGGCGGCACGCAGGACCGCATCTACAGCATTCACAACGTAGGAACCAAACCATTGACTGTGGGGGCGGTGACTATTTCGGGTGCCCATGCTTCTGATTTCACCGTTGTTGCCAACCCGATTCCATCGGTACCGGCGGGCGGTTTTACAACGTTCACGGTGCGCTTTAACCCTTCGGTCGTTGGTCCGCGTACAGCGACAGTGGCTATCGCAAACAACGATCTGGACGAAAATCCGTATGTTTTTGATATTGAAGGAAACGGCGTTGATTTCGTCACTTGTGCTTTTGGACCCGTGGAAATCATCGCACAGCAAAATTTTGAACTTACTGCGCCTCCTACGCCCTGGAATTATACCGGATCGGGCTATGTTTTAGGCTCCGTTAACGGGCACGGTGCTGCCGGAGACGCGGGCGGATCTACTGCATATCTGGGCAGTCGCGGTTTGTATGCCACCAACGTGCCGGCTGCGAATGTTACGTTTGCCCCGGTAAATACGCAGGCTTACGGCGAGGTTGAACTTGTGCTCAGGCTGGCAGCCCTGGGCAGTACGGCGGCTCAGGGGCTCGATGCAGGAGACTCCGTAACCATTGCGGTAAGTACAAATAACGGAGCTACGTGGAGCAATGAACTCCAGGTGGTGGGCAGCACCGATGCAAAATGGTCTTTCGTTTCGGGAACAGGGACATTTGTAGCCGCGTATGACGGTGACAATATAGTTACGAGTACGCCGTTAGCAGCAACCGGATACGTAACCGCACAAGGCAAAAGCACGGTAAGATTAACTGGATTGCCAAGCACCAACCAGCTTTCGGTGCGTATCGTCATGCGCAACGATGTCGGTGAAATATGGGCAGTAGACGACGTCATGCTGTTCGGCCGCAAGCCCCTTGTGACCACATGGAGCGGCGGTGTTTGGAGTCACGGTACGCCAGCCGCTAATGTGCGCGCGGTAATTAACGCGAATTATTCCACCACAGCAGCCGGAATCACGGCGTGTGCCTGCGATATTAAACCCGGCCGCACCGTCACGATCAACAGCGGGCATTTTTTCAACATTCAGGGCGAGGTAAACAATCAGGGAACATTCGTGATTGAAAACGGAGGCAGTCTTGTCCAGGTAAACGACTATGCGAGTAATCTCGGAAATGTCACCGTTCGCCGCAACACCACTCCCGTACGCAAATTCGATTACACGTATTGGTCTTCGCCGGTAGCACCTCAGACCTTATACAACTTGTCGCCGCTGACACTTTCGGATAAATATTACGAGTTTAATCCAGCGACCGGGGCCTGGCAAATCGTTCCTTCGTCGACGCTAATGGCTGCGGGCAAGGGTTATATCGTTCGCGCGCCTCAAACTTTCAGTCAGGTAACTCCGGCGGTTTTCAACGGTAGTTTTTCGGGGGTGGCCAACAACGGAGTCATCAGCACTCCGGTTTCGGTCGGGCTCAGCGACTGGAATTTAATCGGGAACCCTTATCCGTCTGCCATTAATGCCGATTTGTTTTTGCAGCATCCCGCAAATGCATCTTTGCTTTCCGGAACGCTCTATTTCTGGACACATAATACCATCCTGACCGCGAATGCTTATGCGGCAAACGATTACGCCGTGTATAACCTGCTCGGCGGTGTAGGCACGAGTCCGGCAAGTTCTGTGGGTGTGAATGCGACGATTCCGAACGGGAAAATCGCATCGGGACAGGGATTTTTTGCGCTGGCTTTGGCCGATGGCAACGTCGAGTTCAACAACAGCATGCGGATGACCGGGAACAACCTGGCCTTTTACCGCCAGTCTTCCGAAGCTTTTTCGCTTAATGAAGCTACAACATCGGAAAGAAGCAGAATCTGGCTTGATTTGGAAGGTCCGGGCGGCGCGTTCAAACAAACGCTCATAGGTTATGCTCCGGGGGCTACTCATGACTGGGATCGCGATTTCGACGGTTTGCTGCTCGAAGGAGGTAATGGCGTTGCCTTGTATTCACTATTGAACGACGCGCCTTTGAGCATTCAGGGCTTTGGACTGCCGTTTAATCCTGAACATCAGGTTCCACTTGGCTTCCGGGCAGAAACTGCGGGCTTCCACGACATTTCTCTCGAAGGGTTCGACGGATTATTTGACGCTCAGAGCATTTATCTCGAAGACCTCCAACTCTCGCTGATCCACGACCTGAAAGCCGGGCCTTACACGTTTGAATCTGCTCCCGGAACTTTTGATTCGCGCTTTGTGTTGCGTTATACGACAAGTCAGTTATCGGTTCCTGAAATGGCATTGGATAACCGCGTTCTCGTGGCCGTTCAAAATGGAACTATCGCCGTGAAATCGATGTCCGAACCGTTGGCGCGCGTCACTATCTCAGATTTGCTCGGACGTGAATTGTACAGATCCGGCGTGCTGGACGCGCAGCAGTTCGAAGTGGGCGATTTAACCGGTGCAAAGCAGGCGTTACTTGTGCGGGTGGAGCTTTCGTCCGGAGCGGTAACGACTAAAAAGGTATTGTACTAAACCGGGAGTCCGAGCTTCTTGTGCGTGCGCGTCACCGCCTGCTCGTTTTTGTAATCGATCCAGGCTTGGCCTTTCCATTTGCGCATCATATTGTCGAAATGGCGCATCACGAAAATATTGTAAGCGGCTTTGCCAAGGTTTGAAATGTTTCTGGGCAATGCGCGCAAACTCAAAGAAAATCCTGGCGTCAGGTATTTCATATAGTGCCAATAGCCTTCGGGCATATAAAGCATTTCGCCGTGTTTTAGCGTGGTGACGTACCCTTTAGCTTTCGCAAGGGCCGGAAACTTCGTAAGATCCGGGTTGTCATAGTCGATGTCTTCTCTGGAAATCAGCGCGTGGGGCACTTTGTACAAATATGGGGTTTGGTCCGGAGCGAACAAAACACACCGCTTTTCGCCGGCAAAATGGAAATGCAGAATGTTGGAATAATCGATGTCATAGTGAATGAACACTTTTGAATTCGTCCCGCCGAAAAACAGCATCGGCATTTGGCGAATCAGTTTTAATCCAAGATTTGGCCATCTGAAATCCTTTGACAAGGAGGGTACCTCGCGCAGCAGATTGTACAGGAAAATGCGGTAGTTTGTAGGTTTGGTGTGCAGCAGTTCGATGTATTCGGACATTTTCATTTGGGCGTGCGCCTGATTGAATTTATCCTTGTGAGAAACCGGTCGGTCGTCGTATAAAGGAACGGTTTTGTCGCCGGCGATGTGTTTGATGTAGTTAAAATTCCACTTCTCATAAGCCGGCCAATCCTGTGTGAGTTTCCCGATGACGACCGGCTTTTGCTTAGCAACGTATTGGGTCATAAAATCTTCGCGTGAGAGGGTCTCGTGGCGATCAATCGGAGTGAGATGCAGCGACATGGTTTCAGGTTAAGTTTACCTAAAGTTAGTCAATGCCGGTTTATGTTGCCAAAGCGACAATCACATTTTTGCAAAAAAAAACCTTCCCGAAAGAAGGCTGAATGATTATTTTTTGCCGGCTGCTTCCAGATTTCTCACAATCTGGTGGCCGGGTCTTGTCCATTTGGGTTTTTCGCCCATAGACGTATATTGCGAGTCCCCGGCTTCGACGGTTGTCGGCTGAGAGATTTTCGTAAATGGCTTCTGAGGAATCATGCCGAGCGCTTCAAACATTTTCATGTCTTCGTTTACGTCCGGATTTGGCGTGGTCAGCAGCTTATCGCCCGCGAAAATAGAATTCGCCCCCGCAAAGAAACACAAAGCCTGTCCTTCGCGGCTCATGTTTGTACGGCCGGCTGAAAGACGTACCTGAGTGTGGGGCATTACGATTCGAGTGGTCGCAACCATTCGGATCATTTCCCAGATTTCGACGGGTTTTTCGCTTTCCATCGGCGTGCCTTCCACAGGAACCAGTGCGTTGATTGGCACCGATTCGGGTTGAGGGTTTAAACGCGTCAACGCTACGAGCATGCCCGCACGGTCTTCTACACTTTCGCCCATGCCAATGATTCCGCCGCTGCAAACTGTTACATTGGTCTTGCGGACGTTTTCAATCGTTTGCAGGCGGTCGTCAAAAGCACGTGTGGAAATGACTTCTTTATAGTAATCTTCAGAGGTGTCGAGGTTGTGATTGTAGGCGTATAATCCGGCTTCGGCCAAACGCTGCGCCTGATTTTCGGTCAACATCCCCAGCGTGCAGCAAACTTCCATGTCCAGTTTGTTGATCGTGCGTACCATTTCGAGAACCTGGTCAAATTCGGCCCCGTCCTTGACATTTCTCCAGGCCGCGCCCATGCAAACGCGTGAAGAACCGCCCGATTTGGCGCGCAATGCCTGAGCTTTTACCTGAGAAACGCTCATCAGATCGTTGCCCTCTATATCCGTATGGTAACGTGCCGCCTGCGGGCAATAGCCACAATCTTCGGGACATCCTCCGGTTTTTATCGACAAAAGCGTTGACACCTGAACCACATTCGGGTCGTGATTTTCGCGGTGAATCGAAGCGGCTTCGTACAACAAATCCATTAACGGGCGGTTGTACACTTCGATGATTTCCTCCTTAGTCCAGTCGTGTCTGATGTCGCTCATAAGCTCAGGGTTAAAGTGCCAAAAGTAGGGAATAATCGGCCAATAATGCAAACGCGCACAAAAAACCCGCTATCGAAAGCGGGCTGAAGGTTAGTCGACCTGATTAATCACTTCGATTTTGTCTTTCCAGTATTGCATCATCACAAACGATCCGATGAACGATGCTGCGGAAGATTCAATAAGCAGACCGAAGCTGTACTGTGGTATTGTCGCACGTCCGCCCCCGAAAAGGAAACTGTCGGCAAGGGTTTCGAGATAGGCCTCTCCGCCGCGGATTTCGATATAAATCATGAGCCCTACGATACTCAGAATGGCGCCGAACATCGAGGTTATAATGGCCGAAAGAAAATGCTTGTTGTAACCGCGCACGCCGCTCTCGTAATTCCCTTTAATCGTGCGGTGAATTCCGTAGGCCACAAACGCCATATTTACGATTCTCAAAATAAAGACGTCCGAAAATCCGAGCGCCTCTATAATTAAAAAATACACTGCGATGAGTGCGAAGATGATAAATCCGTTGATAAGTTCTCTTGAATATTTCATGGTCAGGTAGTTTAATCCGATGTTGCGGAGTTTCACATACGTTAGGTTAGTCATAAATTTACTAAAAATTTGACGTCAGCTTTAAGATTTAATCTTTTTAGTAAAAATTTAGTAACCTGTTCAGTCCCGTGAATTATCGGTCTAAAATCCAAGGGGAACGACCAAAGTAATTGTAAGGCGCCCTTCCCAAATCTGTTTCCGGATCGATGAAGCGCGCGTAGTCCGAGCCGTTTACAGACACAAAACAATCGGCGTAAACGGCCACATCGGTGCCTTTTTCAGCATAAGTTTCGCGAATGCGCCGGGCCATCTGCCAGATGCCGTCCGGTTTGTTCGAAACGAAGTTAAACTGTTTGCGCGTCAGATTGTCAAGCGGGTACATCCATTTTTGGCCCGATTGTTTGTCCACCACGCGAAACGTGACAATTCCTTGTCGCTGCCGCAACATCATGCGCCAACTGAGCCGGTGTCCTTCCTCTGTCCACAGAACATCGCCGGGAATTGTAAAATGGCGTAACGGAAGCAACAGTTGAAGGGCGAAGTACAAGCCGAGTGCAACAATGACAGGCTTTTTTACCGCAATCAGCTCTGAACTTTCGAGTTTGGGTTTGCGCCGGAAGAACCATTTCCGGATTTTATCGGGCGGATAGAAAAACAGCGTAAACGAAAGCGCGAAGAACGGAAAAATCCCTATGTGAAGCGTAGCTGCGTTAAACGCGTGAAACACAATCGATGCCAGAAACGCCCATGTCCTCGTTCTTGCAAAAAGCAATAGCACCACGACGAGCAAATCGAACACCAACCCGGACCAGGACAAAAACAAATGGAAGTAATGGCTCTCGAAAAGCGCGTCAAACGGCGGAATTGCGTTGCGGTGCTGGAGTAACAGCGATATGAATTTCCCGTTGAGCCAATCGGGGTAGAGTTTTGCCGTAGTAGCGTAAAAGTAAACAATGGCCATTTGCGCAATCATCGTCCATCGGCACCAGGCGGGCATCGCGAGTTGCTTTAACGCCGGATTTCGCCGCACATCCATAGACGCGTATCGGTTGGCCGGAGCGAGCCACATGAGCAGACACACGAGAATGAGCAGATAATAATGGTTGTTGTAGGCGGTTTTCTGCATCAGGTAAACGCCCGTCCACAACACGGTAAAAAGCCCGAGCGTCCACCGATAGCGATACCCGAGCGCCACGCAAGCGCCCAAAATGCCCATCACCGAAAAATACAAATACATTCCGTTGCCGGGAAGCGGTTGCAGCCATTCAAAACCGATATGAGAAAACGTAAATTCCGGGTCGATGAGTTGTTCGCGCACCCAACCGGTAAGAATCGCGCCGAAACACTCGGCCATTAACAACAGGCCAAACAATATGCGAAAACCCACAAGCGGCGCATTATCAACGGGCCGATGCAGCTTTTCGGAAAGATTCACAACTTCAGCAATTTTCGGCCATGCTGCTCATCGCGTGCCAATTGCGCCTTAAGTTCGTCCACCGACGAAAATTTTTGTTCGTCCCTCAACCGGTCCAAAAACGAAATGCGCACGGTGCGACCGTATAAATCGCCCTCGAAATCGAACAGGTACACTTCTGTAGAACGTTCTGTTCCTCCAACGGTGGGCCGTGTTCCAATGTTCATAAGTCCGGGGCGGACCACATCGCCCAAATCTGCTTCAATCAAATAAACGCCGTTCGCGGGAATGAGTTTGTGAGCGTCTACCGGATGCAGGTTTGCCGTAGGAAATCCGATCGTGCGGCCCAGTTTTTTGCCGTGGATGACCGTGCCGCTGAAAGAATACTCATACCCCAAAGCGGCGTTCGCGAGTTTAATGTTCCCGGATTCAAGTGCAGTGCGAATCTTTGTGGAACTGACTGAAACTTCGTCTATCGTCTGAGCCGGAATTTGTTCAACGTCAAAACCGTATTGCGCCCCGAACGCTTCGAGATCTGTAATCGAGGCCGTGCGGTTGCGACCAAAACGATGGTCATATCCGATGATGATTTTTTGAACGCGAAGGCCGTCTACGAGAATATCGCTCACAAAATCTTCGGCTTCCATTTGGGAAAAAGCTTTGTCAAACGGATGGATGACGAGGTTCTCAAGGCCAGCTTTTGCGAGTAGTGCGGCTTTTTCGTCGACGGTGTTAAGCAGTTTCAGGTCCGAATGCTGTTGAAGCACCATGCGCGGATGCGGGAAAAACGTGAGAATCACACTTTCGCAATCGAGTTCGCGTGCGTGATTGACGAGCCGGTCTACAATTTTCCGGTGACCGATGTGAACACCGTCAAACGTCCCGAGCGTGACCACCGTGGGTTTGGACGGACGAAACGAAGTAATATTGTTATAGATTTCCAACGCAACAGGATTATTGGCAAATGTAAGTGAAGTTTGTCTATTTTGGCCTAAATTCAGGCGATTGCGAACAAAAAAGGACCGAATCGCTTCGGCCCTTTCGTGGATTGTAACTTATTACTGTTTTGCGAATCTGAGCGTCTTGCGCTGTCCGTTTTTTTCTACCGTAATAAAATAAATGCCGTGGCTAAGGTTCGACGTATCGAGCACGAGGGCGTCCGTATTATTTACAACTTTGGTGTAGAGCGTTTGTCCGATGCTGTTGACAAGCGTAAAGCTGTCCGGAAGCGCCAGCGAATCGGGCCAGGCGATTGTAAGCGATGAAGTCGACGGGTTCGGATATACGAAAACTTCCGAAAGCATATCGTGCGAAATCGTGCTCAGGGACGCTTTGTTAAACGAACGCGATTGGGAATTTTCGAAACTTGCGCCATTAAACACGATCTGGTTGTTTTCGTCCCGCAGTTGATAAGAGCCCGAGCCGTACTGGCAGCAAATGCCATCGCCATAGGAATCATTAATCGTAAACGTATAGCAACCATCTGCAGCAAGCGTCCAGGTTTGAACAATCGGAGGAGGAAGCGCGAATGTCGCATCCGCGTAGTTGCCGCCGCTGTAAAGCACTACGTTGTCGGCATTGCGCAGTTGCCATGTGGTTTCTGAGCCAAACGCATCGAGCTGCAATGTAAACGTGTATTGGGTGGAATCATAAGAAGTATTTCCTCCGGTAAATGTACCTGTTACTGTGTTGTTGGAAACGCGTTGGTCCGCCGTTCCATTTGCGCTAACTACGCTCGCGGTAAGTGCGCCCGACGGAAGATTTCCGGCCGGCATCGATACGAGTGCGAATTCGTGTTGCGCAAGGTTCCCGGTCCAGTTGTAGGTTAGGGGCGTGCTGCCTGCAACGCTGTACTGAATCGTGGCCGAGGTAAGAGGCGAAGTTCCGCGGTTGGTCAGTCTGACAAAAACCGGAGTGCCTTCGCAATCTGCACCGCCTGTATCACAAGATGGTTCTATTTTGAGTTCGGCATCGTTCGGAAACAGCGTAATCGCCTGTTCTTTTGTCGATGTTTTAAGGCTTGCGCGCCTAATGGCGTTGTTCATCACAACCGTCATGCGCTGTTTTTGATTCTGCGTAAAAATATTCATGCAGGAGTCGTTCGTGTAGTCCATGTAATTTTGTGGCATCTCCAGCGTGGGCGGTACACATGAAACATTATTTACCGGACATCCGTAGTTTGCGTCCTGGTGAACAGGCGTATCCGCACAGAAATCATTTCCGCAGTTTCCGTTTCCAAAAATGTGGATCAACCCGAGCCAGTGACCTATTTCGTGTGTCATTGTGCGTCCGCGGTTAAACGGCGCGTTGAGCATGAAAGTTCCGTCGTTATAGGCAATGCTTCCAAAAGTGGCAAAGTTCGAAACTACGCCATCGGAATTGGCAGGCCCCATATTATTGTTCAATCCTGTGAGTCCCGAACCGCTCGGAAACTGAGCATAGCCCAACAGTGCATTGCTCGAAAA
>CAZTGF010000018.1:34231-37941 GCA_964612955.1 uncultured Flavobacterium sp.
TGAGTCCCGAACCGCTCGGAAACTGAGCATAGCCCAACAGTGCATTGCTCGAAAAACGAACGCTCCACATATTAAGGTACGAGTTTGGATCCCAAATCGTGGCCGGCTTAACAACATCGTCTATAGCTCCCATCGACCATGACGGTTGACAAAGATTTACGCGGTTGATTCCGTTGGTAGGGTTTCCGTTCGGATCTTGTTTGGCGAGCGCAAACTGAATCATCGTATCTGCTCCGACGGGACTGTTGTTGTAACCCGGTGTTCCGAGCATTCTGCGGTAATCGTTGTTCAACACTGTAATTTGCGAAATCACCTGAGCATCGGTAATATTTGGCGCCGTGCCTATAGGTTGACCATTGTGAATAACGTGCACAACTACGGGAATCGTGATAATTCCGTTTTGCTCGGATTGCAGTTGAGGAGAATTTTTATATTGTTCGATAAGCGGTGCAATCCACTGTTCGAATTCTTGTGTAGATTTTCGCTCAGGATATTTTTGCTGAAGGTAGGCTTCGTATTCATCGGTGACACAGCGAACCATTCCGGTTTCAGGGTCAAAACTCGTTTCGGGAATCGGTTGCCCGAAAGCGTGGGTAACGGCTTGTTGCAATTTTTGGGCTGATGCATTGCCGGCAAAAAACGCCGTAAGTGCAATGGTGAGGATTGTAAAAAATTGTTTCATTAAAAATTGTTTTCGCAAACATAACACAAAATGAGGCGTTTGTCCCTATCAGATTTGTTAAACTGACCATGCAATATCAATGCAACGTGTTTGACAGATTCAATTTTTTGCTACATTTGAACCTTAATTTTTGATTCAGATGAAAAAACTATTATTTTCTGTGTTGGTGCTGTGTTCAGGTTTTTCTTTCGCTCAGCAACGCAATTGCGCTACCCCGATAAAAATGCAGGAACGCATCGATGCGGACCCTGCTTTTGCCGCTAAGAACGAACAGGTGCGCGCTGAACTCGCAGCCGCTACAAATACGATCATGAGTACCAACGGAGGCGCTGCAACCAACGTAGTTGTAACAGTTCCGGTAGTATTTCACGTACTTTACAAGAATCCGATTCAGAACATCAGCGACGCGCAGATTGACTCCCAACTTGCCGTATTAAATGCCGATTTCAGAAAGCAGAACGCCGATTTCACGACCGTAGTCCCGCCTGTTTTTCAGCCGTTTGGAGCCGATATGGAAATAGTATTTGTAAAAGCTACGACAACGCCGCAAGGCTTGCCAACAACGGGCGTTACGCGCAAACCGGTGGGGTCTTCTTTCAATTTTGGCGCGAATTATTACAAACCGTGGGAGGGCGGACAGGCTGCCTGGAACCCGCTCGAATACGTAAATATCTGGATTGGCGAGTTTACAGACGACACGCTTGGATTTGCTTATCAGCCCGGAGCGGCCGGATTGCCTTATGACGGACTGTGCATCGGATACAACTATTTTGGAACCATAGGAACAGCGACATGGCCTTATAATAAAGGGCGTACAACAACGCACGAAATGGGCCATTACTTTGGACTGGACCATCCGTGGGGAGACCCCAGTCCCTGGGATCCAAACGATTGCGCGAATAACGACTTTGTGGCAGATACGCCGGCGACCACGGGCCCTTATTACAACTGCGTGAGTTTTCCGAACAGCGCGAACATTTGTCCGGGAACGTCTGCTCCGAACGGTGCGATGTTTATGAATTTTATGGATTATGTGCCCGATGCTTGTATGGCGTTTTTTACACACGGGCAAAAGGCGCGCACACAGGCTGCGATTAACGGTCCGCGCGCATCTGTTCTCGGCGTAAAGAATCACGCTTTGTCAGCAAACCTCAAAATATATCCGAATCCTTCGTCTGATTTCTTCAAAATTTCGTCTCCCGATATTGCGGTAGAAAAAGTGGAAATCTACGACGCCGCCGGGCAACTCGTAAAATCGGAGCGTGTAAATCAGGACGCCCCAATTTATGTCGACCAACTGGAAAGCGGAATTTACTACCTGCGTATCTACAGCGGCGACAGCGTACTTAAATCAGAAAAGCTTATTGTGAACTGAGTTCCGATCATATAAAATCAACAAACCGTCTCAATATTGGGGCGGTTTTTTTATTTGCGGTCCCGTGGCTAACGGGTATTTCCGATCCTAAAAAACGCGTGCTGCGCTGAGTTAAAACCCATCGCACCGCTAACAGATATTCTTTTACCGTTTTATAATTTTGACGGTGCTGCCCGATCCGTTGGCGGCGCTGACTTTCATCAGATAAACGCCCGGAATGAGCGAACTCGTATTTATTCTGGTACGGGTAGATTCCAGCACAAGCCGGCCAGAAATATCGTATAACCGGACATTGCTGATCTCCGATGTTGACGCAATTTCAATTGTATCAGTGAACGGATTTGGTGCAACCCAAATGGGCAGCGGCTGACTTTCGTTCACGGTTAAAGTGTTTTGTCCTGTGAGCATTACAAATGAATCATAGCTGGCCGAATCATTCGACGCAATTACCATAGAGGTGCCCAACGGATTAAAATCGACCGAACCCATATATCTGCCGGCAACGATTGTTTCTCCAAACGAATTTACTGCAATGGCACGGCCTGTAGCGCTTTTATTTGTGGTGGCGCCCAACGATATCGCCCATTCAAATTCGCCGAAGCTGTTTAGTTTAAGGTTAAATACCTGCGAACTGTCTCCGTTTGAGGTTAGGCTGTAAACTCCGGGTCCCGGATCAGCGTCCATATGGCTGATGTAGTCGCCGGTTACGTAAATGGCGTTGTCTGCATCGGATGAAATGCGATAGGCTTTTTGGGAGTACGAATACACGCCATTTGGCGATTGTGCCCCGATGGTATTTGCCCAGATAAAATTGCCTTGGGGCCCGAGTTTTAAAAAGTAAATCGAGGAACTTCCTATGCTCGTAAGATTAAAAGTGCTATCTGGTGCGGGATCAAAATCGACAGTATCTTTAAACAATCCCGAACCTATCACATTTCCGGCGGAGTCAAACGCAACACTGTGGCCCACTTCGTTAAAAGTGCTTCCGGGCAGCGCGAATGAATACGCCCATTCACACGCGGTGGTGCTTCCGTTGTATTTTGCAATAAATGCATCGTCTCTGTTAGAAACTGAATTCAGAACCAAAGCGTGTCCGGGCCGGGGGTCGAAATCAGCCTGGCCGCGGAAACTGCCGGTGATGGCGATGGCACCGTCCGGGCTAACGTCCATATCGCGCAAAAAGTCATCGTTTGCGGAATCACCTACTTTAAATGCATCGGTAAAATTCCCGTCGGGGTCGCACTTTGCTACATAAATGTCGTATTTCGATGGCGCGCCTGCAAGCGTAAAATCTCCGTTGGCCGAAGGAAAGTTCATTTCGTGCAAAAAATATCCGCCCAGATATACGTTCCCCTCAGCATCGGTTTTTACGCGGCGCGAGTGATGCTGTCCAAACGGACCACCGTAAGCTTTACTCCAGACAAGGGTGCCGTTGCTCGTGAATTTACTAATAAAATTACCGGTCGAAAAAATATCGCTTGGCGGAGGAAGATAAAGGGTAGCCGGTCCGGGATCCATGTCGGTTGTATTTTGATAATGACCGGCGATGTAAATGTTTCCGTTGTTGTCCAAGGCGATCGATGGCGTTAACTCTTCGATGGAACTGTAGTTTTTAGCACCACCAACAATATGAGCCCAAATAAGGTCACCGCT
>CAZTGF010000019.1:0-10221 GCA_964612955.1 uncultured Flavobacterium sp.
ATCGACGGCGTTATCAGTTCGTTTTCGATTGAAGATTTTAAAGCGTTTCAGCCCGATTTACTGTTGACTTTCGGCGGCATGATTGTCTCAAAGCGCATTAAAGCGTTCCTGCGCACCTACGCGCCTGCCCACCACTGGCATGTGGATGCATTGCGCGCCTACAATACATTCGGTTGTCTTACGCGGCATTTCGCGCTTGAACCTGCGGATTTTTTCGAAACCTTCCATCGCTACACCGCGGCCTTAGAAAGCGGGTACGCGGATTGGATGTACAAAATCAAACAAAGCCGGGCGCAGAAACACAGCGAATTTGCCCAGCGGGCCCCATTTTCGGATTTTGCCGCCTACGATCAGATTTTTTCGCTTTTGCCTGCCGAAAGCATGCTTCAACTCAGCAACAGCGCGGCCATTCGATACGCCCAATTATTCCCGATTCACGAGAGCATTTCCGTTTACTGCAACCGCGGAACGAGCGGCATCGACGGGAGTACATCTACCGCGATCGGAGCGGCCTATGCATCGGAACGGCCAACGGTTTTGGTCACGGGCGACATTAGCTTTTTTTACGATTCGAACGCGCTCTGGAACCAATACATTCGATCGGACTTTAAAATCATCATCGTCAATAACTCGGGAGGCGGCATTTTCAGAATTCTGCCCGGCCATAGCGAAACTCCGGTTTTTAATACTTTTTTCGAGACTTCTCACCGGTTACGCGCCGATTCGCTCGCAAAAATGTACGGATTTGAGTATTTTGAAGCATCGGACAAACAGGAACTGACCCGCGGACTTCACGCGCTTTACGCCTCGACAAAGCCTGCGATTCTCGAAGTTTTTACGCCCGAAAAGCAAAACCAGGACGTTCTTGCCGATTATTTTGCATACCTGAGCTAACCGAATAACCTTACACCTTAGCTATGATTCAGATAGGAGTTTACAATAAATTGCACATCGCGCGAGACACCCAAATCGGACTTTATCTGGCCGATGAAAGTGGGGAAGAAGTATTGCTGCCCAACAAATACGTGCCCCGCGAATTCGAAATCGGGCAGGAAGTCGAAGTTTTTGTCTATCTGGATCACGAACACCGCAAAGTGGCCACGACACTCGAGCCGTATATTTACCTGAACGAATTTGCCGTGCTGCGCGTAAACTACGTGAACGAGTTCGGAGCGTTCATGGATTGGGGCCTCGAGAAAGACCTTTTTGTTCCGTTTGCCGAACAGGCGCGTCCGATGGAAAAGAACAAACGCTATCTCGTGCACATGTTTGTCGATGAAAAAACCAACCGGTTAATCGCATCGAGCAAAACGCGGCGGTTTTTAAGCAACGAAACGCTGACGGTAGCCGAAGGAGACGAAGTGGATATTCTGATTTCGCACACGACGGAACTCGGCATCAACGCCATTGTTAACGAGCGCCACCACGGCCTGTTGTACGAAAATGAAGTGTTTAACGAAAAATTGCGCCCCGGCGATCGCAGAACGGCTTTTGTTAAAACGATCCGCGCGGACAATAAAATCGATCTTGTGCTTCACGCGCCCGGGTACGCAAAAGTGGAACCCGGCGTTCAGAAAATTCTCGAAATGCTGTCGGCGAACAACGGATTTCTGCCGCTCAACGACGCTTCAGACGCGGAAGACATTCGCTCGGTGCTGCACATGAGCAAAAAAACGTTCAAGAAAGCCGTTGGCGGGCTTTACAGAGAAAAGCGCATCGCGTTGGAGCCCAACGGAATTCGGTTACTCGAATAATCAGATGTTGAGTTTCGCGCGAAGTTGGGGCTTAAGCGCATCCTTGTGCAACATGACCGAAATGCCTTTGAGCTTCAGATAAGCGGCGCTCATGTAAATATAACCGTCCCTGCCGCTGCTTTTGCCCCAGGAATTTTTTACGAGGTAGTAGCGGTTTCCTTTCTGATCCGATGCCGTGCCTGTAATGTGCATGAGGTGGTCGTCCATGGTGTTGAAATTCTCGAATTCGCGCTGGCGCAGTTCCTGCGTTACCTGCATTTCTGTTCCGATTTGCTGTTTCATCGATGAAGCGTCTCTGGCCTGGGCCGGCATTACCGCAAGGCCGTCTTTTTCCCAAAACGTATCCTCGCTCACATCCACATCAAGCGCCAGAGAAAATCCGTTGGCAAGCGCATCGTCTATAAGTGCGATCCATTCTTCAAGCGGCACGTTGTAAAACGCTTCGTTCGAGAAATTGTCGGGGACATCGAGTACAAAAGTTTCGTAGAACGGCACGTGCGAAAATGTAGCCACGGTGACATAATCTTCGGTCCGGAGTCCGGTCCACTCTAAAAACGTCATCGGCGTGAAGGTTTTTCCGTTATACGCGAAACTTTGAGGCGCAGCTCCCAGGTGTTTGTCGATGGTTTGCCGCACTTGCTGTTTCCATGCGGTTTCCGGTTTTTTGGCATTGCGCTCAACAATCGGCCGAAGTTCGGCTACGAGTTTCGAATGGTCGTGAGCAACGCCCGGTTTCCGGCCCGGATAAACCTCCGCGGGAACCAGACCAGCGGTGCGAATCGCGTGTAAAACATCGTGGTTCAGGCCGCCTTCGCCAAACTGCGCTTTCCCCTGACGCATGATATAAGTGTAGGCTTTTTTCTGATAGGTGGCACGCACGGGGAACATTTCAGAAAGGTTAATCTGTTGTCCGGTTTTGCGCATGATTTCGGCCTCGAGAAACGAAATCGAAGAAAAACTCCAGCACGTGCCGGTGTTGCCCTGGTCGAGCACTTCGAGCACCGGAATCTCCGAAAGCGTTTGGAACTCATATTTTTGGGCAGAAACTTGAGCGAAGCACGAAAACAAGGCCAGCGATGCAAACAGTCTTTTCATTTGGTCAAAGGTTTTTATCCGCGCTAAAAGTATTATTTTTACGACAAAATCGCATGTTTTATGACAGAAATAAACTGGCAAACGGCCAAAGAATTCCAGGACATAACTTATAAAAAGTGCAATGGTGTAGCGCGTATTGCGTTTAACCGGCCCGAAGTCAGAAATGCATTCCGGCCTCAGACCACAAAAGAACTTTACGAAGCATTCTACGACGCTCAGGAAGATACGGGCATTGGAGTGGTGCTGCTTTCTGCCGAAGGTCCGTCTGCTAAAGATGGCGTTTATTCGTTTTGTTCGGGTGGCGATCAGCGCGCGCGCGGCCATCAGGGTTACGTAGGTCAGGACGGCATGCACCGCTTAAACATCCTCGAGGTGCAGCGCCTCATTCGCTTTATGCCGAAAGTCGTTATCGCGGTCGTTCCGGGATGGGCCGTAGGCGGTGGACACAGTTTGCACGTGGTATGCGATCTTACATTAGCCAGTGAAGAACACGCGATTTTTAAGCAGACCGATGCTGATGTGACGAGTTTTGACGGAGGTTATGGTTCGGCTTATCTCGCCAAAATGGTGGGCCAGAAAAAGGCGCGCGAAATCTTTTTCCTCGGTCGAAACTATTCGGCACGTGAGGCGTACGAAATGGGAATGGTAAACGCGGTTATTCCGCACGAGGCGCTTGAATCCACGGCATACGAATGGGCGCAGGAGATTCTCGCAAAATCGCCCACTTCCATAAAAATGCTCAAATTCGCAATGAACCTGACCGATGATGGCATGGTGGGCCAACAGGTATTTGCGGGCGAAGCCACACGACTTGCCTATATGACAGACGAAGCCAAGGAAGGACGCGACGCTTTTCTCGAGAAACGCAAACCTCAGTTCGAAAAGAAATGGATTCCTTAAACGAGCCTTTTTCGAACCGGACGATCACATTGTCCGAATTGCCCCGGTACGAAACCGTGGCGTTTTTAAAGCCGAGTCCGCGTTATTATTACGTTGTGGCGCTCGGAACGGTATCGGGCATGTGCGTTACGGGGCTCATCGCCGGATTTGCACTTTATGTGACCCAACACACCGAATTCTGGAAACCGGCATTTTTAGCCTGGGTAGGCTTGCTCATATTTTTACTGGTTTGGAATTACATTGGTTTCAAGCGCAAAGGGTTTGCATTTCGCGAACACGATGTAATGTACCGGCGCGGCGTTCTGGCTACCGTTACGACGATTATTCCGTACAACCGCATTCAGCACGTAGCGCTTAAAGAGGGCGTTTTTTCGCGTTTGCTAGGGTTGGCTCAAATTGGCATTTTTACGGCCGGAGGAGGTTCATCGGACATTGAAATTCCGGGCATTGAAAAAAATCGGGCCGAAGAAATGAAACAACTCGTATTGGAGAAAATTCAGCGACGACAGTGATACGAACCGATTTCTCGAAGCCACAGCGGCAGTCTGCCAAAGGTTTGGCCGTGATGTTTGCGTACACGGTTCAACAATACCTGCGCGGATTTTGGCCGTTACTCGTGATTATGCTGCTGCGTTTCGAAACGCTGAACAAACTGTATTTCTTTGGCGCGATGGCCGCATTTGTTGTCCTTTCGCTTGGGATTGCTTTTCTGCGGTTCCGGAATTTTACGTTTGGTTTTGAATCGGACGGCAGAGACTTTGTCATCACGAGTGGCATTCTCGAGAAAACGCGCACGTTGATTCAGCGTTCGCGAATTCAGCAAGTGGTGATTAAACAATCGCTGTTGCAAAAACTCATCGGTGTCTATGCCGTAGAGGTCGACACAGCCGGAACAAGCGAACCCGAAGCCAAAATCCGTGCGGTTTCGCATCAGGTAGCGCTCGATTTAAAGGCGGCGTTGCAGCAACCCTCAGCCGATGTCGTCTCTGAAGAGCCCATTTTACAAACCGATGAATCAGAGAAAGAAGTATTATCGGTGCCGCTCTCGGGACTCATCCGCTATGGACTCACTTCGAATTATGTGCGCACATTATCGCTCGTATTGGCATTTCTGGCAACGACTTATGAGAATTTCAGGCGATTCAGCCCTTCGGAAGAAGAAGAGGCAGATGCGCTGAATGTCGATGTGATCGAACAGGTCGTGTTGCAGTCTGCCCTGAGCGTGGGACTGTTATTTTTTGCCCTCGTGCTCGTTTTTCATGTGGGGCGTGTCGTGCTCGCATATTTTAATTTTTCGGTCCAGATCCAAAATGATACTTTACTTGTCTCTCACGGTTTATTCAGCACTCAGACCAAAGTATTGCGTCCCGAACGCGTTCAGATATTCGCTGAATCGCGCAATTTTTTCCAGAATAAGCTCGGCATCATGGGCGTCAAAATCAGACAGGTGACCGCCGAAGGCCAACAGAACCTACATTCGCGCATTGAAGTTCCCGGGTGCACGCCCGCGCAAAAGGACGAATTGCTCGAGTTGCTGTTCGGCGTAAAACCCCAGGCAGCGATGGTAATTGTGCCGCATCCAAGGCAGTTGTTCCTTTCGTTATTCCGGACAATTGTGCTACCTTTAGTGGGCGTTCTCATTTTGTCGCAGTTCTGGTTCGAAACTCAATGGTGGATTTACGTAACCCTGTATGCCGTACTCATGGCGCTCGTGTGCTGGATCCGCTTTAAGAACAGCCGTCTTTTCGTGGGCGAGCGGTTTATTGCGCGCCAATCCGGCGCCTGGGATGTGGGCCGGGAATGGCTTGAGGTTCACAAAATACAGTCGGTTCAAACAACACAGTGGTTTTGGCAGAAGAAGGCGGGACTCGGGTCCGTTCATCTCGAAACTGCCGGCGGCTCGGTGGGGTTTTCCACGGCCAGGTTTGACCAGATCAACGATTGTGTAAACCAATGGCTGTACGACATCGAATCGGACGACAAAAACTGGATGTAACCGCTCCAAATTTTAATTTTATATGAAACACTGGATTGAAGCAGCGCGCGTGCGAACTTTGCCGCTGAGCGTATCGGGAATTCTTATTGGATGTTTTTACGCCATGTCCCAAAGCATGTTTAACTGGAAGATTGTGTTGTTTGCCCTAACCACGACGCTCGGTCTTCAGGTGCTTTCCAATTTTGCGAACGACTACGGCGACGGCGTCAAAGGTACGGACAACGAAGACCGCATCGGGCCGAAACGGGCACTGCAATCGGGCGCTATTTCCGCAGTTCAGATGAAGCGCGCCATGGTGCTGACTTCGGTGTTGACAATGCTATCGGCTGTGTTGCTCATCTTTTTTTCGTTTAAAGAGAAATATTTTCTGTATTCGCTTGCGTTTTTGTTTCTCGGATTTGTGGCCATCGGGTCGGCTATCCGGTACACGGTGGGTACAGGGGCGTACGGCTACCGCGGTTACGGAGATTTATTCGTGTTGATTTTCTTTGGATACGTGAGCACGCTCGGCATTTATTTCATGTTCGCCAAAACGTTCGATCCGCTGCTTTTTCTACCCGCTACAGGCATCGGATTCTTAAGTGTAGGCGTTTTGAACCTTAACAATATGCGCGATGAAGTCTCGGACAGAAAAGCCCGAAAAAACACGCTCGTTGTCAAAAATGGAGGCGAGTGGGCGCGTTTGTATCACTATTTCCTGATTTGTGCCGCGATGCTGCTGTTTCTCGTGTTTTCTGTGCTCGCCGATTTCAGACCGGACCAGTACCTTTACCTGATCGCTTATGTGCCGCTTACGTTGCATCTGATTCGCGTGACCAAAGTAGTGCACCCTCGCGATTACGATCCCGAACTCAGAAAGCTCGCCCTGTCTACTTTTTTGCTTGCGGCCCTGTTTTCACTGTCGCTGATTTCGTTTATTCAGGACATACTGGTGCAATTTTTCAAGGCTTTATTCAATAATATTTAAATGATCGCTTTATGAAAATTACATTTCTCGGACACGGTTCACTCTCGGTAGAAATCAGCGGAAAAACGCTTGTCGTGGATCCGTACATTTCGCCAAATCCACTTGCGGCAGCCATCGATGTGGATACGCTCGCGGCCGATTATATCCTGATCACGCATGCGCACGGCGATCATATTGCCGATGTGGAACGCATTGCCAAACGCACCGGAGCTACAATTGTTTCGAATGCCGAAATCGCCGCGTACTACCAGGAAAAAGGTTGTACATCTCATCCGATGAACCACGGCGGAAGCTGGACATTCGACTTCGGACGTGTAAAATACACCTACGCCCAGCATTCAAGCGCATTTCCCGACGGCACTTACGGAGGCAACCCGGGCGGTTTTGTCATCGAAGGCGAACGCAAAAACATTTACATTTCCGGCGACACAGCCCTTATGCACGACATGAAGCTGATTCCGCTGCGCACGCGACTCGACCTGGCGGTGTTTCCAATCGGAGGCAACTTTACGATGGATGTCCCCGATGCGATTATTGCCGCAGATTTTGTTCAGTGCGATAAGGTACTCGGCATCCACTACGATACTTTCGGGTATATTAAAATCGATCGCGAAGCTGCCAAAAAGCAATTTTACGATGCCGGAAAGGACCTGATGCTGCTCGACATTGGAGCGTCACTAACGCTTTAACGATGAAATCCGCGATCCTCGCTCTGGCGCTGGGACTTTCTGCCCTAACGTTCGCGCAAAACGGCCAGTGGGATAAAGAACGCGCCTTTTTGCATGCATTTAAACTCAAGGCGTCCGGCCGTCATATTGTAAAAACCACGGCCATGCCGGAAGGAACCACGGAGATTGTGTTTCGCATGACGGTGCTCGACGACAATCAGCAACTGAGCAGCAATCTGGTGTCGTTGCTCAAAAGCATTCCGGATCCTACGGCCGTAAGTCAGGGTTCGGCGGCTGCGGTGTTTCTCGCGTCTAAAATCGCGGGCGATGACAAAAACCGGTTTGCCATTTTTACTTCCGAAGAATCGGCTAAGAAATATGCGGAAGGCGGAGTGTTAGCGGGCGCTTGTTATGCGCAAAACGTTCCCGTAAATAAAGAAGTTCGGTTGCTTTCATCCGGCGCGGCCTGTACAAGGACTCAGGTGCTCTATTTTGTGTTCGAAAGCGCAAACCGGCTCATGGCGCAGAACGTTGTGCTCGAAATTGTTCCGTGGGTCGACGCCAAACAGGCCAGAGGATGGAAAGCCGAAAACAAACAGTCGGTGCTGGATTTGTGCGAAACTTCGGCCCTTGCCAAACTCATGACGCGTCCAGACGATCTTTGCCTGTGCATTCTCGACCATCTTTCAAAAGCGTACACGTGGCCCGAATATCAGGCGCTTTTGCCGGCCGAAAAATCCAAACGCTACCGCGACATGGGAAACCGTTGCCTGGACGCGCAAACAGGAGATAAATCGGTTCAACAAACGCTGCGTTCACAGGCTAGCGACCATTTTGCCCAGGGCCGTTATGACAAAGCCATTGGGCTGCTCGAAAGCGGAATTTTTGCGCACAACACTCAAACGGCCCGGGACGAGCTCGAAATGTCCCGTTATTTGCTTTTTTCGCGCCAATACGAACGGGCCAGACCTTACCTTGAACGCGCAGAAAAAGCCGGAGCCGATTTTTTAGAAGTTCAGATGATTCAGGCGCACCTGCATTTGCTCGAAGGTGATTTTTCAAAGGCCCGTGCCATTCACCGAAAGTTTCTGAACCAAGGCGTTTCTACAGAACATTCGTGGCGCGATCGGGCACTGTCGGACCTTAACCGTCTCGAAACAGAAGGCCATCGTGCCGATTATTCCCGAATACGAAAAATTCTCACCGATGATTAAAGCGCGTTTTTTCGAACATACGCTCGAGTTTATAAGGCCGTCCGGAACCTCTCGCGGGATTATGCACCACAAACAAAGCTGGTTTATCGTGCTCTCGCGAAACGGGCGCACGGGCATAGGGGAGTGCGGATTGCTCAAAGGCCTTAGCATCGACGCCCGGCCCGATTATGAACAAAAACTCGATTGGGTTTGCCGCAACATTTCTCTTGGGGGCGAGGCCTTGCTCGAAGCACTTGTGGAATTCCCGTCGATTCAATTCGGATTGGAAATGGCCTGGCAGTCGCTTTTGTCTGACAATCCTATGGTGTTGTTTCCTTCCGCGTTCACAAACGGAACCGCTGGAATCCCAATAAACGGATTGATCTGGATGAACGATTTTGAAACGATGGCGCATGAATTGGAACAGAAACTCGCTTTGGGTTTTTCGTGCATGAAATTGAAAATCGGAGCCTTAGATTTTGAAGCAGAATGCGAATTATTGCGTCGGATGCGCGAACGGTTCGATGCTACCCGGCTTGAAATCCGCGTGGACGCAAACGGCGCTTTTGATAAAGAAACCGCTTTAGATAAAATGGATAAACTTTCTGGTTTTCAAATCCATAGCATCGAACAACCTATCCGAAAAAACGAGCATGACACGATGTCAGTCCTTGCAAAAAGCGGAATTTTACCGGTAGCGTTGGACGAAGAGCTCATCGGGGTTTTTAACGTAGAAGAAAAGCGCACATTACTCGACAAAATTGCACCTCAGTACATTGTGTTAAAGCCGAGTTTGGTCGGTGGATTTTCGGGCACAAAGCAATGGATAGCGCTGGCCGAAGAGCGGGGCATCGGATGGTGGATTACCTCGGCGCTGGAAAGTAATATCGGACTCAATGCGATCGCGCAGTGGACGTATTCGCTTTCGCCTCAGATGGCGCAGGGGTTGGGAACCGGAGCACTGTATACGAACAATGCGGTTTCGCCTCTCGAGGTTCGTTCGGGCGCGTTGTGGCACAACCCCGGAAGTGAGTGGTCGGGGGAAATTATCGACAAAGCAAGAGCGGATTAAACGTTTCTTTTGGATTGCCAGCGCAATAGTGACTGAGCGGCGTTTTTGCGCACCGAATTGCGGACAAGCGCGCTTTTTCCGAACCATTTACCCGTGAAGCCGAGTGCTTGTTTGTTCCAACGGGCAAGGTCAAATACGTCGGTATGGCGTACGATTAGGCCGTCCCGGAATGCAAAATCTGACTGCACGTGGTTCTCTACCGGACGTTTGCCCCGGCCGTAGGAATAACGCGCAATCCACGTTGCCGAACCGGAATCCGCATCGGCGCGTATATTCGAAAACTGAATGTCAAAATCGGTAGCCGAGGAAAGTAGCATTTCCCACATGTCAATTGCATTCTGCCCGATCAGCGTGCCGAAAATCGGGTCCGAAAACACAACCTCCGGATGGTAGCAACTACTCATTGTGCGCACATCTTTATCGGCCATTCCGGCGAAAAATTCCTCAATCAGTTGTTCGTTTGGGTTCATACGCAAATTTTCTCCAAAATAGCAAAACTATTTGAAAGCCCGCGCATGTTTTCGTTTTTGAATCAGCAGTAATTCGTTGTGCGATTCAATTCGGGACAGTTTCCGG
>CAZTGF010000019.1:10321-24934 GCA_964612955.1 uncultured Flavobacterium sp.
TTGATTTCGTAAGCGAGCGTTTTTATGACGCTGCCGGCCGCCACGCCCAGAACGAGAATGTCGTTCATTGGTTGGATTTTCTCGTAACCTATGGCGTCCAATCCTTTTCGCAAGGTGCGCTGCAGGCTTCCGTAAGAATAATTGGTGCGCGCGGAATCTAGCACGAGTTGGCCGTTGTTCCACGTGACTTCGAGCGATTTGCTCACATCAGAGGTTTCGCGGTGAATCGTAATCGGGATAAAATAGCTAAGCAAGCGGCGCCACATGACCGGTTTTTGCTCAAAAGTAATGATTTTGTCCGATGCGAATCGGGCCCGAAAATGCGTAATTTTGCGTCATGGCTGATTTTCTCTGTTTATTCGATCGTTTTAAGGCCGGATCGGTCTGTGGTCGGTACGTAACATTAGACATGATTGAGCCGATACTAACGTCGCTCAAACGCGGGCGATTGTCCGTTGCCGGTCATTCGGTGCAGAACCGCCCGATTTACAAATTCGAGACAGGAAGCGGGCCATTGCGCGTGCTGGCCTGGTCGCAAATGCACGGCAATGAATCCACGGCAACTAAGGCGCTCATGGATGTGTTACGCTTTCTCGAATCGGACGATGAACTTGCGCGTGTTCTGATGCGTCGCTTCACGTTTTGTTTTGTTCCGATGCTTAACCCGGACGGCGCACAAAGATATACAAGAGTGAACGTTAACGAAGTTGACTTAAACCGCGACTTTAATAATTTGTCTGAGCCTGAAACCCGTGCTATCCACACTTTGGTGTCTGAATTCGGGCCGGATTTCTGCTTGAACTTACACGACCAGCGTTCGATTTTTGGCATTGCGCAAACAGGGAAGCCCGCTGTGTTTTCGGTTCTCGCGCCGGCGTTTGATGCCGAACGAAATTTTAATACATCCCGTAAAATCACGGCAGATTTAGCGGCCAGGTTCGCGCTGAGTCTCAAAGAGTATTTGCCCGGAAGTATCGGACGTTTTGACGATGCTTTTAATTCGAACTGCGCCGGAGACCATTTTCAGTCGAGAAATATTCCGACGGTACTTATCGAAACGGGACACGCGCCTGGGGATTACGATCGGGAAACGGTTCGAAAGTGGCTGTTTGTGTCTTTGATTGCTACATTGGCCGATATTGCCGAAATCGGACTCTCGACCCAGAAACTTGATGATTATTTAAAAATTCCACAAAATTCGGTGCTGTTTTTCGATTTTGTTTATAAAAATGTCCGCTTTCACTATGATGGTACGGATAAAATCGCGAATTTTGCCGCGCATTATTCGGAAGTACTCAAAAACGGCCGCATACAATTTGAGGCTCAGATAGTTGGGCTCGAAGAACAGCCGGAAAGGCTCGGACACTTTACACTTGACGCAAAGGGGGAATTATTTGCCTCTGCTCAAGGTCCGGAACCGATGGCAGGAAATCGCGCCGATTTTACGTTGGGCACGAAATTCAAAATTGTTAACGGATTGCCGGTTTAATATCAGATTGTGCGTTTTTATCGAATAATTTTTATATTTAGCTTTTAATTTTTGAATCATTCACAAATATACTATGAGTAAGTTTCGTTTAGATGAAGTTGATCACCAGATTTTGGACATGCTGATTGACAACACGAGAGTACCGTTTACCGACATCGCCAAAAAACTTTTGATTTCTGCCGGTACGGTTCACGTCCGGGTGAAAAAAATGGAGGATGCGGGCATCATCATGGGTTCGTCCCTGACGCTCGATTACGAGAAACTCGGCTATTCTTTTATCGCCTACGTGGGTGTTTTTCTGAACAATACTTCCCAGACGAAATTTGTGCTCGAGCGCATCAACGAAATTCCATTTGTAACGGTGGCCCATGTCACTACCGGGAAGTTCAACATCTTTTGTAAAATCCGCGCCAAGGACACCAAACACGCCAAAGACGTAATTTTCATGATCGACGACATCGAAGGCGTTTACCGCACCGAAACGATGATTTCACTCGAGGAAAGCATTAACGACAAAAAACGTCTGATGCATACGATTTTTAAAAACATGTAATTTTATCCGGTCCGAGTGGCCGGTTTTTTTTTACAATGCAACACAAACTTCTATCTCCCGGTGAATACGCGCCTTATATGGCCACTTATCTCGCTACAGTGCCAGAGGTGAACCTCGTGGAAGAACTCGAGATTTCCGTACACCGATTTATCAGGTTCGCGCGCGAAATTCCGATGGATAAATACGATTTCCGGTACGCCGAAGGCAAATGGACGATTAAAGACATCATTCAGCATCTGATCGATGTGGAGCGCGTATTTTCTTACCGTGCGATGGCTTTTGCAAGAGCAGAGGCGCAATCGTTGCCCGGATTCGATCAGGAGGCTTATGCAGAACAAGCCTTCGGGCACAAGCGGCACCTGACCTCACTTTTAAGCGAACTTTCAGAAGTGCGTCACGCTTCAATTACGCTGTTCAAAGGTTTTTCCGATGAGATTCTTATGCGCAAAGGAATGGCCAACGGAGCACAGGTTTCGGTACGTGCGATTGGTTTTGCGCTGATCGGGCACCAGAACCACCACGAGGCCGTTTTCCGAGAGCGTTATTTATAGAAGGAAGTTTTTCCACAACTCGAGTTTCTGAGCGAATGGAATCGTGTAAGCCGGGCTTGTCGATGGCAAAACCGCAGTGGGCAAATCTAAGCGCGCACCAAAGGATCGCTCAAAATATTTAAAACTTTGCTGACCGTTAAACCCGATTTTTTGCACGGACGGGAACCCGTCGATGAAAGCAGGAATATCGTTCGGAACCGCGTTTTTTATGGCGCTGTCCAGGCTGCCTTCGCGTTCACAGTGGGCGAGCACATCCCAAAGTGCAATGCCGTTGCGTTTGAGTAATTCGCGTTTTTCGTCGTAAGTTACGGGCAAATCCTGTTCGAATGCCGCAGCGAGAATCCGCCAGAACTGGTTCTGAGGATGGGCGTAATACTGTTCCCGGTGTAGCGACTGAATCCCGGGCATCGAGCCTAACAGCAGCAACCGGGGCGCTTCCCATACCAGTGGCGGAAATGAGGCAATCATCGGGGCACAAAAAAAAGGAACCCGCAATGGGTCCCTTGTTGGTTAACGGTCGTCTTCATCGTCGTCTTCGTCCTTGTCTTGATCAGCGGCGTAATCTTCGTCCTCTTCCTCTTCATCGTCCTCCCGGTCGCGGTCGGTATCCTCGTCTTCATCTTCATCGTCCTCGTCGGTGTCCATGTCGATGTCTTTGATCGCATCGATTGGCTCCACTACATCGTCCAGATCGTCTTCTTCTTCGAATTTTTCGAGGCGCGAGGCGAGTTTAGTAGAAACTTTTACAAGGTAAATCGTATCGCTCGTGCGCACCTCTACGGCTTCGATAAGCTCGTTCTGGGCGTTTCTGAACCGAATGATATGCGAATCGTCGTATCCGTCCGGGAAACGTTCGAGCAATAACGTCAGGATTTCGTGGGTAAGCTTGCTGTAATCGACAATAATTCTTTTCATGGCATTCTAATAATCGAGTAGGTAGGCAAAAATAAGGGGCGCCACAATCGTAGCGTCAGATTCTATGATGAACTTGGGCGTGTTGATGTCCAGTTTGCCCCAGGTGATTTTTTCGTTTGGAACTGCACCGGAATAGGAACCGTAGCTCGTTGTACTGTCCGAAATCTGGCAGAAATAGCTCCAGAACGGCACATCGTGCATTTCGAGATCCTGGTAAAGCATCGGCACGACGCAGATGGGGAAATCGCCCGCAATGCCGCCGCCTATCTGGAAGAATCCTACGCCGTTGCCCGAGTTTTCGCGGTACCAATCGGCCAGAAACGCCATGTATTCGATACCCGATTTCATCGTGGAGGCTTTTAGTTCGCCTTTAATCACGTAACTCGTAAATATGTTGCCCATCGTGGAATCTTCCCATCCCGGAACTACAATCGGCAGGTTTTTCTCGGCTGCGGCGTACATCCACGAATCTTTAAGGTCGATTTCGTAATATTCCTCGAGCACGCCCGAAAGCAGCATTTTGTACATAAACTCGTGCGGAAAATAACGCTCGCCTTTAGCTTCTGCGTCTTTCCAGATTTTTACAATATGTTGTTGCAGCCTGCGGAATGCCTCTTCTTCGGGGATACACGTATCGGTTACGCGGTTCAGGCCACGCTCCATCAGGTCCCATTCTTCCTGAGGCGTAAGATCGCGGTAATTAGGAACGCGCTCGTAGTGCGAGTGGGCCACGAGGTTCATAATGTCCTCCTCAAGGTTGGCTCCCGTACAGGAGATGATTTGTACTTTGTCCCGACGGATCATTTCGGCAAATATTTTCCCGAGTTCGGCGGTACTCATCGCGCCGGCAAGGGTCACCATCATTTTTGAGCCGGCGGCAAGCTGAGCTTCGTATCCTTTGGCGGCATCCACGAGGGCTGCGGAGTTAAAATGAAGGTAATACTTCTCAATAAACTGGCTAATCGGTCCTTTTGTCATTGCTGTTTTTTATATAAAAATAAATTATTTTTCTTCGTATCCCAGAATTTTAAGCACATCGGTAGACTTTTGCTGTTCGGAGAAAACTTCGGTGGCCAGAATGCCGTTTTCGTCCCGGTCAATCAGAATGTGTTTGGGTTGTGGAATCAGGCAGTGGTGCAATCCGCCAAAGCCGCCAATCGTTTCCTGGTATGCCCCGGTGTTGAAAAATCCTATATAGAGCGGTTTGTCCTTGTTGTATTTGGGCAGATACACGGCGTTCATATGTTGCTCGGAGTTGTAATAATCGTCCGAATCACACGTCAGACCGCCTAAAAGCACGCGTTCATAAGTGTCGTTCCACCGGTTGACCGCCATCATCACAAAACGTTTGGAAATCGCCCAACTGTCCGGAAGTGTCGTAATGAAAGACGAATCAATCATGTTCCACTTTTCGCGGTCGTTCTGCTGTTTTTGGTAAAGTACTTGGTAAATCGCGCCACCGCTTTCGCCTACGGTAAACGAACCGAATTCGGTGAAAATATGAGGCACGGGAACTTCCGC
Source organism: uncultured Flavobacterium sp. (assembly GCA_964612955.1). Classification (GTDB taxonomy): domain Bacteria; phylum Bacteroidota; class Bacteroidia; order Flavobacteriales; family Flavobacteriaceae; genus Flavobacterium. The sequence goes on from CAZTGF010000019.1 coordinate 15,351, forward strand.
TTCATCGCAAGCAATTTTAATCTGGTTCAGGATTTCGTCCACCATGTACTGATAGTCGTACTCAAAAGCAAGTGAGTTCTTAATAGGGAAACCACCGCCAATGTTCAAAGAATCGAGCGTTGGGCATTCGCGCTTGAGGTTGATGTAAACCTTCAGACATTTAAGCAGTTCGTTCCAGTAATAGGCCGTATCGCGTATGCCGGTGTTGATGAAAAAGTGCAGCATTTTAAGCTCAATCTGCTTGTTTTCTGCGATTTGTCTTTTGTAAAACGGCACGATGTTTTTGTATCCGATGCCGAGTCTTGAGGTATAGAACTCGAATTTCGGCTCTTCTTCGGCCGCGATGCGAATCCCCACTTTGATTTTCTTGTTCGGAACTTGCTCGAGCAACATGTCGATTTCCTCGTAATTGTCGATTACCGGAATCGTGCGGCTGTGTCCGTTGTTGATGAGGCGCGCAATGTTTTCCATGTATTCGGCCCGCTTAAAGCCGTTACAAACTACGTAAGTGTTTTTGTTAATCTTGCCCGCTGCCATCAGGTTTTCGACAATATTAATGTCAAAAGCCGACGAGGTTTCAATGTGAATGTTGTTTTTGAGCGCCTCGTTAAGCACGAATTCAAAATGCGAACTCTTTGTGCAGTAACAGTAATAGTAATTGGCGTCGTATTTATGCCTTTCCATCGAACGGCGGAACCATCCTTTGGCTTTGTTGATGTTATTTGAAATCTGCGGCAGGTAAGTAAACTTGAGCGGCGTACCGTACTGCTCCACGAGTTTCATCAAATCGATGTTGTGAAACAGCAGGTTATCCTTGTTAAGCGTAAATTCTTCCTGCGGAAAATAAAAAGTCTGATTTATGAGGTCGTAATATTTGGTATTCATTTCTAATCCGGGATTAATGTTTTTAAAAATAAGGTTTTAGGCGGCAATAGCCATTCAAACCCGGATATTTTCATAAATGATTAGCAATTTTTCGCTCGAATACAGAATGCCGTTTTCGTTTTCGGTCTGAGCGCGCCGTAGCAAATCAGGGCGAAAAGGCACACGCTCCCCCGGCGAATTGGCGGGCTTCTTAGGCTCGGAAAATCTGGGGTCGGGGGCTTTTTTCATTGGCGCAAATGTAAAAAATATTGCATTGGTTAACCCATGCATCTCCTTAAAAAATACCTAACTTTTATAATCTTTGAATGCAAGTTTAATTTGCTCTGTATCAACCTGTTCTCTCGTAGATGCAGCGCCGATTCCGTTCAGCAGTGCAAACAGGATTTTTCCGTATTCATTTTTTTTGTCAAAAAGCATCAGCGATTCGATGTTTTCGAGATCTTCCGCCGTTAGTTCGAGCGTCGGATAAATCGCGCCTATGCGTTTTTTAATGTCGTCGTATTCGCCCTGAGTCAGCAACCTTTTTTGCAGAGACAAATGCGCCTCTACAATCATTCCCGCGGCTACCGCTTCGCCGTGTAACAATCCTTCTTCGGGTCGATGTTCAAGAAAATGCCCTTCAATCGCATGCCCGATCGTATGCCCGAAGTTAAGCGCGCGTCGCATTCCGTTTTCGCGGGGATCGGACTGAACGATGTCGTTTTTAATCTCAACGGACCGATGGACGAGCAGCGGCAAATCTCCGCCCTGGAGCAGCTCAAGATTCTCGAAAATTTCCCAGTAACGCACATCGTAAATAAGGCCGTGTTTGAGCATTTCCGCAAGGCCGGAGCGCATTTGTTTAGCCGGCAGCGTTTCCAGAAATCTCGTGTCGATGCAAACCAAAGCCGGATCGCAGATCGTACCCACCTGATTTTTCAACGGGCCCAAATCCACACCGTTCTTACCGCCAATAGCCGCATCCACCATGCCCAGCAGCGTAGTAGGTACGTGAATGAAATCGATGCCGCGCTTGAATGTCGCCGCCACAAATCCGCCCAGGTCCGTAACAACGCCGCCGCCAAGGTTAATCAGCAGACTTTTCCGGTCCGCCCCGTAATCGTTGAGCAATTGCCACAACGCCACGCAGGTATCTATGGTTTTGGTCGCTTCGCCCGCTTCAATTTCAATGAGTTCTACAGGGCATTCGGTCGCGAGTTCCTGCAGCAGTATTTGCGAACAATGTTGTTGCGTATTGGAATCGGTCAGCACAAAAATGCCGGAATATTGTTTCGCCCCGAGGTGTTCATTGAGCGCACGCCAGGCGTCCTGTTCAAAACAAATGGAATAAGTAGGGGCGGAAATGGCGCGCATATTCTAAAATTAAAACCGCAAAATTACAGCTTTTTTCTCCACGGCACGGCTAAGATTCAGGGATGCAATTCCATGTCCGCAATTTTACTTCCCGATTCGATTTCTGTCTATCTTTGTGGGCGATTTCAAACCCAGAACATGATTTTCGACAACACTAAAACGGCATTTGCGCTTAAGTCAGACACCGAGCTGGATCGCGCCTATTTTTTATTTAAACTTATCGCGAGCGAACCTTTAGTACGCATCGGCACCGCGGTCACCAACTTTGCCATAAAAGCGCATCTGCCTGTAGAAGGGCTTATCCGCGCAACAGTTTTTGATCATTTTTGCGGAGGCGTAACAGAGCACGATTGTTTGCCGGTTGTAGATAAAATGTTCAGCAAAGGCGTTTGTTCTGTGCTCGATTATTCGGTCGAAGGCAAAGAAGCCGAAGCCCAGTTTGACGCGGCCCTGCAAATGACAATAAAAACGATTTCTTTTGCGCGGGAGCGGCAGGCCATTCCGTTTGCGGTATTTAAGCCTACGGGTTTCGGACGTTTTGCACTATACGAGAAAAAGGGGAGAGGCGAGGCGTTTACCGCAGAAGAAACCCGGGAGTGGAACCGCGTGTTGGAGCGTTTTGAACAAGTCGGGAAAATCGCGTACGAAAACGATGTGGCGCTATTAATCGACGCCGAAGAATCGTGGATGCAAGACGCCGCAGACCAAATCGTCACGGATTTAATGCGCCGTTACAACAAACAAAAAGCAATTGTTTACAACACACTGCAACTCTACCGCCACGACCGGCTCAATTACCTGAAAAAACTTCACGAACAGGCGCGTGCCGAAGGCTTCCACATTGGAATGAAACTCGTGCGAGGCGCTTACATGGAAAAAGAAAACAACCGGGCGGCCGAAATGGGTTATGCCACACCGATTTGCGCGAGCAAGCAGGCCACCGATGAAAATTTTGACGCCACCGTTGCTTATATGATGCAACATTTGACTCAGATGGCCATTTTTGCGGGAACGCACAACGAGCAAAGTTCGTATAAGCTTATGGAACTGATGAAAACCCATGGTGTTGAAAAGTCAGATCCGCGCATTTGGTTCGGGCAGTTGTACGGCATGAGCGACAATATTTCGTTTAATTTGGCCGATGCGGGTTATAACGTAGCCAAATATTTGCCATTCGGTCCTGTGCGCGATGTGATGCCTTACCTGATTCGCCGGGCCGAAGAAAACACCTCGGTGGCCGGACAAACCAGCCGCGAACTGAACCTGATTAAAACCGAACGCGAACGACGGAAAAAAGAAGGGCGCTAATGTTTTTTGTTATTCCGAGCTGAACTGCAATTGGCTCAGGTGGCGGTATAGGCCATCGGGGCGATCCATAAGTTCGGCGTGCGTGCCTTGTTCGGCAACGCGACCGTGTCCGATGACCAGAATCACATCGGCAGAACGAATCGTTGAGAGCCGGTGCGCGATGATCACACTCGTGCGGCCCTGCATTAATACTTCGAGCGCTTGTTGTACGAGTTGTTCACTTTCGCTGTCGAGTGAAGAAGTAGCCTCATCGAGAATCAGAATCGCCGGGTCTTTTAGAATCGCACGTGCAATGGCGATGCGTTGGCGCTGGCCGCCCGATAACTTTACGCCTCGTTCCCCCACGAGCGTTTCAAATCCTTCCGGAAAAGACTCAATAAAACCTAAAGCGTTGGCCAAACGCGCGGCGTTACGCACTTCTTCGAGCGATGCCCCCGGTTTACCGTAAGCGATATTTTCGCGAATGCTGCCGCCAAAAAGCATTACATCCTGTGGCACAATACTCATATGGGCGCGCAACTGCTGGAGGTTAAATGAACGGATATCGGTCCCATCGACGAGGATTTCGCCCGATTGCTGCTCGTAAAATCGCAATAACAACGATGCAATTGTCGATTTTCCGGCGCCGCTCTGGCCTACGAGCGCAATTTTTTGTCCTGCACCGGCCCGGAACGAAAGTCCTTTAAGCACGGGCATGTCCGGTCTGGACGGATAAGCGAAATGAACGTTTTGGAACGCAAGACTGCCCGATGGCCGTTCTTCCGTCGTCAGCGGTTCCAGACCAACGTCTTCCGGTGATTCGGCCAAAAGCTCGAAAACGCGTTCTGTGGCACCCACCGCTTTTTGAATCTGGGCGTATAGTTCGGCAATGCCGCCAAACGAAGCCCCGACAAAAATCGAATAAAGCACAAACGAAATCAATTGCCCCACGTCGCTCATTTCGCCCGAGATGATCAGCGTAACCCCGTACCAAACCACGGATACAATCGATCCGAACAGACAAAAAATAATAAACGACGCAAAATAGCCGCGATACTGTCCGCCTTTAATCGCTATACCAACAATTTCCGCAATTTTTAACCGGTAGCGACGCGTTTCGTACCACTCGTTTGCAAACGCTTTCACATTTGCGATTCCCTGCAGGGTTTCTTCTACAATCGTATGGCTCTCGGCAATTTTGTCCTGAGTTTTGCGCGAATACCGCCGGATAAAACGCCCGAAAACTACGGCAGCAATGGCCACAAGCGGCACAATCGACAGCATCATCAACGTCAGTTTCAGGCTGATGATCGCCAGAAACGCAATTCCGCCCACAATCAGAATCAACTGTCTCAGGAATTCGGCAATCGTAGAAGTCAGCGTGTCCTGAATCTGCCCGATGTCCGCACTGAGCCGGCTGTTGAGTTCACCCACGCGTTGCTGCGCAAAAAAGTCCATCGGCAATCGAACCAGGTTCTGATAAAGCGCCATGCGCACATTTGCGAGCGTGTTTTCGGTAAAATTTACAAACAGCGAAAGCCGGAAAAACGAAAACGCAGACTGACACAGTAAAATCGCGAGAAGCGTCAGGGCTATGGTTCGGGCGCGGTCCGCATCACCGTTCTGAGCGCAATCGACAAGTTGGCCCAGCAATGCCGGAAAAGCCAGCGCGGTTGCACCCGTAGCGAGCAGGAACACAAGGCCCACCCAGAACTTCCACCGGTGAGAACCTGCGTATTTAAAAATTGTAAGTGCTTTGGAAAGGGCCGAGGCCGTGAGTTTGGCCTTTGGTAAATCGTTCTGAATTCTCGGGGGCATTGGATTTTTTCACAAAATAACGAAAATTAAGCAGGCTTAAAAAACGTTTCAGCAACAACCCATTTGAGACGCCACAATCAGAACCACAGACACAAGTGCGAGTGCGAGTCCGGCGTAATTTCGGGGGTGCATTTTTTCCCCGAATCCAAAAATTCCAACAGCCGTTCCAAGTAAAATCACGCCCATGTTCATTCCCGCAAAAACCGTAGACGGGCTTTGAGAAAAATGCCGGTGCGCCTCCAGGTAGGACAAAATATTTCCAAAGTTGAGCAACCCTATGACCATTCCGAGCAACAAATCGCGCCCGGGTTTTGACCTACCGGTTTTGGCCATAAAGCGCAATCCAACCGCCACGGGAAGCGCCATCGCAAAAATCGCAAACAAGCTTGTGCTGTAAGGAATATCGGTTTGTTTGGACAGCGCCTTAAACATCAGATCTATGATGCCGTATCCCAAAAGCACGAGCATCGGGTAATAACGTCCGCGACTGCCGCCGGGTTCGGATTTTTTGCCCATGAGCAGGAACAGCGCTGTAAACGCGCACACAATTCCCGCCGTTTTAACCGCCGAAAAATGCTCTCCAAACACAAGCCAGGCCGCCAGAATCGGAATAAACAGCGACAACCGTTGGGCCGCATCCGTACGCACAATGCCCGTAAAATGAATCGATTGCACGAGCAGAAAAAACACCCCGGGAAGCAGCAGCGCCAATCCGCCGTACAAAAGCCACGGAGCGCCCGCCTCAAAAGCCGAAACTTCAGGTTTAAAAACGAGCGCACAAAGCAAGAGCGCCGCCGCGTAATTCCAACTGATTACCGCAAACGCGTCGAACCCTTTAGGCCGCGCCAGTTTAAACACCACACCAACAAGAACGCTGCAAAAAATGCTCAGAATAAGGTAAAGCATACGGCTTTTTGGGTTTAAAAATAATGTTGTTTCTCCCGAATCCGCGCTTGTCGTAAGCGGAAAAAATTGTGTTGTTTTTTAATTTTGGGCGTTCCGCGCATTTGCATTTTGCCCAAAAACGGCATTTGGGGCGCGTCGGGCTTTCCGCAGTGCACGGCACCTGCTGCAATCCCTAACGCGGGGCCCGCGCGTTGTCATTTCCCCATTACCTTATAAGTAGGGTCTTTAATGATGTTTACGTCCACGATCGCCTCCGCATTCCTGAGCAGTCGCGCACAATCCGCGCTCAGATGACGCAGCTGAAGTTTTTTGCCTGCTTTCTCGTATTTCTCTGTGATTTTATGCAGTGCTTCTATGGCAGACATATCGGCCACGCGGCTTTCCTTAAAATCGATGATTACTTCCTTTGGGTCGTTTGCCACATCAAACTTGTCGGTAAACGCCGCCACCGAACCAAAAAAGAGCGGCCCGAAGATTTCGTAATGTTTTACGCCTTTTTCATCCACATATTTTCTGGCGCGGATGCGTTTGGCGCTTTCCCACGCAAACACGAGGGCCGATATAATCACACCGATGAGCACGGCCAGCGCCAGATTGTGCAAAAGAACCGTAATCGCCGCTACGAGGATTCCTGTAAAAACGTCGTGACGCGGCATTTTGTTAATAATCCTGAAACTTGCCCATTGAAACGTGCCGATGGCCACCATCATCATAACGCCCACGAGCGCAGCCATCGGAATTTGCTCTATGATGGGACCACCTGCGAGAATAACAAACAAAATGGCTAGCGCGCCTACAATGGCCGACAGTCTGGCCCTTGCACCTGCACCCACATTTACGAGCGTTTGGGCCACCATCGCACATCCGCCCATGCCGCCAAAGAACCCATTCGTAATATTGGCGATACCCTGGGCTGCGGCTTCGCGGTTAGATTGGCCTTTGGTGTTCGTTATCTCATCGACCATATTAAGGGTTAACAGACTTTCGATAAGGCCTACGCCGGCCATTACAAGCGCATACGGGAAAATGATCTCTAAGGTTTGAAGCGTAAACGGAACCTGCGGAATCTGGAACCACGGCAACGACCCGCTTACCGATGCAATATCTACGACCTTTTTCGTATCGATGCCGAGGGCCATCACAAGGCCAAACACAAAAATGATGGCTACGAGCGAGGCTGGGACAGCTTTTGTAAACCGCGGCAGCACGACCACAATCAGAATCGTCAGCAAGGTGAGGCCTGCCATGATCCATAGGGCCGGGCCGTACATCCAGATTTCTGTGCCGTTTTCGAACACTTTGAACTGGGCCACTTGTGCCATAAAGATAATAACGGCCAAACCATTCAAAAAACCATACATCACGGGTTGGGGAATCAGGCGGACGAACTTCCCGAGTTTAAAAACGCCTACGAGCAGTTGCAGCATTCCTGCAAGAATCACCGCCGCAAACAAATACCCGACCCCGTGCGCGCTCGCCAGGGCAATAAGTACCACCACTGTAGCGCCTGCCCCTCCGGAGACCATGCCCGGCCGCCCCCCGAGTACTGCAGTAACCAACCCCATTAAAAAAGCGGCGTATAGGCCCGTTAACGGTGTAAGCCCCGCTAATATGGCAAAGGACAACGACTCCGGAATCATTGTCATGGCCACGGTGAGGCCGGCGAGTATCTCGGTTTTATAACGAATTTTTGGCCTGAAGTCAAAAAGGTTTGTCAGTGTTTGCATCGGGAAGAGAGATAAGATCATTTAGCGCGCCTCGGGGCTGAGCTACATGACAGCGCGCAAAATTACAAGATTTTGTTCGTCCGGGCGGGCTTTCTGCCCAAAAGTATTGGCGGGCTCAGCTCGTCTTAACCGGCGGTGTCCTTAACGGGAAGTCCGGTGGCTGTGGATAAGTTTCCGCGGCGGTATCGGCAATTTTTTGTTTCTTAGCCCCCGTAGTTTTAAAACTAAAACACGCAGTAAATCAGACAAATATGAATGAGATAATATGCCCTAGTTGCACCAAGGCGTTTAAAGTAGACGAAGCAGGTTTTGCAGAAATCTTAAAACAGGTGCGCGACCGCGAGTTCAACGAGGAACTTGCCAAACGCCTGCAGATCGCCGAGAACGAAAAACAAAATGCGGTGAGGCTGGCAGAGGCGAACCTCAGAAATGCGTTAATGGCGGACTTGGCCGCAAAAGAAAAGGAAATGGTCGAATTCAAAGCCAGGAACGAGCGGGAATTCACGCAAACCCTGGCGCGGAAAGAGGCTGAAATAGCAGAACTCAGGGCAAAATCTGAGGTGGATACGACTCAGAAACTTTCGCGTAAGGAGGCCGAGATTGCGGCGCTTAAGGCCCGGTTGGATCAGGCCGAGATGGAGAAAAAACTGTCGGTTTCCCAGGCGATCCGCGACCTCGAAAAAGAACGGGATACGTTGTTAAACGACATTCGCATTAAAGAAACTCAGACGCAGTTGCTCGAAAAATCACTGAACGAGAAGTTTGCGGCCGAACTGCGGACTAAGGACGACATTATTAAAATGAAGGATGAGGAGATTGAGTTGCGCAAGGATATGAAGCTTAAACTGTCCACGAAAATGCTGGGCGAAACGCTTGAACAACACTGCGAGACTGAGTTCAATAAATTGCGCGCAACGGCTTTTGCGAATGCGTATTTTGAAAAGGATAACGACGCGAGTTCGGGCAGTAAAGGCGATTTTATTTACCGGGAAACTGATGAGGCGGGTAACGAGGTCATATCGATTATGTTCGAGATGAAGAATGAGAGCGACCAGACGGCGACCAAAAAGAAGAACGAGGATTTTTTCCGCGAGTTGGACAAGGACCGGAACGAGAAGAAGTGCGAATACGCGGTGCTCGTGACGTTGCTTGAATCTGAAAGCGAATTCTACAATTGCGGAATCGTGGATGTTTCTCATAAATATCCGAAGATGTATGTGGTGCGCCCGCAATTTTTTATCCCGATTATTACGCTGTTGCGAAACGCGGCCCAAAGCTCGATGAAGTACAAAGCCGAGTTGTCCCAGATCCGCAACCAAAACATCGACATTACGCGCTTCGAGGAGAACATCAATAATTTTAAGGAGGGTTTTGCGCGCAATTACGAACTGGCGAGCCGAAAGTTTAAAACGGCAATTGACGAAATTGACAAAACAATTACGCACTTGCAAAAAACCAAGGATGCGCTGTTGTCGTCTGAGAACAACCTGCGTTTGGCTAATAACAAGGCAGATGATTTGACGATCAAACGGCTTACGCACGGCAACCCTACGATGAAGGCGCGGTTTGATGCGCTGAAGAACGCACCGGGGCAGGATTAGAATTTAA
>CAZTGF010000019.1:25034-26940 GCA_964612955.1 uncultured Flavobacterium sp.
AAAAACCGGAAGGTGTCGAGAGTGGGTTTTGGTAAATTTGGTATGGGTGGGGGCGGGGTTTGAACGTTCAAATTCATTTTTTGAACACAAGTTCGCAGCCCAATGTTTCAGTTTTTTCTGACCTGAATCGGCACCTCCTGTCGCGTGCGCACGTATTGGCCGTCTATTTCACCCGGAATCCACTTGCCGGCCTTTTTTACTGCGCGAACGGCTTCCCGCCCGCTGTTTCCCCCAATGGATTTTAACACTGTAATGTTTGAGACGGTACTGTCTTTTTCAACGACAAATTGAACGACAATGCGTCCCTGACGGTTGCCTAATCGGTCCACCGAAAAATTTTGGGAAATAAAACGGTAGAACGCCGTTGTCCCGCCCGGGTATTGAGGCGCTTTGGACACGTCCGTAATGTTATAAATCGTATCGTCCTCGTGCTGAGCGAAAGCGCCAACCGAGACGCACAAAAAGGCAAGTATAAAAAGGTATTTCACGAAGCAGTTTTTTTATCAAATTGGGGTAACCCCTTAGTTTTTGTCGTGTTTCATCGGAAATTTTTCGCGGTCTTTGGAGAGCGAGTAAAGTATACCTCCCGCAAGTGCAAGCGCAATTACGCCGAGCGACAGCCATTCCGGGAATTTAAAATGGTGAACCAACAACATCTTAATGCCGACGAACGTCAGGATAATGATAAGGCTGTATTCGAGATAACTGAATTTTTCGAGCATATTGGCCAGAAAGAAATACATCGAACGCAACCCGAGAATGGCAAAAATATTAGAGCTAAACACCAGAAACGGGTCCGAAGTAATAGCAAGAATCGCCGGTACCGAATCTAGCGCGAACAACAAGTCCATCATTTCAATAACGATCAGCGCTACAAAAAGTGGGGTCGCTGCTTTAATGTGCCTGCGTTGTACAAAGAATTTTTCGCCTTCGATTTTAGACGTGAGCGGCATGATTTTCTTTAGCCATCGGTAAATAAGAGACTTGCGCGGATTGAATTCGTCCTCAGGCTTTTTCGTAAGCATTTTAAAGGCGGTGAAAAGCAAAAACGCGCCGAAAATATATGTCATCCACGAAAACTTGTTAATCAGCATCACGCCGAAGTAAATCATGAGGCCGCGGAACACAATCGCACCGAGAATTCCCCAAAAAAGAACGCGGTGCTGAAACTGAGGCGGAATGCGGAACGAGGCAAAAACCACAGCGATCACAAAAATGTTGTCCACGCTGAGCGAAAGTTCAATAAGGTAGCCCGTGATATACTTGACCGAGGCGTCCATAGGTTTCAGGTCTTCGGGGTTTTGGATGTGCCCGTTAGCATAGAGCCAGTAAATGACAAACGTAAAGAGCCCCGAGAGCGATACCCAGAGCGCTGTCCACATGCCCGCTTCCTTGGACGAAATAACGTGAGGGGTTTTATTAAACACACCAAGGTCGAGCGCCAGAAAAATTAGGATGGCCGCGATAAAACAAATCCAGACAATCATGCGATTTTTTTTGGCAAATATAACTCATGGCTGGCTTTTTATACTATCAATGCCCCAAAACCGTAAGATAATTATCCGCGCATTGCCCAATATTGCAGTTGCCAGATGGTTTTTCCCGTATATTTAACAAAAAAAGTCCATGCGGATTTTCGAAATAGTACTTCAGGTACTTACAGGAGTGGCGCTCCTTACGGTAATAGCGCCTTTGGTGCGCAGCGATTGGTGGTTCTTCCGCGTCTTTGATTACCCTCGTCTGCAGAAACTCGTTATTGTCACCGTGTTGCTTGTGAGCTGGCTGTTCGTTTTCGGCTTGCCTTCCGGCGTGTGGGAATACGTGATGCCTGTGGGCTTGGCGCTGTCGATTTTGTACTTGTGCTGGGAAATCTATCCGTTTACGCCTTTGAGCAAACTCATGCTCG
>CAZTGF010000019.1:27040-37579 GCA_964612955.1 uncultured Flavobacterium sp.
CAATGTCCGATTATCGCGTCCAACATTATGTGGATCCCGAAATCCCTTCGGTCAGGGTCGATCTTCCGTTCGAGGGGCAGACAGTCAGACTCTACGGATTGCACCCCACGCCGCCCGTGCCAAGCGAAAACCCTAAAAGCACAGAGCGGGATGCCGAAATTCTCATGGTCGGGAAAGAGGTCAAAGCATACCCAGGGCCTTGTATCGTGTTCGGAGATCTTAACGATGTAGCCTGGAGCCATACCACAAGGTTGTTTTTGCGAACGAGCGAACTTTTGGATCCGCGCCGGGGCCGTGGCATTTTCAGTACATTTAATGCGCGGTATTGGTTGTTGCGCTGGCCGCTCGACCATTATTTTCTTAGCGCTCATTTCCGGCTCGTGTCGATGAAAGTTGAGCACGCCATTGATTCGGACCATTTTCCAATCAGCATTTGCGTTCAACTCTCGGCCGAAGACAAATCCGAGGTAATGAAAGCCGATGCTGATGAAAACGTCGAGGCCGAGCAGAAAATTTCAAAAGCTTAGCCCGGCTGGGTTGGTCGTTCCTTGCTAAAAAATTATATTTGCGCTATCCAAAACGAAATCACATGCGATTGACCCAAATGTTCCGCGACTTCTTTAACTCCGAAAAAGCTGGAGGCCTTATTCTGATAATCACCACGGCCATTTCCCTTTTGCTTGCCAATAGCGCCTGGGGATTAAGTTATATCGGTTTTTGGGAACGTCCCGTAGGATCGCATTCCATCACACACTGGATCAACGACGGCCTTATGGCCATTTTCTTTTTGCTTATCGGGCTTGAACTTAAACGCGAAATTTTTCTTGGCGAACTGTCCGATATAAAGCGCGCAGCACTTCCGATTTTCGGAGCGATAGGAGGTATGGTGGTGCCGGCCGGAATTTACTTGTTCATTACTAGCGGAACCCCGTACACCGCCGGAGCCGGGATTCCGATGGCTACCGATATTGCCTTCGCGATTGGCATTTTATCGCTGTTAGGGAACCGCGTGCCATTGGCGCTCAAAGTTTTCCTGACCGCGCTTGCCGTAATCGACGACCTCGGTGCCATTCTCGTCATCGCACTGTTTTATTCCAAAGGGCTAGCTTTCGGTTATCTCGCGGCGGCATTGGGAATTCTCGCGGTGCTGTTTGTGCTCAAACGTTTTAAAGTGTACGCATTGTGGCCTTACTTGCTCGGAGGCGTTGTGATGTGGTACTTTATGCTACACTCGGGCATACACGCTACAATTACAGGAGTTTTGCTCGCGTTTACGATTCCGTTCGGAGACGGTGGAAACGGATTCGCGTCGTATAAATTGCAGCATTTTTTACACCAGCCGGTAGCGCTGTTCATTCTGCCCGTTTTTGCAATGGCCAACACGGCGATTCTGATTCCCGATACCTGGGCAGACGGGTTATTGGGACCCGGAAGCATAGGCATTATGGCCGGACTCGTCATTGGAAAACCATTGGGCATTTTGTTATTCAGCGTGTTGGGTGTGGGTACAAATTTGTGTTTGATTCCTAAGGGAGTCCGTTGGGCGCACGTTGGAGCGGTTGGATTTTTGGCCGGAATTGGTTTTACGATGTCCATTTTCATTACCATTCTTGCGTTTACTGACCAACCTCAATTTATCGATTCTTCTAAGATTGCGATTCTGATATCTTCGCTCATTGCTGCGGTGGTTGGTTATTTCATGCTCCATCTGACGCTCAAATACAAAAAGCCAAAAGACCATTGCGCAGAAGTGGACGCAAAGAACGCATCCCCCTTATCGGCCTAGACGCCCCGGAACCCAGAGCATCGGCCCGCAAAAAAGTACAGCCATTCGGCAAAGAAGCTTCGGCCTACACCAAAAGACTGCTGCACGGAAAACGCGACACGGAAAAACAAACACGATGCCTTTGGAAAAAATAAGTTGTTTTTGAGCGGTTTATGACAAAAATCATGGAATGGTTGCACGCGCGCGAGTAATTTTGCTTAAAATTCCCGATGATGCAAACTTCGCTGATCCAAAAATACAACGTTCCCGGCCCGCGTTATACAAGTTATCCTACTGTGCCTTATTGGGACGAAACATCGTTTGACTCTCAGGCGTGGCAGCGTTCAATGGTTAAGGCATACCAACAGGCGCCGGAAGAAGGTCTCAGTATTTACATTCATTTGCCGTTCTGCGAGAGTTTATGCACGTTTTGCGGCTGTTCGAAGCGGATTACTAAAAACCACGCTCACGAGGATCCGTATATTGAAGCGGTGCTGGCGGAGTGGAAAATGTATTGCGAATTATTTGCAGATAAGCCGCTCGTCAAGGAACTGCATCTGGGCGGAGGTACGCCTACCTTTTTTTCGGCCGGGAATCTCAAACGGTTAATCGATGGCATTTTTGAATACGCGCGCATGAGCTCCGACCGCGAATTCAGCTTTGAAGGCCACCCCAACAATACCACGAGGGAACACCTGCAACAACTCTACGATCTGGGCTTCCGGCGGGTAAGTTTCGGCGTGCAGGATTATTCCGAAACCGTGCAGAAAGCCATTCACAGAATTCAACCGTTTAATCACGTAGCCCGCGTAACGCTTTGGGCGCGCGAAATCGGGTACGAATCAGTGGGGCACGATCTCGTTTTTGGGTTGCCGTTCCAGAATCTCGAAGGCATGACCGATACCATAGAAAAAACAAAGGCGTTGCGTCCGGACCGGATTGCGTTTTACAGTTACGCTCACGTGCCCTGGATTAAAGGCAACGGCCAGCGCGGTTTCAACGAAGCGGATTTGCCATCGGGCGAACAAAAGCGCGAACTCTACGAGAAAGGGCGCGAAATGCTCGAAGCGATCGGTTATCTCGAAATTGGGATGGATCACTTTGCCCTGCCGTCGGACCGATTGTACAAATCGTTTGCAAACGGCACGCTGCACCGCAATTTCATGGGATACACCTCGGTAAAGAGCCACATGATGATCGGGCTGGGCATTTCGGCGATTGGCGACAGCGGCTATGCTTTCGGGCAGAACACAAAATCGCTGGAAACCTATTACGCGCAAATCGGGGCGAATGAATTTCCGTTGCTCAAAGGCCATGTGCTTTCCGATGAAGACCTGCGCGTGCGCGACCACATTTTAGATCTGATGTGCCGTTTTGAAACGCGTTGGACCGATAGTACCAATTACACCGACATTCTTGACGATCTTGCCGAACTCGAGCGCGATGGCTTAATAGAACGAATGGAAAACGGAGTTCGGATCACCGAAAGAGGAAAAACATTTACACGTAATGTGTGCATGGCATTCGACCTGCATTTAAAGCGGAACAAGCCGCAAACCCAACTTTTTTCAATGACGGTCTAAGGGCCGTTTTTTTTTATCGGCATTGGGGCGCCGCTTGCACAAAAAGCGAAACGTCCGACGGAGAAACGTACGGAATGCCGAGCCCGAGGCCGCGAAGGATAAACAGCAGCGCAAGAACACTTACCGTATAAGGTATTAATTTTTGGATGCGCGTGCGGAGCGAAGGCGTAAACCATTGACTTACGTACGCGATGCCCGTCATCAGCGGAACGGTTCCGAGCCCGAAAAGGAGCATAAAACCTAGTCCGAGCGGAATGCTCTGCATGGCCATTGCGCCGAAAAGTGCCACGTACACCATACCGCAGGGCAGAAATCCGTTGAGCAGGCCTATCGTATAAAAACTGCGGAACGAGCGTTTTTTGAACTGCGCGCCCATGGCCGATTTAACGCGTGAAATCATCTGGGTTACAGGACGCGAAAAATTGTATCGGGCAAGTGTTTGCTCGGGAATAAGCACGGCGAGCAACATCATAATCCCGAGCGCGACCGAGAATTGCTGCTGAATTCCGGCCAGGTATAACCCGCGACCGAGCGCACCGAACAACAATCCTATGGAGCCGTAAGCCGTAAGCCGTCCCGCGTGGTAGGTCAGGAGCTGTGCTGCTTTTTTGCGCGGATCAGAACGGTCGATAGGCAACATCATCGCAATCGGGCCGCACATTCCCACGCAGTGCAACGAAGATAGAAGTCCGAATATGAAACCCGAGAATACCATGTTTATTCCAGATAAAGGGTTTGTTTTTTCTGATAGTCCGTTCCTTTGTAGTTCCAGATCAGAATAATGTCCCAGCGGCCGCCGGCCAAATTGGCTTTAGGTATGAGCAATGTGTGACCGGACAGCGAAATAGGTTTTTCGAAATCCAGCGTTTTGTCCGACGGCCTGTAAAGGGACACTGTGCCACGAACGGAATCGGTTGCGATGCTCAACGGGAATTTCACTTCGATAGTTGTTTCGCCTACGCTGATTTGCGGGCGTTCTTCTAACGCTCTTTCGTTGTCGTATCGGCCCATTTCCTGGGAATATTGGGCGTCGTGTTTATAATATTCGTCCCGAACCAAATCGCGGTCGTATTCCGGATTTACCTGCACGGTAATAATAAAAAACAGGATAAAGCTGATGAACAGTGCAAAAGCTGCAACAATACCGGTTCCCCAATTGAATTTCATAGCATTTTAATTAAAAGTTCTGGGCCCAAGGAATGTTGTCGATGAGGTTTCCAGAAGGTTATCGCCATCGAACAGCCCGATGCGCAATTTGGTTTTGTCCGTCTTTAAATCCGCGCCTTCGATTTTGATGAACAGCGTTCCCTGAGCGAATCCCTGGCCCTTTAGGTCGAGGGTAGGCGAACCCACGCGCTCTACCAGACCCTCGTGCGAGAGCAACCGGAATTCGAGCTGGTCAAAATCGTGCACGGTTTTGTTCACGACTTTATAGGTGTAAACATTTGTAATCTTTGTGCCTTCGTGCTGGAATAGTTGTCCGGGCAATCGCAGAATCGTCGCTTCCATGTCGTTTCTGAGAAGCAGCAATCCGGCCAGAATTCCGACCAAAATTCCGAGAACAGCCGTATAGCCTTTCATCCGCCCCGTGAATTTAAACGGTTCTTTTTTGCGGATTTCGTCTTCTGTCGCGTATCGGATTAAGCCTTTTGGATAACCGATGCTGCTCATAACCGTGTTGCACTCGTCTATGCACGCTGTACAATTCGTGCATTCAAGCTGAACGCCGTTTCTGATGTCGATGCCCATCGGGCAAACGTGTACGCAGAGTTTGCAATCGATGCAGTCTCCTTTTCCGGACAGTGCGCGGTCTTCGTTTTTTTTGAGTTTTCCGCGTCCGGCAGTAGATTCGCCCCGGACAAAATCGTAAGCCACGTTCACCGATTTGTTGTCGAGCAGTACGCCTTGTAATCGGCCATACGGGCAAACGATGATGCAAACCTGTTCTCTGAACGATGCGAAAACGTAATAAAACACGCCTGTAAACACCAAAAGGGCAATGAACTTGGACAAATGTGCCGCAGGCCCGTGCACAATCATCGACAACAGCGCATCGCTGCCAATCACATAAGCCAGAAAAATGTTCGCAATCAGGAACGAAATCGCAAAGTACACCGACCATTTAAGCAGGCGTTTGCGAATTTTCACGCCATTCCAGGGTTGGGAAGCGAGTTTAATTTGCGCATTCCGGTCGCCGTCGATCGCGTATTCTATGCGCCGGAACACCATTTCCAGAAAAATCGTCTGAGGACAGATCCAACCGCAGAATATACGCCCGAAAACCACCGTAAACACAATCACAAAGACCACCATCAGAATCATGACCACGACGAAGATGTAAAAATCCTGGGGCCAGAACGGGAACCCGAAAATGTTGAAGCGCCTTTCGAGCACATTGAACAACATAAACTGGTTGCCGTTGACTTTAATAAACGGGTTGGCCACGAGAATGGCGAGCAACAGGTAGCTTACCCATTTGCGGTAGTCGTAAAACTTACCCGATGGCTTTTTGGGATAGATGAACTTGCGTTTGCCGTCGCTGTCTAAAGTGCCAATCGAATCGCGAAAACTTTCATCCTGAAATTGAGACATTTTTTATTTATTGTGGCGCGCCGTCCGCTGGTGCCGCATCGTCTTTCCAGATTTCTCCTTCGGGCGCTTTGGCATCGGGCGGGTTGGTGCCGCCGAGCGATACAATGTATGAGCTTACTTGCTGAATCTGCTTGGGTTTGAGCTCGTTTTTCCAAGCGACCATTCCTTTTCCGTCCCGGCCGCCGTTAGAGACCGTTCCGAAAATGTTTTTGATGCCTCCGCCCAGAATCCAGTGATCATCGGTGAGGTTCGGGCCGATGGTTCCGCCTCCGTCAGTCCGGTGACAAGCCATGCACGAGGTGTCGTATATTTCTTTTCCGGCTGCAAGCGATTCGGCATCGGTCAAAAGAGTTACGGAATTTTCGTCCATCATGTCCGGAGCGGTGCGTTTGTATTCTTCCACAGCTATTTTTGCTTCGGCCATGGTGCGTTCAAACTCGTCCTGCTGCGTATTGCCGTCCATGCTGTAATAAATCATGTACACGAACGCAAAAACAATCGTAGCGTAAAAACTGTACTTCCACCAGGGCGGTAAATCGTTGTCCAGTTCCTTAATGCCGTCGTAGTCGTGCTCGAGCAACAGTTGGGCTTCGTCTTCGATAGGGCGCGAGCGCGTCATGCGCTGCATGAGTTTTTTGTACCAGTTCTGACGCGTTATCGGAAGGGCGCGCGTTTCTTCAAGCGCTTTTCGCTGTTCGGGTGTCATCAGGCGGTAGTGCATCTGGTCAATGGCGCTGATCATGATTTCCACCGCAATCAGTACCAAAAGCACAATCGCGAGGAACAGCAGCAACATTGGGTATTTCACGAATGCGGGTTTCCCGCCCGAATCGATCAGGAATTCCATGAGTCCAAACACCGCAAAGAACAGCAGCGGAACCCGTACGTAATTTGGAAATAGATTTTTCATGAGGCTTGGATTAGTCTTTTAACGGAATTTCGCTAAGTTCCCGGATCGCCGATTTCTTGTACGAAAACACCCAGATGCCCAAGAGCAGGAAAAACAGGAAAAAAATGCTGAGGGAAACCACCGGATAAATTTCTATGCCGGCGATGTTTTCCATATTGTGTTTGATAGCTTCGAACATGGTTTAATTTTTTTGGTCGTCTTTGATTTTAATATCGGTTCCGAGCCTTTGGATGTAAGCAATCATTGCGGTAATCTCGCGTTGGCTCATCGGTACAAATGTTTCTCCGCGCGCAGCCGCCGCTGTTTTGCTCTGCTCGTAACTCTTCAGGTAATCGGGATCCTGCTCCAGATTTTTGCCGATGGTTTCGGCCTGGCGGGCAAGATCGCTTTGCGCATTCGCAATATCCTGATCCGAATACGGAACGCCGAGCGATTGCAGCACTTTCATCTTGGTCTCGATGTCCGAATTGTCCATAGGTTTGTTGTCGAACAGCCATTTGTATCCGGGCATGATAGAACCGGCCGAAGTACTTTGCGGATCCCACATGTGGTTAAAGTGCCAGTTGTCGTTGTACTTTCCGCCCACGCGGTGCAAATCCGGTCCGGTGCGTTTAGACCCCCATAGGAACGGACGGTCGTAAACAAATTCGCCCGATTTAGACTGAGGACCGTAGCGTTCTACTTCATCGCGGAACGGACGTACCATCTGCGAGTGGCAGCCTACACAACCTTCGCGTATGTAGATGTCGCGGCCCTGAAGCTCCAGAGGCGTATAAGGTTTTACGCTCGCAATTGTCGGAATATTTGATTTCACCATCAGCGTAGGTACAATCTGAATGATTCCGCCGATAAGAATGGCTACCGTCGCCAGAATGGTGAGCTGCATAGGACGACGCTCGAGCCAGGTGTGGAATTTTTCGTTCCGCAGGCGGCCTTTCGAGATTTTCTGCAGTGCCGGAGCTTCTGCAAGTTCATCGGCCACGGCGGCGTTTCGTTTGATTGTCATGGCCACGTTGTACACGAGAATAAACATCCCGATAATGTACATCGAACCGCCAATCATACGCATCCAGTACATTGGCATAATCTGCGTTACTGTTTCAAGGAAGTTGCCGTAAGTCAGTGTTCCGTCCGGGTTGAACTGCTTCCACATCGAGGCCTGAGCAAATCCGGCGACGTAAAGTGGCAGTGTGTAAATGACAATCCCGAGTGTTCCCATCCAGAAGTGAACGTTCGCGAGTTTGGTCGAGAATAGCGCTCCTTTAGTCATGCGGGGCACGAGCCAATAAATCATACCAAAGGCAAGAAATCCGTTCCAGGCAAGCGCTCCAACGTGAACGTGGGCTACGATCCAGTCCGTATAGTGCGCAATCGCGTTAAAGTTCTTTAGCGACAGCATCGGCCCTTCAAAGGTGGCCATCCCGTATCCGGTAATGGCTACGACGAAAAACTTCAGTACGGGATCTACACGAACTTTGTCCCAAACGCCACGCAGCGTCAGAAGCCCGTTAATCATACCGCCCCATGACGGAGCAAGGAGCATAATAGAGAAAACGACGCCCAAATTCTGAGCCCAGGTGGGAAGTGCTGTATAAAGCAGGTGGTGAGGCCCGGCCCAGATGTAAATGAAAATCAGCGACCAGAAGTGAATGATCGAAAGTCGGTACGAATATACAGGGCGATTGGCCGCCTTGGGCACAAAATAGTACATCAGTCCCAAAAACGGCGTTGTAAGGAAGAACGCTACGGCATTGTGTCCGTACCACCATTGTA
This sequence comes from uncultured Flavobacterium sp., assembly GCA_964612955.1. Lineage (GTDB taxonomy): Bacteria > Bacteroidota > Bacteroidia > Flavobacteriales > Flavobacteriaceae > Flavobacterium. The sequence continues at coordinate 35,664 of CAZTGF010000019.1, forward strand.
CGAGCGCATCCTGAACCCCTGCGTAAACAGAGTAACTTTTAAGCGCAGATACAGGCAGTGCCAAGCTGTTGAAGATATGAAGAACGGCTACGGTGACAAACGTTGCGAGGTAGAACCAGATGGCCACGTATAAATGTCTTTCGCGTCTGCGGAAAATCGTCCCGATCATGTTAATCCCGAAAACGACCCAAATCACCGCTAAAGCAATGTCAATCGGCCACTCGAGTTCCGCGTATTCTTTAGAGGAAGTATATCCTAATGGCAGCGTAATGGCCGCCGCAACAATGATGGCCTGCCAACCCCAAAAATGCAGATTGCTCAGAAAATCCGAATACATCCGCGTTTTGAGCAGCCTTTGGAGCGAGTAGTAAATCCCCGCAAACATGGCGTTGCCCACAAACGCAAAAATTACCGCATTCGTGTGCAGCGGTCTCAACCGGCCAAAGCTGAGCCAGGACACACCGTCTGTCATATTTGGGAATATAAACAGCAGCGCCAGCAAAAGGCCTACTACCATGCCCACCACGCCGAATAGGATCGTGGCGTACATAAACTTTTTGACAATTTTGTTGTCGTAATAAAACTGTTGCATTTCCATGGTTACTCCTCTTTTTCCTGTTTGTCTGATGTTTGGGTTTTAGGTTCTTTGATATTGAGTTCGTCGTCGAACAACATACGCACCGATGGCGTATAATCGTCGTCAAACTGGCCCGACTTCACAGCGCCGATAAAAGCGGTAAAAAAACAGATGGCTACAATAATGCTGATTGGAATCAGCAGATACATGACACTCATACCTTACTTGTGTTTGGCAAAATTAGTTCTGGTTTATAGCTTGGATTATGATATTTGTCATACCCCGTCAATTTATTTGAAACTTTAGCCGAAGCTGCGTATCTGCTGAGTTTTCGGGCGCTTAAATTTGTGCGAAGCGTTACAAAACTGATAATCGTAACCGTACTCAGCGGCATGATGATCGCCGCAACGAGGGGCAGCAGGTTTCCGGTAAGCGCAAACGTGACTCCTACGATATTGTAGAGAATGGACAAACCGAAGCTCATCTTAATCGTGCGGATCGCGGAATGAGCGTTCTTCAGATACTCGTCCAGATGCTTGAGGTGCCCGGCATCGAGAATGGCGTCGCAAGCCGGAGAAAACACGTTGACATTTTCGGCCACGGCAATCCCCACGTTACTCTGAGCAAGCGCCCCGGCATCGTTTAAGCCATCGCCGACCATCATTACGTTGTGCCCTTTTTCCTGCAACTCCCGAATAAATGAGAGTTTTTGTTCGGGCTTCTGGTTGAAAACCATTTCAACGTTTGGTCCGGTGAGTTGTTCGAGTGCTCTTCGTTCGCCGTCGTTATCTCCCGAGAGAATTTTAATGTCGTACTGTTGCTTCAATCGGGCAAACATGCCGCCCATTCCGTCGCGGTACTTGTTGTGAAACACGAAACTTCCCAAATGTCGGCCATCGCGCTGAAAGTGAACGCTGGTGCGGTTGAGCAATGTATCGTGACCGGCCCCGCAAAATTCCGCGGAACCAATCCGGATTTCGGTGGCGCCACATGTAGCCTGAACGCCTTTCCCCGCAATTTCTTCGTAAATATCGGGCTCAGTGGCAATCGGTCCCGGCAGAAAATCGTACAACAGTCTGCTAAGCGGATGGTTTGAGCCGCGCAACACGGTTTTAAACAACATTTGGTCTTCATCGGACAAATGCTGCCCTGAATATTTGATGTCCGAAGTCTGGCTCGAGGTGAGCGTGCCCGTTTTATCGAACACAATTGTATCTACTTTTGCGAGTTGCTCTACCGCGAGTGCATTTTTGAGGTAAAATTTCAACCGCCCGAAAATTCGCAATACGTTCCCCATCGTAAACGGAGCCGTAAGGGCAAGCGCACACGGACAAGCTAC
>CAZTGF010000020.1:0-5239 GCA_964612955.1 uncultured Flavobacterium sp.
TTTCTCCACCTCCCTGCCAACGATGAACCTCCCGTTGTCTTCGCAGATAAATTCGGCTTCGGCAAAATCTGAGCGCCAGTTTTTAAATTGCGCAATGTCCAGTTCGTCCGATGCGTTCACAAACGAAACATCGGCGTGGATGGGATGCACGGCCCGGCCATTAATCTTATTCTTTGAAACGAATGTGTTTGTGCCTTCGAGACGGTACGCAAATGCACTCGTACCCAGAATCATCCCCTGGTTGATAAGCTTTTTAAAAGGTTCGTCCTGAGTGATGAAACCGCGGTCGAACAGGAATTTGTTCCAGAAACGCGCATAGAGCAAATGCCCCGTGGCGTGTTCGCTTCCGCCCATGTACAAATCCACGTTTTGCCAATAGTTTTCGGCCTGAGTGGACACAAATGCAGACGTATTCCGCGCATCCATATAACGCAGCCAATACCACGAACTTCCGGCCCAACCGGGCATGGTATTAAGTTCCATCGGGAATACAGTTTTATCGTCGATGGCTTCGTTTGAAACAATCTTGTTTTGTTGCGCATCCCAGGCCCAATACGTGGCGTTCCCAAGTGGCGGCGCTCCGTCTTCGGTAGGAAGGTATTGCGCAACCTCGGGTAACGTTATCGGCAAATACGCCGGGCTAATCAGTTGCGGAAGGCCGTCCTTATAATATATAGGAAAAGGTTCTCCCCAATAGCGTTGGCGCGAAAACACAGCATCCCTGAGGCGGTAATTCACCCGGCGCGACCCCTTTCCGTTGCGTTCGAGCAGCTCGATCACTTTGGCCGTCGCCTCCTTGTATCCGAGTCCGTTCAACACATCGGACCGTATCAGTTTAAAATTGCCTTTTTCTGAATACGCTTCTGTTGAAATATCGATGTCGTCAAAAATATTCTCGATGCGAAGTCCGAAGTGTTTTGCAAAATCGTAATCGCGCTGATCGCCGGCAGGAACCGCCATTACCGCACCTGTTCCGTAACCCGCAAGCACGTAATCGCCAACCCAGACAGGCAAAGGAGCGCCCCCCAGCGGATGTGCGGCATAAGCCCCTGTAAACACACCTGAGATGGTCTTCACATCGGCCATGCGTTCGCGTTCTGAGCGTTTGCTCGCAGCGGCTACGTAGGCCTCAACTTCAGCTTTTTGCGCCGGTGTAGTGATTACTGAAACGAGCTCGTGTTCGGGGGCAAGCGTAAGGAATGTCGCACCAAAAATAGTATCGGGGCGCGTCGTAAAAACGTCAATCACGGGGGTTTGTTCGCCGTTGGACAAATCGTAATCAAGCGCTTCGAACCTTACAAGTGCGCCCTCAGATTTCCCGATCCAATTGGTTTGCGCCTCTTTGAGCGAGGGCGTCCAGTCGATCTGTTGCAATCCCTGAAGCAGCCGTTCGGCATAAGCGGAGATGCGCATGCTCCATTGGGTCATTTTTTTGCGTACCACGGGGAATCCGCCGCGTTCCGAAACGCCATTCACAATTTCGTCGTTAGCGAGCACCGTACCCAGACCCGGACACCAGTTTACTTCGGTTTCGGCCAAAAAAGCGAGCCTGTAATCGAGTAGTATTTTTTGTTGTTCTTCGCAAGAAAACGCTTTCCATTCATCGGCCGTGAAACTTTTCGATCCGGATGCGGCGTGAGCTTTCACCGAACTACTTCCGCCTTGTTCAAGTTGGGCGATAAGCGTTGGAATCGATTCAGCCTTATCGGTGGTTTTGTTGTACCAGGAATTAAACAATTCCCCAAAAATCCACTGTGTCCATTTATAGTATTCGGGATCCGAGGTGCGAACTTCTCTGTCCCAATCGAACGAGAAACCTATTTTGTCTAACTGTTCGCGGTATCGGGCAATGTTTTCCTGAGTGGTTTTGGCCGGATGCTGACCGGTTTGAATCGCGTATTGTTCGGCCGGAAGCCCAAACGAATCGTACCCTTGCGGATGCAGCACGTTAAAACCTTTGTGGCGTTTGTATCTGGCGTAAATGTCCGATGCGATATACCCGAGCGGATGCCCTACGTGAAGGCCCGCGCCGGACGGATACGGGAACATGTCCAGCACGTAAAACTTGGGTTTGTCCGAATGGTTTAATGCGGAAAAAGTCTTGTGATCGGCCCAGTATTTCTGCCATTTGGCTTCGATCTCGTTCGGGTTGTATTTCATGGAATGCTGATGTGAAAATGCTAAAATCCGGCCTGAAAAGCGCGCGCGGACAAAGTTAATGTTCTTGCACGAATCGCAAAACTTTGAACGTATAAACTGCGATTCCCAAATTCTTTTCTATTTTTACGGCTTACTTAAACAGCGGCATGGTCTCAAAATTCGACAGGTTTCAAAAGCGCAGGCTCATTTCTTCGTATTTTTCGGTGGTGCTCAGCATTTTCCTGATGTTGTTCCTGCTCGGGATTCTCGGCTTATTCATCGTCAATTCAAAGAAATTATCGGACGATTTTAAAGAAGAAATCGCAATGACGGTGTTTTTTAAAAACGAAGCATCGGACACCACCCTGAGCGCGTTTACCGAGGAACTTCGAACCGCAAGATTCGCCAAAACGTTTACTTACGTTCCCAAAGAGGTCGCCGCTCAGCAGCACAAGGAAGTCATAGGCGAGGATTTTATGGAGTTTTTGGGCATGAACCCGCTACAGAATTCGTTCGACATTTTCCTTCGGGCCGAGTACGTAGAAAACGACAGCATCGCAAAAATTCAGAAACGACTGCGCGAAAACGAAATGATTTCGGACGTAGTGTACGACAAACAACTCGTAACGCTTGTGAACGACAACATCGAAAAAGTGAGTCTCTGGATTTTGATCGTGAGTGGCGTTCTTGCGCTGATTGCGGTGCTTCTGATCAATTCCTCGATGCGTTTGTCCATACATTCGAACCGGTTTATCATAAAAACGATGCAAATGGTTGGTGCGACGAAATCGTTCATCAGGCGGCCATTTGTCTGGAAAAGCATCAGGCTGGGCATTATAGGCGCAACGCTTGCGATTCTGGCGCTAATCGGCCTGCTTTATTACCTTGATACGAACTACCCGAACCTGCACCTGCTCGCCGATCCGATTATGGTTGGAGCTGTTCTGTTGGGCGTTTTACTGGCCGGCATTCTGATTACGTGGATCAGCACGTTTATCGCCACTCAGCGCTTTTTAAACCTGCGCACAGACGATTTATATTAAAAACTGTCACGGATGCAACGGTTTCGCGTCCTTAGCATAAAATATTCCGATGGAAAGCAATTCTGAAAAACCTACATTTTTATTCGACAAGATTAACCTTTACATCATGCTGGCGGGCCTTGGCGTTATTGCGCTGGGTTTTCTGCTAATGGCGGGCGGCGGCAGTAAAGATCCGAATGTTTTTAACGAAGAAATTTTCAACTTCAGACGCATTCGTTTGGCGCCTACCGTGGTTCTCGCGGGTTTTGCCGTAGTTATTTATTCGATTTTTCACAAAGCCAAACCCCGGCAATAACATTTTTCCATGGATTATTTCCAAGCGCTGATTATTGCGATCATCGAAGGACTTACCGAGTACCTTCCGGTTTCTTCTACCGCTCACATGATTTTTGCGAGTTCGTACTTCGGCATTCAGGACGAGGATTTTGTAAAACTGTTCCAGGTGTCGATTCAATTCGGGGCGATTTTGGCCGTTGTGGCGCTCTACTGGCGAAAATTTTTCGACTTTACCCGCATCAGCTTTTATCTGAAACTCGCCATAGCCGTGATTCCGGCGCTTGTTCTGGGTAAGTTGTTCGATGATGCGATCGACGACATTCTCGGAAAACCCATTCCAATTGCGATCATGCTCATTGTCGGGGGCGTAGTGCTGCTGTTTGTAGATGCGTTTTTCAAAAAACCCGAGGTCGTGTCAGAAGAAGGCATTTCGATCAAAAAAGCGTTCACGATCGGGCTTTGGCAATGTTTGGCGATGATGCCCGGAACAAGTCGTTCGGCCGCATCTATCATCGGGGGCATGCAACAGAAACTCACGAGAGAAACCGCTGCCGAATTTTCGTTTTTCCTCGCCGTTCCCACGATGTTGGCCGTAACCACGTACTCGCTTCTGTTTAAAACTTACAGCCAATCGCAACTCAAAGGCTATGAACTTCTGAACCAATCGCCCGATAATTTACAAATGTTCCTCATGGGGAATCTCGTGGCTTTTGTCGTGGCTATCCTGGCTATCAAATTTTTTATCGGTGTGATTAAAAAATACGGGTTTAGGCCGTGGGGTTACTACCGCATTGTGGCCGGCGTGGTCTTGCTCGTTTATTTCAGTGTCCGATGATTTCTGCCGATGCATTTCTCGAAGGCCAAACGCTGCTCATTGACAAACCACTGCACTGGACTTCGTTTCAGGCGGTGAACAAACTCAAGTGGCTGCTCAAATCTGAACTCGGACTTAAAAAAATCAAGATCGGACATGCCGGAACGCTCGATCCGCTTGCAACAGGACTTTTGATTGTTTGCACGGGCAAATCGACCAAAACCATCTCAGAAATTCAAGGTCAGACCAAAGAATACACCGGAACTTTTGTGCTCGGCGCCACTACCCCATCGTATGATTTAGAGACAGAAATCGACGAACATTTTCCTACAGATCATATTTCCGATGTGCTGCTGCGGGAAACCGCCCTGGACATGACGGGAACGATTCAACAAAAACCACCGATTTTCTCGGCAATCAAAAAAGACGGGAAAAGACTATACGAACACGCACGGGCCGGCGAAACCGTAGAAATTCAAAGCAGGCCGGTTACGATTGAACAGTTCGAACTGACGCGCATCGCTTTGCCCGAAATCGATTTCAGGATCGTATGCAGCAAAGGAACCTATATTCGCAGCATTGCCGCTGACTTTGGAAAAGCTGTACAATCCGGTGCGCATCTTTCGGCCCTAAGGCGAACAAAAATCGGCGACTACCACGTAGCGGATGCCCAAACGCCCGAACAATTCGAACAATTGCTGAAAAACTAACGCGGCATCGACTCCTGAGCCGTTTCCATCATTTCAATGATTTCCTGCATGGCAGATACGCCTTTGTCCTTGGCATACCAAAGCTGAAGTTCGGTTTTGGCTGTTTCGTCTATAACACCGTATTGTTGTTTGTACCCGATAATCAGCGCGGCCGCATCTTTAGGTCTCGGGCCCCACTGCCCTGCGACTTCGTTTTTGTCGTCGAGCAAAATTAATTTTGGAATCGACCGGGTTCCGTTGGTCAAAAACTGTTGCAT
>CAZTGF010000020.1:5339-10708 GCA_964612955.1 uncultured Flavobacterium sp.
GTATTCCGCATCTGTTTCCCCGCTTGTCGCAGTGCCTTTTGCGAGCATATCAGAAACCAATTGCCGGTAAGTTGTATAAGAAAGGCTCTGATTTAGGGCCTGAACGATAGCCATTTTCATGTGCGTGAAGTTTGGGCAAAAATAGTCAAATTTCGCGGAGGAGCGGCCCTTGCGACTGCGCCATATTTTTAGCGGAGGCCGTTACGGTTGGTTTAGAATATCGCTATATTTGCAGCACTTTAACCTGCAGAAATGAAGTACAAAAGAATATTGTTAAAACTTAGTGGTGAAGCGCTCATGGGCGACCGTCCGTACGGAATTGATCCGGCCCGGCTCGCCGAATACGCTCAGGACATTAAAAGCATTCACGAGAAAGGCGTTCAGATTGCAATCGTTATTGGCGGTGGCAACATTTTCCGCGGCGTTTCGGGAGCAGCTCACGGCATGGACCGCGTTCAGGGCGATTATATGGGAATGCTCGCCACGGTAATCAACGGCATGGCATTGCAGGGCGCGCTCGAAGATCAGGGAATGCTCACAAGGCTGCAAACTGCACTCAAGATCGAAGCGATTGCCGAACCTTATATCAAACGCCGGGCGGTAAGACATCTCGAGAAAAACCGCATCGTCATTTTTGGGGCCGGAACCGGAAACCCGTATTTTACAACCGACACTGCAGCCGTTTTACGCGGTGTGGAGATACAGGCCGACGTCATTTTAAAAGGCACGCGCGTGGACGGCATTTACGATTCGGACCCCGAGAAAAACCCGGGAGCCCAGAAATTTTCTACACTTTCGTTTTCCGAAGTCATCAGCAAAGGACTAAACGTGATGGATTCTACCGCTTTCACCCTGAGTCAGGAAAACAGGCTGCCCATTGTGGTTTTCGACATGAATACGAAAGGAAACCTGCTTAAAGTGTGCGAAGGTGAACCCATCGGCACCACTGTAATCGATTAATTAACAACAAAGTCAACATACCACCATGACCGAAGAAATCGACTTTATTTTAGACAGCGCCAAAGAGGCTATGGAAGCCGCCATCGCACACCTGCAAAAAGAATTTGCGAACATCCGCGCCGGAAAAGCATCGCCTGCAATGTTAGGAGGCGTATTTGTGGATTATTACGGCTCTCAAACGCCGCTTTCACAAGTAGCAAACATTAACACTCCGGACGCGCGCACGATTACGATTCAGCCCTGGGAGCGCAACATGCTCGGCCCTATTGAAAAAGCGATCATGGTAGCCAACCTCGGATTTAACCCGATGAACAACGGCGAGAACATCATCATCAGCGTGCCGGCACTTACCGAAGAACGCAGACGCGACCTCGTAAAACAAGCCAAAGCCGAAACCGAAGAGGCCAAAATCGGGATTCGCAACGCGCGACAGGATGCGAACAAAGAAATTAAAAAACTAGAGAAAGACGGGCTTTCCGAAGACATTTGCAAAAATGCCGAAGAAGAAGTTCAGAACCTTACGAACAGTTTTATCAAAAGAAGCGACGAAATGCTATCGGTAAAAGAAGCCGAAATCATGAAAGTCTGATTCAAACCGCTCTGAAAAGGGCGGTTTTTTTAGCTCGATACCGCCTTAAGCCCTACAATCGAGGCAATGAGCGTGGTCAGAAAAAACACGCGCCAGAATGTTGCGGGTTCTTTAAAAAACAAAATGCCTACGAGCACCGTTCCCACTGCGCCAATTCCGGTCCAAACGGCGTAAGCAGTTCCAATCGGGAGAATCTGCGTTGCTTTGTACAAAAGCGCCATGCTAATCGAAAGGCAAACGAAAAAACCCGCAAGCCACCAAGTACTCTCGGCCCCCGTGGTTTCTTTGGCTTTTCCCAAACAGGACGCAAATCCCACTTCGAACAATCCCGCTATAATCAGTAATATCCAACTCATGGTTTAATGATTAAGGTCGACGCCATGCTGCGCAACCAATCCGCCGGCAAATCTATGATTTTTTTCCATTCGTCCACGCTTACGAGCACGAGATCGCCAGCTTCGGGGTGGTCGGGCATCTGGTCCGAATTTATGGTTTGGTAGCGGTTTTTTAACTTTTCATCGAATTCCGCAGGCACAGCTTCGTCCGGATTAAAATTCACAATCTGAACCGAAACGTCGGCAGCATCCACGAGTTTTTCGGCAAAAGGCAACACGGTTCGCAGGTTATCGCCCAGATTCGGCAACAAAATGCGCTGTACCGATGAAAAACCGCGATCGATAAATACACCCACAGGAATCTTGCTCCGCAAAATGACCGAACGCGTCCGCGCGTCGAACGGCGAATTCCCGAACAGGTTTTCGCGCCCCGTAAGCTGGTCTAGCAATCGGTCCGGATCGATGAATTTTGTAGTGTAACCAAGCAACCGGCCCAAAAGCGATCCTTCGAAAATCGATTGGCTGATTCCTACCAGCATGAGATCAAAATGGCCGCGATTCCCGATTTCAATCATGTCCGAATCGATGTCTCCCGAGGCCTTAAAATGCGAAATTAACGGTTGGTCCAGTTTTTCGGCTTCGGCCACAAGCGGTGCAAAAGCGCGCCTTTCCTCTTCTTCGAGGTTAAACGCGTGTAGCTCATTACTCGGCGAAAGATGTAAAGCCGTAACAGGCGTATCGCGGTTTACGAACGAAGTCGCGAGTCCGAAAAGCGGTTTGCCGTCCCGGGCCGATTTAAACGCCACAAGCACGCGGAATCCTTGTTCCGGTATGGCAGGAAGTTCAGCGTCGGGCTGTTTGAAAAAACGGTTAATCAGATCCAGAAACGGCCCCGTCATAAATGTAGTTACGAGCGCCATGAGCACCATCATCGTAAATATTTCGGCCGATAAAACCCCGAGGTCGTACCCTATGTTCAACACGACGAGTTCCATTAGGCCGCGCGTGTTCATAAGGGCGCCTATCGTAAGGCTGTCGCGCCAGTTTTGTCCGATGAATCGCGCTGCAATTGCGCTTCCGAGAAACTTACCGGCAACCGCAACCGCAATGATGATTCCCGTGAGCCCGAGCAGTTCCGGATCTGCAAGCAAACCAATTTCGGTCCTTAAACCTGTGAAAACAAAAAACAGCGGCAACAGAAGAATTACGGCTACATCTTCTACTTTTTCGATGAGGATGCTCCTGAAGCGCATATTTTCGGGCATGATTACACCGGCCATAAACGCCCCGAACAACGCGTGAACGCCTATCACCTCCGTGGCATACGAACTTAAAATCAGCGTAATCAGAAATATGGCGATCGTTTGTTTGCTCAGACTTTGACGCGAATTCCGCAGCGTGCCCACGCGGTTCAAAAATGGCTTAACCACTTTAAGCATTAAAAGCACGTAAACCACCGCAAGCGCAATCACATAAAGACCCGAGGTTACCGAACCGGCCTTTACGACAGCGATAACCGCAGCCAGCAAACACCAGGCGGTAATGTCGTCCGCAGCCGCACACGTGATTACAACCGCACCTACACGCGTTTTGTGAATGCCTCTTTCCTGTACAATGCGCGCCAGAACGGGAAATGCGGTAATACTCATCGCAATTCCGATAAAAAGCGCAAAAGGCGTAAATCCGATCGCATCGGGCGCAAATTCGCGATACAGATAATAAGCCAGCCCCACACCTAAGGAAAACGGAAATACTATACTCGCATGGCTGATGACCACAGCGTCGTTCGCCTTGTTTTTGAGCGCCTTCAGATCGAGTTCCATGCCCACGACGAACATAAACAGAATAAGTCCGATTTGACTCAGAAACTGCAAATTCCCGAGCGACTCGAGCGGAAACAGCGCCCCCGAGATTTCCGGAGCGTAATAGCCGAGCAGCGAAGGTCCGAGCAAAATTCCGGCGATCATTTCTCCAATCACCGATGGCTGCCCGATTTTTCGGAAAAATCCACCGACAACGCGAGCGGCAAGAATGATGGCAATGATTTGCAAAAGCAGTAACGCCAGGGGATGCTGAACGTTGTGCATCATGGCGCTTAGGAACTCCTCCCAATCGGTTTTTTGGCTCGCAATTTTAACCACATTCCGGCCTTGTTCCAGCACATGCCCCCGGCTCAGAACCAGATAAATGGCAGCAGACAAAACCCCTGTAAAAGCAATATAAAAAATCGCGGTTTTAAACTTTTTCATGGGCTTGGTTTTGCAGTGCGCGCAAATATAGCGAGAAAACAAAATCCGTAAGACATCCGGTTAAAAATCTGCGCGCAGGTTACTCCAGCACTTAGGAATGCGTACCTTTGCACGCGTTAAAAAATGTCGGATGGACAAGTGGTTCGGACTTAGGTTTTGGGAAACGATTGCCCGCGTTGTGCTGCGCAACAAAATATTGATGCTCGTGTTAATTGGAGTATCGACGGCACTGATGATTGCCCAATGGAAAAATGTCCGGTTCAGTTTTACCGAAGCCAACCTGCTCCCCGCAGAACATCCGGCCAACATTGCTTACAACGATTTTCTGGACAAATTTGGCGAAGAAGGCAATCTGGTCATCATCGGACTAAAAGACAGTCTGTTGTTTCGGACCGAAACCTTCGGGCACTGGCAAACGATGATGGAAAAAATCGGGCAGGACGAAAATGTAGACCTGATTGTCGACGTTCACAATTTGCGCACGCTCTCCAAAAACGATTCGCTCCAGCGGTTTGAAATGGCGACACTGCCCCGGACCGCGATGTCACAACCCGAACTCGACTCACTGCGCCACCGGTTGTTTAACGAACTTCCGTTTTACGAAGGGCTGCTTTTCAATAAAACCTCGCAAACGGTTCGCGGCGCCATTTACCTCAAAAAAGAAATCGTAAATACGCCGGCGCGCAAAGATTTTATTCTCGAAACACTACTGCCGGCCACTCAGGTGTTTGCCGATCAAACGGGGCATCAGCCGCATATTTCGGGCATGCCGTACATCCGCACGATGAACACCGAAACGATTAAAAGCGAAATCGGGATGTTTATTCTGGCGTCGCTTGGCGTGACTTCACTGTTGTTTTTTATGTTTTTCCGGAGTTTCCGCGCCACGGCCATTTCCATTGTGATTGTCGTCATCGGCGTGTTGTGGTCGTTTGGTTTGCTCGGACTTTTCAACTACGAAATTACCGTACTAACCGCGCTGGTTCCGGCCCTGATGATTGTCATAGGCGTGCCGAACTGCATTTTCCTGACCAATAAATACCATCAGGAATACCGCGTTCACGGCAATAAAGTAAAGGCGCTTCAACGCGTTACGACCAAAATCGGGATGGCGACGCTGATGACAAATGTTACCACGGCGATCGGGTTTGCAACCTTTGTAACATCGAACAACAAACTGCTGATTGAATTCGGTGTAATTACGGCCATCAACATTCTCGTACTATTTGTGTTGTC
>CAZTGF010000020.1:10808-32939 GCA_964612955.1 uncultured Flavobacterium sp.
GTAATGCCGCTCGAAATCATCATCGATACAAAACAACCCAAAGGCGCGCTCAAACGCAGCACGATGAACCGTCTCGAAGAATTTGAATCGGAAATTGCGGCGATTCCCGAACTTTCCAAACCGCTTTCGGTCGTGAGTCTGGCCAAATACGCAAAGCAAACGTATTACAACGGGAACCCGGATTTCTACGATTTGCCGACAGCTCAGGAACAGTCGTTTATAATGCCGTTCCTTAGAAACAGCGTACAGAAAGGAAACGAAAACCTGCTAAAAAGTTATATCGACAGCACGGGCCGATACGCGAGAATTACGACCTTCATGCGCGATGACAACGGCGAGAACATTCCGCGCATCGAAGCCCAACTCAGGCACGAAGCCGCCCAGATTTTTCCGCCGGACAGGTTCGATGTGAACATTACCGGAAAATCGCTCGTGTTCCAGAAAGGGACCGGATATTTGCTCGACAATTTGCTCTCGTCCTTATTGTTTGCGTTTTTTCTTACCTCGCTGCTCGTGGCCTTCATGTTCCGATCGGTGAAAATGGTGGCTGTGTCTCTTATTCCGAATTTGTTGCCGCTATTGCTTACTGCGGGAATCATGGGCTTTCTGGACATTCCGCTTAAACCTTCGACGATTCTGGTTTTCGGCATTGCGTTCGGACTTTCGGTGGACGATACGATCCGTTTTCTCGCGCAACTTCGGGGTGAACTCAAAAACAACGAGTGGAAAATCAAAAAATCTGTTTACGCTACATTTAACGATGCCGGTCTGAGCATGTTTTACACGTCGATCGTACTGTTTTTTGGCTTCGCCGTGTTTATGCTGTCCGATTTTGGCGGAACCGTTGCTCTGGGCGGACTTGTATCGCTGACGTTGCTTTGCGGCATGCTTTCTAACCTGATGCTGCTTCCGTCCCTTGTACTTACGCTGAACAAAAGCCTCGCGAACAAAGAGGATTTCATCGAACCGAAAATCGATATCATCGAACATACAGACGAAGAAATCGACAACCTTCCCGGGCATCGCGAACTTTCGGACCAGGAGAAATAATCGGCCCGCGGAAACCTTTATATTTGCAATCTCAGAAATACGACTTGATCATGAAACACAGCAAGGTTAAGGATTTGCTTTCAAGCACCAAACCCATCGAAAACATCACCGTGAAAGGTTGGGTGCGCACTTTTAGAAACAATCAGTTTTTGGCGCTTAACGACGGCTCTACGATTCACAACATTCAGTGCGTCATCGACTTTGAAAACGCTGCCGATGCCGAGCTCAGACGGCTTACGACGGGTGCGGCCGTTGCGGTTCAGGGCGACCTTGTGGAAAGTCAGGGGAAAGGACAAAAATTCGAGGTTCAGGCAAAATCGTTTGAAATTCTCGGCGATGCGGATCCCGAAAAATATCCGATGCAACCCAAAAAACATTCGCTTGAATTCCTGCGTGCGAATGCCCATTTGCGCGTGCGTACAAATGCGTTCGGAGCCATTATGCGCGTGCGTTCGGCCCTTGCGTTTGCCGTTCACGAATACTTCAGAAACCGCAATTTCGTATATGTTCACACGCCCGTAATTACAGGTGCCGATGCCGAAGGTGCCGGAGAAATGTTTCAGGTAACCTCGCTCCCACTCGAGAATCTGCCAAAAACTCCGGACGGAAAAATCGACTACAAACAGGATTTCTTTGAACAACAGACAAATTTGACCGTATCTGGCCAGCTCGAAGGCGAAGTTTACGCTATGGCACTCGGACAGATTTACACGTTCGGGCCAACGTTCCGGGCCGAAAATTCGAATACTTCGCGCCACCTTGCGGAATTCTGGATGATTGAACCCGAAGTAGCGTTTTGCGATTTGCACGACAATATGGATCTGGCCGAGGATTTTATCCGCTATGTGATTCAGTACGCGATTACGCATTGTGCCGAGGATCTGCAGTTTCTCGAAGGGCGGCTCACCGAAGAAGAAAAATCGAAACCCCAGGCCGAACGCAGCGAAATGCCGTTGCTCGAGAAATTGCGTTTTGTACTCGAAAATAATTTCAAACGCGTTTCGTACACCGAGGCGATCGACATTCTGCGCAACTCTAAACCGAACAAAAACAAGAAGTTCAAATACCCGATCGAAGCGTGGGGCACGGACCTTCAGAGCGAACACGAACGCTACCTTGTGGAGAAACACTTTAAATCTCCGGTGATTGTGTACGATTATCCGGCCGAGATCAAATCGTTTTACATGCGCATGAACCCCGATGGAAAGACCGTAGGGGCGATGGACATTTTGTTCCCCGGAATCGGCGAGATAGTGGGCGGTTCGCAGCGCGAAGAACGTTTGGACGTCCTTTTGGAAAAAATGAACGCCCTGGGCATCGATCAGGAACAACTCTGGTGGTATCTGGATACGCGCCGGTTTGGTACCGCACCGCATTCGGGCTTCGGACTTGGCTTTGAGCGACTTGTGCTTTTTGTGACCGGCATGACGAACATCCGCGATGTCATTCCGTTTCCGCGAACACCCGGAAATGCCGAATTTTAACCTTATATCCCGTTTACAGCGGGATTTTTTAGCATCGGGCCTTACCGGAATTTTTCTCCCAAATGCAGCCGGGGCTTTTAAACATGCGCAAATTTGATTATTTTTAAACGTTCGTTCCGGGCCTTGTCCGGCGGCATTGTTAAATTGGAATTATGCTCAAGCAATCGCTTAATCTAAAACTTTCACAGAAACTCTCTCCGCAACAGATTCAGCTTATGAAGTTGATTCAGTTGCCTACGCAGGCGTTCGAACAGCGCCTCAAAGAAGAAATGAACGAAAATCCTGCGCTCGAAGCCGGAAGCGAAGACCAGGACGATTACGAGGAGGACACGTTTGAGCAGGATACTTACGAAGACGAAGGCGAAACCATCGAGGCCGATGACATTAATATCGATGAATACCTGAGCAACGACGAAACGCCGGATTACAAATTATCGGCAAACAACTACAGCGACGAAGAACAGCGCGAATCTCCACTTGCCGCCTCGGTGAGTTTTCATCAGGATTTGCTAAGCCAGTTGCGCACATTTATGCTCGATGACGAAGAACGGGACATCGCGGAATTTCTCGTGGGCAGCATAGACGATCAGGGTTACATCCGCCGCTCGATTCCGGATATTGTGGACGACATGGCGTTTACTCAGGGTCTTTACACCGACGAAGCTACCGTATTGCGCGTTTTGCAGGTGATCCACGAACTTGATCCGCCCGGGGTTGGTGCGCGCGATTTACAGGAATGCCTGTTGCTGCAGCTCAAGCACAAAACCCCTACCGAGTCTGTAGAAATGGCCACGGACATCGTCGAAAATCAGTTCGATGCGTTTACAAAAAAGCACTACGATAAATTGATTCAGAAGTACGGCGTTACCGAAGAGCAACTCAAAAAAGCGATTGCCGAAATTGAACGTCTGAACCCAAAACCGGGCGGTTCTTATGGAGGAAGCACGCGCATGATTGAGCACGTTGTACCCGACTTTGCGATAAAAATCGTCGAAGGCGATCTGGAACTTAGTTTAAACGGACGCAACGCTCCTACGCTGCACGTTTCTCGCGATTACAAGGAAATGCTGCAAACCTATAAAGTGTCCCGCGAAAAATCTCAGGCCCAAAAGGATGCGGTCATGTTTATCAAACAAAAACTCGATTCGGCCAAATGGTTTATCGATGCGATTCGCCAGCGCCAGGAAACATTGCTCGTAACGATGACGGCAATAATGGAATACCAGCGCGATTACTTTCTCGAAGGAGACGAAACAAAATTGCGCCCGATGATTCTCAAGGACATTGCAGACCGCATAGGCCTTGACATTTCGACGATTTCCCGCGTGGCCAACAGCAAGTATGTAGAAACGCCTTACGGAACCAAACTCATTAAGGAATTCTTTTCCGAAGCGATGAAAAACGAACAGGGCGAGGACGTCTCCACACTCGAAATCAAGAAAATTTTGCAGAACATCATCGAGGAAGAGGACAAACGAAAACCGCTTCCCGATGACCAACTCGCAGAGATTCTGAAGCAAAAAGGCTATCCGATTGCAAGGCGCACCATTGCCAAATACCGCGAGCAACTCGATATTCCCGTGGCCCGCATGCGAAAGAAAATTTAATGCGGGGCGCGCTGTTTTTTTCGTATGTGTTTCATCCGGTATTTTCGATTGTTTACGCCGCACTTATTTTTTGCCTGTTCCAACCACCCGAGTTTGTCCAGAAAACCGCTGCTGCTTTTATCGGTCGTATTGCGCTGATCACCGTTGCGCTGCCGCTCGTATGTTTTTTTATCCTCAAACGACTCGGGAAAATTGGCGGCATGATGATTCCGCTGCCTTACGAAAGGCGGTTGCCGCTTTTAATCCAGATGTTGTTGCTTTATTTCTTGCTCGTCAAAATTCCGCGCGACGGCGTATGGACTGGTTTTTATTTTTTTCTGATCGGGGCCTTGCTAAGTGCGTACCTGGCCTGGGCGCTCTCCTATGCCAGGCTGAAAATCAGTTTGCACGCAGCCGGGATGACAGGCGTTATCGGATTCATCGTCGGCATGAGTTTGTTTACGTGGCAAAACGCGATTTCGCTTTTAAGTTTCTGGATTGCGCTTTCCGGAATTGTGATCGCCGCCAGATTGTCGCTTCGCGCACACACGTTAAGGGAGCTTTGGCTCGGTGGTTTAAGCGGATTGTTACCGCAAATGATTCTGTGGTACTTTTGGCTATAAGATATAAAACATCAAACCCAGGCTTATCGTTCTCAAATCCACGGGATGCCCATCGAGTTCAGCTTCGGAAAAAATCGGGTTAAGCCCGTAATAAGCGTAAAAATTCCAGGTGTTGTAACCCGCGGCCATATAAACGCCCACACGCCATCGGGCCAGATCTGCATTGTCTTCGACGATAAATCTTACTTCATCGCCCACAAACTTGGATCGGGAATAAAACAGGTAACTCAATTTTACACCCGTGTACACGCGCCAGAATTTGTGACTTTCAGCAGTGGAATTTCGCCATCGGAACTCTACGGGGAGTTCTGCGTAATGAAGCGACAATTTGTTTTTCTCGTAGAAAACATCGCGACCGATCAACCGGTATTGCAATCCTAACGGCGTTTCTTCGACTACGAGGTTGTGATTGTAATTCTGCAGGCTGTAACCAAGACCCGCGGCTATAGAAATTGTGCGTTCCTTATTAATGGGCATGTCCCGTAAAAAACCTGCGGTTAGCCCCGCTGAGAATTTATTTTGCCGATGGCCGTCTGGCATCGAACCGAGCAGATTATACGTAAAACTCATATAAAACTGATCTTCGCGATAAAGCGAATCCGGTACAGGCGTAGGCGGAAGTTCCTGAACAGGGATTTCCTGAGCGTAAAACACTCCCGTTGCGCAAAGCCACAAACACAGCAATAGGTTTTTCATAAATGGCAATTTCAGCATAAAAGTACACATTTTTAAACGCGGTGAAGCGCGGCTGCAGTCGCGTTCGTTTGAATTTGCTATTTTTGAGCATGATTCCAACCGACATTCTTGAACTTTACGGAGCTGTTAAAAAACGGTATGAGCGTCAGCAGATCATTTTCCGCGAAGGAGCCACACCCCAGTATTACTTTCAGGTGGCTTCGGGCGAGGTTAAGATGAACAACTTTAACGACGACGGCAAAGAATTTATCCAGGGCATTTTTACAAAAGGCGATAGTTTTGGCGAACCGCCGCTTTTTAACCACAAACCTTATCCGGCCAATGCCACCGTGCTTTCAGATTGTGAACTCTGGCAAATTTCGCGAGCCGATTTCATGAAAATGCTTTCCGAAAAACCCGAGACTGCGATGGCTGTATGTGTGCGCCTCGCGGACCGGTTGTACTACAAGTCCATTATGGCGATGGAAATCTCGTCTCAGGATCCCGAACACCGGCTGCTGCGGTTTTTTGACTACCTTAAATCGCAAATGGGGACGAACCCAAAAAGTGAGCGTTTTCATGTAAACCTGACGCGGCAACAACTCGCGGACCTTACCGGCTTGCGCGTAGAAACCGTAATTCGCACCGTAAAAGCACTCGAAAAAAAGGGCAAAGTTCAGCTCGACGGCCGGCGGATTCTGCGCTAACTTAAAGTTCGAAAGCCAGATTCACGAAAAAATTCCGACCCGGGCGCGGCAGTTGACGCCAATCCGAGAACGTGAAATAATCCGCATCGAGAATATTTTCTACACCCGCATGCACGAGCCATTGACGCCATTTGTAAACAGCAGAAATATCGAG
This sequence comes from uncultured Flavobacterium sp., assembly GCA_964612955.1. Classification (GTDB taxonomy): domain Bacteria; phylum Bacteroidota; class Bacteroidia; order Flavobacteriales; family Flavobacteriaceae; genus Flavobacterium. The sequence goes on from CAZTGF010000020.1 coordinate 17,088, forward strand.
CAAAGCAAAAGCAGGCGTTTGAAATTCGCCATAAGCGGCCGCAAAATCCGTTTTTTGCGCATTTCCGTGAACTCCGAACTGGGCCGAAAAAGCGCGTTGTTTGTAGTGGATTGAGGTGCGATACGCAAATGGTGAAATCTGCGGTAAATTCTCGTTCTGATTGTCGCGTGCCACGCTGTAGCGCAACTGGGTTTTTACGCTCCACGCATCGTTAAATTCATAAGCGCCGTTTACTTCTGCATTGAACATTGTCGCGTAAGGTAAAGCGCGGTAAGTTTTTACACCGGCCGCACCCGGAGTCATCGCGGTAAGTTCGGGACTAACCACACCGGCAATATAGTCTGAAATGCGAAACCCGCTGGCAAGTCCGCTCCAATCCCATCGTCCGTTTTTGTATCGGGCCGAAATATTAGCTTCCAGCGATTTCTCTAGCGATAATGCAGGATTTCCGATGTAATCGAACGCATCGGAACTGTTGAACAAATAATAGCCGTAAGACTCGGAAACAGAACTTGCCCGCTCCCCATAACCGGTTCCCGCAGCGAGTTCCCAGCGGCCCATGGCGCGTTTGTATTCAAAAGCGAAATTCTTGAGCAGACGGGTTCTTTGACGCGAAAAGCCGGGATAAAACAGCGATAGGGTGCGATAGCCTTCGTCGTTGCGCACGTCTTCGGACTGAACGCCCATACCTGCAGAAAACCGCAGCGTCTGAGCATCGGACAAAGCGTAAACATCCTGGGCAAAAACGCCTGCATAACTGGTTTGCACATCGGGCCAGGTCACCATGTACATCGGTGATTCAAACGGCAAATACATTGTCATTTCTGCCAGAGAACGGTTTGAATACCCCGAGGCGTTTACGAGGAACTTGTGTTTTGCCGCCTTGCCTTCGATTTTTGAATAAGCGCCGAAAGTTTCACTCCAGCCGGGCATGTCCATGCGCAATTCAAGGTTAGGGCGTTTGCTGTCGTCCATCACGTGAACAATGTCGTTGTAGTAAATTTTCGTTTCCCAATCGGTGTTCTTCTGAGCGCCGATTTTCTGCGTCCATGACAACGAGGCAATGATGGCTTCGGCTTTGGAAACGTCCATCGGCAATGCGGGATAACCTACGTTTGAGGCGTGGTCGTAAATCAACGATGCTTCCAAAAGCGATGTTTCGCTGAACAGATAACCGCCCATTGCCGAAATATTGTATTTGGAGAACTGGGAAAACGCTATTTCACGACCACCGCCTGCTTTGTAATTGTCGGCTTTTCGGTACATCACATCGGCATCGGCATACCATTTTGAGGTAGCGTACCCGAGCGAAGCCGACGCAATCCGCTGTTTGTTGACCGATTCGAAACCCGAACGCGCCGCAAATGACAAACCTTCCGTACCGTTGTTGCGCCGCCGCTGCAAATTTATAGAACCGCCAATAGTGGGCCCGTGGCAACTTCCCTGCTGCCCGGATTGTACCGAAATTGCGTCGAGATTAGAAACCTCAACATAAGAACTGACCGGGTCCATTTTATCTGTACATGCGCTGAAAATCCGCATGCCGTCTATGCTGATGACCGTTCGTTCTGAGGTCATATTGTTGAGCATCGGCTCCCAGGCGTAAGCACCGCGCCTGAGTGTAGTAATGCGCGAGGCTTGTTGCAGGTATTCATCGACCGAGGCCAGAGATTTAGGATTCTTCTTATGCATCGGGGCTTTTTTTCCGACGATGATGACTTCTTCGAGCGAAATGGTCTCGAGCGAATCTACGGGTTGTTGCGCGCAAAGCATCGGGCCGCAAAACAGCAGCGCCACGCATAATCGAACATTCATGATTAAAAAGTTAGGTCAAAATACAACGGGCTGCCTGGATCTTGATCGGTCACCGGATTGCCGTATAAAAGCTCGTTAGCGCTGTTTTTTAACTGAAGGTTGATGCGCCAGTAACCTGTCATCGTCAGCGTTAATGAGCCGATGTAGTCGCCACCTGCCTGATTTTGCTCAAGTGCGATGTTTCCGGGCGACCCGTGGTTGTTCATGGCCGGCATGCGCGGATCGATCTCGATTTTGTAATCGTTTACCGCCATGTAATTCATCGCAGAAACAACACGGTGAACCGAGGCTCTCATTTCGTTGGTTCCGGTCACGGGCGCTGTGGGAGAAATCATCGCAAGTACATATTTTTCGTTGTCGGTTCCTGTTACCACCTGAACGCGCCTGTGGTCTGGCTCGAATACGTGAATGGCTCCGGAGGCCGTAAACGTTTGGCCGTTTATTTCATATTCTAGATTAAGCGTCCAGAAGTCGTTTGCCATCGTGGCCATTTGAAACACAATGCTTCCCGAGTACATGGCTTGTTTGTCCGCTGCGGGAATGAGCGCCGAATACGGGCAGGAATGCGACATCGAGGTCATCTGCATCAGCGGCTGCCACGACATCTGGGCGTTGGTTAAGCGTGCGTCCGACGTTTTATCCACAAGGTTTACATAGATATGGTTGTGGCCGGCCTGTAGTTGTCCAGATGTTGTGTAGAGCGAAATAAGGTGGGCATCGTTCTCGATTGTGGTTACGAGCGTCAGGTTCGAAAAATCATCCACAACTGCGGGACTGCTGTCATCGTCGGAGCATGAAAAAAACAGTAGCGAAAGAAGAACGAGCAACACGGAAGAAGGTCTCATAGGGTTTGTCTTTGATTTGTCTTGAAAATTGTCAATCGGAATTTACATACAAGTTTACGCCAAAGAAATAGGTGTTTGATATGATTCTGGTCATATTTCTAATCGAAAAAACGTCGCAAATTTGTTTAGAAATTCAAAACTACCTAAACATGAGAACACTAGCAATCACCTTTTTGACCGCGCTTTTTATGATGGCGTGCGGCAAAGAAAAGAGCCAGGAAACCGAGGCCGGCCAAACAGACGCAACCCAAACTACCGACGTTGACAACTACGATCCCAACCGTGGCGAAGGAAAACACTCAAACGTAGAATTGTCGCCAAATCTTGACAAAGCCATGGCAGATTCAGGAAAAAGAATCGCCGAGGTAAAATGCTTGTCGTGCCACAAACTTTCGGATGAACGGCTCGTGGGTCCCGGATGGGCCGGAGTTACCGAACGGCGCACACCCGAGTGGCTCATGAATTTTGTAACAAATCCGGATCCGATGATCGATAAAGATCCTGAATTACAGGCCCAGCTCGAAATTTGTCTCGTACGTATGCCTAACCAAGCCGTGTCTGACGAAGACGCCCGTCAAATCCTGGAATTCATGCGCGAAAACGACGGCGTACAATAGTCCCGAAAAATTTTAACTCACATACCTAATGAAAACGCAAATACTTAAAGGAGCGTTAGCACTGTCAATCTGTGCCGCCTTCTTTGCCTCTTGCAAACCCAAAAACACTACCGATTCGATCGGTGGGGACGCTGCCCAAAAAACCTACGTAGCGCCGGGAAAGTACGATGAATTCTACAACTTTGTGTCCGGTGGCTTCAGCGGACAAATGAGCGTCTACGGGCTTCCGAGCGGCCGCTTATTAAAGGTGGTCCCCGTATTTTCGGTGGATCCCGAGAAAGGGTATGGTTACAGCGAGGAAACAAAACCTATGCTGACCACGACCAACGGATTTGTTCCGTGGGACGATTTGCACCACCTTGAGATGTCACAGACTAACGGTGAAATCGACGGGCGCTGGATTTTTGCAAACGCCAACAATACGCCGCGGATTGCGCGAGTGGACCTGAAAACGTTCAAAACGGCCGAAATCATTGAATTGCCAAACAGCGCCGGTAACCACTCCTCGCCTTTTATCACCGAAAACACCGAGTACGTTGTCGCTGGCACGCGCTTTAGTGTTCCCGCGGATTACGCAGAAACCGATGTGCCGATTAGTACGTATAAGGAAAACTTTACGGGCCACATTAGTTTTGTGAGCGTGGACAAGGACAACGGTGAAATGAACCTGGCTTTCCAGATTGCAACGCCGGGTGTAAACTTCGACCTTAGCCATGCCGGTAAAGGCAAGTCTCACGGTTGGTTCTTCTTTTCGTGCTACAACACCGAACAGGCCAATACGCTGCTCGAAGTAAATGCGTCGCGAAACGACAAAGACTTCATTATGGCCGTGAACTGGAAGAAGGCGGAAGAGTACATCAAAGCAGGCAAGGGCCGCAAGGTGAAAACCAAGTATTCGCACAACAGCTGGGACGAGGAAACCCATATGGCAAAATCTGAGATGAAAGACGAAGTGCTCGTATTGGACGCGCGCGAATTCCCGGACATCTGCTATATGATCCCATGTCCGAAATCGCCACACGGATGCGACATCGACCCGACAGGTGAATACATCATCGGAAGCGGTAAGCTCGCTGCGTTAATTCCCGTATTCAGCTTCGACAAGATGACTAAAGCGATTGCCGGCAAGAAATACGACGGCGACTACGGCGGAATTCCTGTACTCAAATACGAAGAGGTTCTTTACGGAGAAGTTGAAAAGCCTGGCCTTGGACCGCTGCATACCGAATTCGACGGGAAAGGGCACGGGTATACGACGATGTTCGTATCGTCCGAAGTCGTAAAGTGGGACATTAAAACGCTTAAAGTTCTGGACAGACAGCCTACTTACTATTCCCCGGGCCACCTTATGATTCCTGGCGGCGATAGCAAGAAACCTTTCGGAAAATACCTTGTGGTTTACAACAAAATTACGAAAGACCGCTACCTGCCCACGGGACCTGAACTTTGCCACAGTGCGCAGTTGTTCGACATATCGGGCGATAAAATGCAGCTGCTGCTCGACTTCCCGACAATTGGTGAACCGCACTACGCACAAGCCGCGCCTGCCGATTTAATCAGCAAGAATCAGGTGAAGTTCTACGACATTAACGCGAACCACCACCCACACGCCGTGAAAACTGAGAAAGATACACGCGTTGAACGCAAAGGCAATACGGTACACGTGTACATGACCGCCATTCGTTCGCACCTTGCGCCTGACAACATCGAGGGCGTCCGCGTTGGGGACGAAGTGATTTTCCACGTGACCAACCTCGAGCAGGATTGGGACGTACCTCACGGGTTCGCGATTAAAGGAGCAGACAACGCCGAAATTCTGATTATGCCGGGCGAAACTGCATCGCTTAAGTGGAAGCCGACCCAAACCGGTATGTATCCATTCTACTGTACAGACTTCTGTAGCGCGCTTCACCAGGAAATGTCCGGGTACCTGCGCGTATCGCCGGCCGGAAGTAACGTGCCGCTTCGCTGGAGCCTCGGCTCGAACGTGGAGGACATGAAATAATTTTCTCACGGGCGGCCTTCTGAGCATCAGGACGCCGCCCTTATTTTTTTGTTATGAAATCAATACGCTCTTTATCTGCCATTTCACGTGTGGGGCTTTTTGTAGCCGTTGCACTTATCGTTTCGTCTTTGTTTTTCCCGCTGTGGCGCATTGAACTCGACGCCCCCCAATATCCGGAAGGACTTGAGTTGCAACTACACGCCGACGGACTTGCGGGCGATGTGGACATCATCAACGGACTCAATCACTACATCGGCATGAAAGAACTGCATACCGACGACTTTTTAGAGTTCAAAATTATCCCTTACGTTATTGGCGCACTCGCGCTGTTTACACTCATCGTAGCTTTGTTTCCGAGGCGAAAAGCGGTGGTTGGATTACTTTTTACATTCATTCTGCTCGGGATTATTGGCGGATTGGATTTTTACCGCTGGAATTATGAATACGGACACGACCTGGACCCAAACGCGGCCATCAAGGTACCCGGAATGGCTTATCAGCCGCCTGTTCTCGGTTTTAAACAACTGTTGAACTTTGGCGCTTACTCTATTCCCGATACCGGAGGACTCATGTTGTTTGGAGCGGCTTTTATCATTCTCGCCATCGTACTGTTCGATGTTCGCCCTTTCAGACGGCGCAAAATCCAAACGACAAGCGCCTTAACGCTGCTGCTCTTTTTCGCGGCATGCAAACCTCAGGGACCGGTGCCTATCCAACTCAATACGGACCAATGCGAATACTGTAAAATGTCCGTTTCCGATCCGAATTTCGGTGCCGAAGTCATCACCGACAAAGGACGCGTCTACAAATTCGACGACCTGAGTTGTCTTGTAGGTTACGTGAACGAAAATCCGGAGACTGCCATCGGACAATACTACGTCAACGCTTACGGCAAGGACAATGAACTCATCGATGCTACGGGCGCGCATTATGTGGAAGGCGGTTCTGTACACAGCCCGATGAACGGAAATTTTGCCGCATTTGAAACACAATCAGAGGCGGAACAAGCGGCCAAAGACCTTCAGGCCAAACCTGTAACCTGGGATTCAATACTATCGAGATGAGACTATTCTGGCTTTTCTTTTTATGCGGCTTTGTATCGCATGGCGCTGTCATACCCGTTGGGAAGCAATTTCCTGTAAAAACGGTAACGGCCGCACTTAACAAGGCAAAACCCGGCGATACGATTCTGATTCACGCGGGCACTTATCGCGAGGGCAACATCAAAGTCCACAAGCGCGTGGTGCTGCTCGGAAAAGATTACCCGGTGCTCGACGGCGAAAAAAAAGGCGAAGTACTTTCCATTCACGCCGATTCGGTCGTGGTCCGCGGCCTTAAAGTCATACGATCCGGGCGTGCCTCGCTGAACGACCCATGTGGGATTAAAGTGTACAACCGGCAATATGTTGAAATCACTGACAACATTCTCGACGACAATTTCTTTGGCATATACCTTTCTAAAAGCAAACACTGCATTGTAAAGAACAATACGCTGCGCGCTTACGGCAAGGCAGAACACGCCATCGGAAACGGAATTCATTGCTGGCAGAGTACGGATTTGCAAATCATCGGCAATAAAATCGACGGCCACCGGGACGGGATTTATTTTGAATTCGTGTATCATTCGGTGATTTGGCGCAATATTGCAACCAACAACATACGCTATGGTTTGCATTTTATGTTTTCGCACAACGATTCGTACATTTCCAATGTGTTCCGCAACAACGGCGCCGGCGTTTCGGTAATGTTTACGCGCAACGTAACGATGCTCAACAACACGTTTGAACAGAACTGGGGCGATAGCGCTTACGGGTTAATGCTGAAGGAAATCACCGACAGTTACATCTCCGGCAACCGTTTTCTGAACAACACCACCGGAATTTTCATGGAAGGCACAAACCGGACGCAAGTGCTTAAAAACAAGTTCGAAGGCAACGGCTGGGCCATGCGGGTTCAGGCGAGTTGTCTCGATAACACGATCACGACTAACAATTTCACGGGGAACACGTTTGACATGGCCACCAACGGCACGCTGGTCCAAAACACGTTTAACGGAAACTATTGGGACAAATACGAGGGTTACGATCTGGACCGCGACGGTTTTGGCGATGTTCCGTACCATCCGCTGAGCCTTTTTGCGGTACTTGTAGAAAATACGCCGTCGGCCATGTTGCTTTTCCGGAGTTTTATGATCACTTTACTCGATAAATCAGAAAAAATATTGCCGAGCATTACGCCGGATAATTTTGTTGACGAAAAGCCGCTCATGCGCGCATTACCATTATGATCCATATAGACAATATCAATAAAGCATTTGGCAAATTTCAGGTCCTTTCGCAAATTAACCTGCAGTTTAACCAAGGCGCGTGCATTGCGCTCATAGGACCAAACGGCTGTGGAAAAACCACGCTGATCAAAACGATACTGGGAATGGTATTGCCCGATTCAGGACAAATTGCGTTCGATGGCAAACCCATTGCCGGAGCGTTCGAATACCGGAAACACATTGGCTATATGCCGCAGATTGGCCGGTATCCGGACCACATGAACATTGGGCAAATCATTAAAATGGTACAGACGATTCGCAAATCCGAAACGCCATCGGACCTTGATTTGTACAACGCGTACAAACTCGAAGAAATGCTTCACAAACCTATGCGCACGCTCTCGGGAGGAACGCGTCAGAAAGTGAGTGCCGCCCTCGCGTTTATGTTCGATCCCAAAGTGCTTATTCTGGACGAGCCAACCGCCGGGCTCGATCCGCTTGCATCTGAACTGTTGAAAGAGAAAATTCAGCTCGAAAAGCAAAAAGGCAAACTCATTCTGATTACGTCTCACTTTTTGAGCGAACTCGACGACTTGATTACCGAAGTCGTTTATATGCAGGAAGGCCAGGTGCGCTTTCACGAACCCATAGCAACGATTCAGCAGAAAACCTCAGAAGTGCGCATTTCTGCCGCCATCGGAAAAATTTTAAAACAACACCACAATGAATAGCATCGTCCGCATATTGATTTCCGACATACTGAAAAACAAAATCGCGATTGCCTATACGCTCGTACTGGCCGTTTTGTGCTGGAGTTCGTTTGCGATGGAAGACAGTAGTTCCAAAGGTTTGCTCACGGTTTTAAACGTGATTTTATTCACGGTGCCGCTGGTTTCGGTGTTGTTCACGGCGATTTACATTTACAACAGCACCGAGTTCATAGAAATGCTTTTGAGCCAGCCGCTGAGACGGCGCACGATTTGGCTGAGTCTGTTCGCCGCGCTTTCGAGCAGTCTTGTGATTGCGTTCTTAGTGGGCGCGGGCATTGCGATTCTTGTGAACGCCCCCGATTCGTTAGGTTTGATGTTGCTCGCCACGGGAACGCTGATTACGCTTGTATTTACCTCACTCGCGTTTCTGGTAGCCATTTCCACGCGCGACAAGGCAAAAGGCATAGGCATTTCGATTATGACCTGGCTATTTTTTGCGCTGTTGTTCGATGGGCTTGTGCTTTTTTTACTGTTCCAGCTTTCCGACTATCCGATTGAGAACGCCATGGTAGGCATTACCGCGTTCAGCCCTATAGATTTGGCGCGCATTCAGATTCTTCTGCAAATGGAAGTTTCGGCCATGATGGGCTATACAGGCGCAATCTTTCGAAATTACTTTGGAACCACGGCCGGACTCATTGTATCATTTGTGCTACTGATCATTTGGGCGGTTGTGCCGCTTTTGATTTCGCTGCGCAAATTCTCGAGAAATGATTTATGATCACCCATGAAAACTAGAGACATCAAAAATCGTCGCGACATTGTAAAACTCGTGGATGCGTTTTACGAACAGGTCAGGGTAGACCCCGTGATAGGTTATTTGTTCAACGATGTGGCACGCGTTAACTGGGAAGTTCACTTACCGCGCATGTACGATTTTTGGGAAACAATTGCGTTTTACACAGGTTCGTTCGATGGGAATCCGATGGCCAGACACCGCGAACTTCACCAGAAAAGTCCGCTTACCAAAGAACATTTTGAACATTGGCTCGCGCTGTTTACGGCCGTCGTAGACAAATTGTTTGAGGGGCCCAAAGCCGATGAAATTAAAGACCGCGCACGCAATATTGCCGCTGCTATGATGTATAAAACGCTTCAGTGACCCCAGAGATGCGTTTGTGGCGTTTTTATTTACAACATTCTCCGAGCAAGGCGAATGCTTCGGGTGAGGCTTTTACGTCATCGGCGTCGAAGCCGAGCGATGCGATGCGCTCGCGAATGGCCTCGAGCGTTGTTTTGCGCCGGTCGTAAAAAACGGTGATTTGCTTGGTTTGCTCGTCGATTTCGAACGTTTTAACGCCCTTGATTTTATATAAGTGCGATTGCAGGTTTTTGCCGCAACTGCCACAAGCTTTGCAATGGTCGCACGTTATTGAGGTTTGGATAACGGCTTTCTGAATGTTTTTTTGCTGGGCCGATGCCGGATTCGCGCAAAGGAATACGCAGAAGAAGAGTAGCGATACAATCGTTTTCATAGCGTTTTTGTTTCAAAGATAACCGCCTGATTCCGAAAAACAAAATGCTTGTTTACGCGAAAATGCCGACTTTTTGCGCGACGGATAGCAGCGGCAGCCCGCAGCTTGCGAGGACTACAGCGGATAGCCGGACCCTTGGGGCGCGCCCCCGGAAAAATCAACCCGCGACATTCTTTTTAAGATAAACGCAGCAGTTTTCGTAGTCGATGATCGCTTTTCCGCGCATGAGCACGTCCGCACCCAGAATGCCCTGAACCCTTTTGGCCTTGTGCTGTTGCAGCGCTTCGTTCACGTGAGACAAATCGAAAACCACGAGGTTGAAATCGCTGTAATTCCACCGCCCGATTTTGAGCAGATTGCGCGTGGCCACATGGGTGAGCATATTTGTGGCTCCGGCTCCGGCGGCTTTAGTGTCCGATTGCTGGGTTTCGAGGTTGAAGAAATCGGCCTGGTCAAATCCTACGCACGAATTTGAGGCGCCCGTATCCAGAATAAAATCGCCCTTTACGCCGTTAATCGTGGCTTTGATTAACAGGTGGTTCGTCTTTGAAATTCGCATCGGAATGCGCTGAAAGCCCTGATTCTTAAGTAGCTGGGATAAATCCGCCATAGGTTTGGTTCAAAGGGCTAAAAATAGCAGTTTTTTAAACAATTAGGCGCGCGGCAAATCGTAACTTTGCGCCAAACTATCGTTAAAATGATTCTTACCGATACGCACGTGCACCTGTACAGCGACGAATTCTCTGAAGACCGGGCCCAAATGATGGACCGGGCGCTGGCGGCGGGTGTGAAGCGTTTTTTTGTGCCGGCGATTCACGCGGAAACCTCTGAAGCGATGTGGCAGATGGAACGCGATTATCCGGGAAAAGTTTTTGCGATGATGGGCTTGCATCCCGTGTATGTGAAGCCGGAATCGTGGCAGGACGAACTCGCATTTGTAAAATCGGAACTGAACCGACGCGATTATTGCGCCGTGGGAGAAATCGGGATTGACCTTTACTGGGACAAATCCACGCTGGACATACAACAACAGGCGTTTTCTGAGCAAATATCGTGGGCAAAGGCGCTGGGCAAACCGATTAACATTCACTGCCGGGACGCATTTGACGAAGTATTCGAAGTGCTTGAATCGCACAAAGGGCCGGGATTACGCGGCATTTTCCACTGTTTTACGGGAAATGTGGAGCAGGCGCAACAAGCGATATCGCTTCAGATGAAACTCGGCATTGGCGGTGTCGTGACATTTAAAAACGGCAAAATCGATCAATTTCTTCACCGGATTCCGCTCAGCGAGATTGTGCTGGAAACCGATGCGCCTTATCTGGCTCCGGCTCCCTATCGCGGCAAGCGGAACGAAAGTGGATATCTGTTAAAAGTGGCTCAGAAACTGTCTGAAATTTACGCGCTACCGGTATCGGAAATCGCGCGGCAAACAACCGACAATTCCCGCCTTGTTTACGGCATTTAGGTCTCCGCTAACAAATTCTTCATTAAATTTTTTGTTCATTTGTCATTCAAAGTACGCATATGTCTAAATTCGACGCCATTCGACCCTACTACGACGCGGAAGTAAACCACGCGTTGGCGCAGGCCGTGCAACATCCCATGATGAAAGCGCTGATGAACTTCACCTTTCCGGAGGCCGCGGATTCAGAGTGGAAAGAGCAATTGTTGCGCACGCATTCCATTCAGGACTTTCAGTGCAATTTTATTTACCATTCCATTCAGCGCGTGCTTGAGAACAGTTCGGACGGGCTTACGACATCGGGTTTCGAAAAGTTGCAGCCCGATGAATCTTACCTGTTCATCTCGAACCACCGCGACATTATTCTGGATACGTCACTGCTCAACGTGTCGCTCTACGATCACGGACTTGTGATGACGGCATCGGCTATTGGCGATAATCTGGTCCAGAAAACCTTTTTGCACTCGCTGGCCCGATTAAACAGAAACTTCCTCGTGAGACGCGGATTGCCGCCCCGGGAGTTGTTGCAGAGCTCCAAGCTCATGGCCGAATACATTGCACGACTGGTCAGACGCGAAAACCGCTCGGTGTGGATTGCGCAGCGCGAAGGGCGCACCAAAGACGGAAACGACCAAACCCAGCAGGGCGTGCTTAAAATGCTCGCGATGGGCGCCGCGGACGAACCGCTTTGTGCGTTCTTCAGAAACATGAAAATCGTTCCCGTGTCTATTTCCTACGAGTACGATCCGACGGACGCTTTAAAAATGCCGCAGCTACTTGCCGAAGCGAATAACGAAAAGTACATCAAGGAAAAAAACGAAGACTTCCTAACGCTGCTCAGCGGTATTATGGGCCAGAAAAAACGCATTCACATTCATGTAGGCGATGTTCTTTCGGACCAGATCGACCGTTCGTTTGCGTGCCACGAAAGCGGAAACCGCCAGGTACAGGCGCTTGCGCAGTTGATAGACGAGGCCGTGGTTTTGGGATACAAACTCTGGCCGACGAATTATATCGCATACGACCTGTTGCACCAAACTGACGTTTATTCGGACCATTATACCGAATCTGAAAAACAGTTGTTCATGCGACGGCTCGAACTCCGCATAGACGAACAAAACCCGATTGCCCGTCAAAGTTTTTTGGCTATGTACGCGAATCCGGTCGTAAACAAACAAAAATTTGCCGATGCCACGAAAGCCTAAAATTCTGCTCATTTACACGGGCGGTACGATTGGCATGATCAAGGAAGTGCGATCATCTGCGCTGAAAGCATTCGATTTTGAACGTCTGAGCGAACATTTGCCCGAACTGCATTTGATCGATTGCGACATAGAAACGGTTTCATTCGCCACGCCGATAGATTCGTCCGACATGAAGCGCGAACATTGGATTGCGATGGCCGATGCCGTAGCCCAGCACTACGACGCATTTGACGGCTTTGTGATTCTTCACGGGTCCGATACGATGAGCTATTCTGCGTCCGCGCTGAGTTTTATGCTCGAAAATCTCGGGAAGCCGGTCGTATTTACCGGTTCACAGTTGCCGATCGGGGATTTGCGCACCGATGCAAAAGAAAACCTGATTACGGCCATTCAAGTCGCGGCCCTAAGAGAAGGCGACATTCCCGCCATACGCGAAGTGGCGCTCTATTTTGAGTACAAGCTTTACCGCGGCAACCGCACGACTAAGATTCACGCGGAAAACTTCAATGCTTTTGCCTCGCCAAATTTTCCGCCACTCGCCGAATCCGGTGTTCACCTTCGACTCAACCCGAACCTGAGCTGCGAAACGCCAATAGGCTCTTTGCGCGTGCATCGGGACATGGACGAAAACATCGCTATTTTGAAACTTTTTCCCGGACTCCAACCTGCCGTTCTGCAATCTGTACTACGCATCGACGGACTTCGCGGCCTCGTGCTCGAAACTTATGGCGCTGGCAACGCACCCACAGACCCTTGGTTTTTAGACTTGTTAAAGCAGGCTGTTGCGCGTGGACTTCACATCGTAAATTGTACGCAATGCGCGGGCGGAAGCGTGAATATGGGACAATATGAAACCAGCACGCAACTCCGGGACGCCGGCGTAATTTCGGGAGGCGACATGACCACCGAAGCCGCCGCGACCAAACTTATGTACATGCTGGGACGCAACATTCCCACGGCCGATTTTAAGGCCATTTTTGAACGTCCGATCCGCGGCGAACGCTCGTAATATTTTTTTCGTCACACCAAAAATTTTCACTTTCTTTGCAAACGATTTTAGAGAGGTGGCCGAGTGGTCGAAGGCGCACGCCTGGAAAGTGTGTATGCTCCAAAAGGGCATCGAGGGTTCGAATCCCTTCCTCTCTGCTTATTCTCGTGAAGCCCTGTATTTACAGGGCTTGAGCGGAAAACAACACGAAAGCTGTGTCAAATTTGTGTCATTAGCTGCCTTGAGAAAAGTGCCCGTTTAGGCTTGGTTCTACTAAAAGGGCCGCGTTGTGTAAACAAAAATTACCACTCTAATCTTACTCTGTCATTGCCTTTGAAGCTGAAAGTGCGGCCTCGGGAACCAGTGGCGGCATTAACCGGCTGAAAATGTGCCGACTGTTTTACCGCGACAGAAAAACTTTCGGACCATTGACGCGAGGTACGCGCAACGCGCAAATGACACTCGAGCGATGCGTCGCCTAAAAACTGAATCACCACACTGCGCCCGGACTTACTTACGCGAGAGAACGGATAATCGAAAGAAACGACAAGGTCCGGCTCCAGTTTCAGATATTGTCTCGCGACCAACCCGAACGGAATACCGGCACCGTACACCTCCTGACCTACGCCTCCGCTCGGCGTCCATCCGTCCTGCAAATCTTCGATCGGGACCCACAAATCCTTTGATATTTCTCCGGTTTTGATTTCTTCATCGAGCATTTCCTCAGGCAGTAAAGGCGGATAATAAAACGCGAGCCGGCTCAGCGCATATTTCATAAACTCGGGAATCAGAATGCGCAACGCCGGAAGAATCTCAGTGTCGCGCGCCAGAACCAGATAGTGTCGCAGCGCGGCAAATACCTCAAGTTCCTCGTAAGCGGCCGTGTAGGGCGCATCGTTCAACGGATACACGGCAAAAAATGTTTGGTAGCTCTTAGCATGACCGTAATTGCTTTCCCAAAGTTGCACGTTCCGGAAAATGCCTGCGAGGCAACTGTAACTCGTGTTCAGGTAATCTTGATCGCCGGTTTCAAGGTAAAGTTCCAACAGCACGCCTGCTGTAAATGCAGTGTTGTTGGCCTGATAAAAGATATCGAACGCCATATCAAATAGCCGTTTTGCCGCTTTTTTGGCTTCCCGTAAATACTTTTCGTCGTTGGTAAGTTTGTACGCCTGCAACATTACATGGGCATACGAACCGGGAACGTCCTTTTCACCGCCTTCGCCGGGAATGGTTTCGGCTTTAATAACTTCGAGCGTAGTCATTTTATAAAACACCGGCCAATCGTAATCGAAATGGTGTGCGACTTTTATGGCGTAATCGACCGAGTTCAAAAACAGATCTTTTGCCACTTTATCGCCCTGAAGCGCGAGTCGGGAAAGGTTCAGCAACGGATGGTGCAAATACCAGGAATCCATGACCATTTCCTGTTTCTGTTCTTCGGACCGGTCCAGCAATCCTTCCATGTTTGGGTGCCATCGGACCACGGTTTTAATCTCGGGATCGTAGAATGCTTCAAGACCCGAATTCAGCTCATCGTATATGCGGTGCGTCTCTCCCTTCCATTCCAGGTATTCGCGCAAAGGCAATAATACCGCGAGTTGCACCATGATCTCCACCGGGGTTTTATAGTCGCAGACGTAGGCATTCAGGTAAGACTTTTCGCCTGTTTGCGTCCAGCACCCTTTATTTTGGTCCAGGCCTTCGATGGCTTTTTCTGCGATATCGGTCCAGTCGTGATCGAAAAGTGCGGGTTTGGGCAATTGAACATAAATCGCCGCGAGATATTCAAGGTACATCGATGTGATTTCCGGAGCTTTTTTCGGAATTCGGTCACTCAGCCCGACGAACGCATCTGAAATCGTGAATTCGCGCCCGCCGGGTAACGGATTCTCTGTGGTGACGGGAAACGAAAAACCCATTTCGGGCCAGCTACCACCTACTGTATCTGTCGCCGGAATGGCACAATGTTCACAAACATCGGACATTGCGCTCAGGTTTTGCATATAAAATACCGATCCTGTGGCGGGCTTCGTAAAGCTAAAAAACAATTGACCAGAGCGGCCGCCTTCCTGCAAAACGTGAATGTTTCCGAACGTATTTTCCAGTTCGCCGTTTTCTGTTAACGGCACAATGTCGCGCGGCCAAAAAGGAATCAACAGCGGTTGTGCGGCTTTAAACGAAGTAGTGTACCTAAAAAGGGGCAAGGCCGCATCAAGCGCAAAAATATTTATCCGATAAACCCCGTGTCTAGTGACAGCTTCTACAACAATGCCATCGTCTTTTGGCCGAACGTCAACCGTTTCGAAACGCACGTTCATGCCAAACGCAACCCGAAACGCAACCCGGGCGCCCTGGGGCCAGTTCACAACCGCCCAAAGCGAATCTCCGGTATTGCGAA
>CAZTGF010000020.1:33039-37554 GCA_964612955.1 uncultured Flavobacterium sp.
ATCCTGCAACCACGCGCCGAACGTGAAATTACTCAAATCGGTATCCACGACGAGCAAAAAATTGATGACGCCTGTCTGTTCGAGTTTCCGCTCGGTATGCGGTAAGACGACTTCCGAATAATCGTTCTTTGTTACCTCTCCGAATACGCGGAACGCGGCTATTTCGTTAGGCACATTGTTTAAAACTTCTACCATCGTAACGCTTTTATAAGTTGTTAAGCGGACCTCTTTCTCCGGCTACTTCGAGCATGGGTTGGCCCGATGCCCTGAAATTAATGGCGTTATAGGCCGTGTCATTAAGCAGGCAATCGGCTTCTTTTTCTTCGGCCAAAGTTTGCTGCAACAGTTTGGCTGCGTCGTTTTCGCCCAGCGTTTTTGCAAAGGCGACCAGGGTGCCGTACGTCGCAATTTCGTAGTGTTCGATTTTTTGAGAAGCGGCGATGATTCCCGCATCTCTTACAGGCCCGGGAGCGGTTTCGGCAAGAATGCCATCGCCTTCGGCCACAAGCCCGGCCAATGCTTCACATTTTTTGCCTTCTGCTCTTTCGCCAAGAATTTTAAAGACTTCGTCCAGGCGGGAAACCTGCAATTCGGTAACCGAAATATGGTCTTTAATTACCGATTTAAGTTTAGGAGCCGAGGCGTTATCGCGCATTTTCGGAAGTGCTTTAAGCAATGTATTCTCGGCCCAATAAATATCTTTTAAGCAGTTGATGAACAACTCGCGCAATTCCTGAGCGGCGTCTTTATCTGGGTTTACGAATAAGTTTGAATTATTGCCCTTAGTTGCGTTATCGTTTGTTTTCATATTTTTTGGATTTCTGTTTACAATAAAGTTTCGCGTTCCCAGATGCGGTGTTTTCTCATGGCCGAAATGAATCGGTCCACGTGGGAGCCATTGTCTTTTCCGGTGCTGAAGATTAAGCCCGCATCCGTTTCGTTCGTCTGCTTCGAGGCAAATTGACCCACAGCCGCGAGTTCCACACCTTCTCCGTCGGCCCCGATGACTTTGCAATGCCGGTAAGCATCGTTCAGGTATTCCACAAAATTTACATCGTCTGCCAGTTCTGAAATATCATCGCCTCCGGGTACATAAACCGCATCGAACAACACAGAAGCGGCTGTGTCAAAGCTGAAATCTACGGGCAGCGCTCCGCCTCTGTCTGTTTTCACAAATCCAAGATGCGGGGCCACAATACAGGCTGCGACGCCTTCTTTTTTTAATGCCGTTTTAAGCATCATTACTGAATCTTCACGTACAGAATCGGTACATAAGACGCCTACTTTTCTGCCTTCGAGAGGGCCGTCCTTGTCAAGGTTTTTGAGCATGCTTAGCGCATCGGACGTCGCGGGTTTGGGTTCTTTGTTTTCGGGAATCTGGTTTTCTGAACCATCGGCACCCACGCCTTCGTTTACCACGCCAAGGTCCGCCTGAAGTTCAATGCCGAGCCCTTCCGCTACTTTCGCGGCCAGTGTTTCGTCCACCTGGCGCAACAAGCCCATCATGCGCACCCGGATGGGCATGTTCAGTACGCGCCCAATCTCGAACCTCAGCGATTTGATAATGTGGTTTTTCTCGATGTCCGTCTGCGAATTGTAAAACAGTTTTGCCTGGCTGAAATGGTCCGCGAAACTCTTGCTTCTCACGCGGATTTTGTGGCCGTCGACGCGTTCCGGATAGGTAGCGAAACCTCCGTCGGCGATACGCGTTTGGTAAGGGCAACCCCCGCCAAGGGAATTCGGATGATAAGCCACTCGCCCTTTGGAGATCTCCTGTCGCATAAAGCCGTCGCGCTGATTGTTGTGCATCGGCGATATGGTGCGGTTGATTGGAATTTCGTGAAAGTTCGGCCCTCCGAGCCGTATCAACTGCGTATCGGTATACGAAAACAGCCGGCCTTGCAGCAGCGGATCGTTGGTGAAATCGATGCCGGGAACGATATGCCCCGGATGAAAAGCGACTTGTTCGGTTTCTGAAAAGAAGTTGTCCGGATTGCGGTTGAGCACCATGCGGCCAACGATTTGTACGGGAACAAGCTCTTCCGGAATCAGTTTGGTACTGTCCAGCAGGTCGAAATCGAATTTGTGTTCGTCTTCTTCGGGCACGACCTGTATGCCGAGTTCCCATTCCGGAAAATGACCGTTTTCGATGGCCTCCCATAAATCCTGACGGTGAAAGTCCGGGTTTTTGCCTGAAATTTTCTGGGCTTCGTCCCAAACCACAGCGTGTGTTCCGAGTTTGGGTTTCCAATGAAATTTAACAAAATGCGAAACGCCATCCTTATTCACGAGCCGGAATGTATGAACGCCAAAGCCTTCCATCATGCGGTAAGAGCGCGGAATGGCCCTGTCTGACATCGCCCACATAATCATGTGCATGGATTCGGGCATCAGCGAAATAAAATCCCAGAATGTATCGTGAGCGGCCGTTGCCTGCGGAATTTCGTTGTGCGGTTCTGGTTTTATCGCGTGAACGAGGTCCGGGAATTTCGTCGAATCCTGAATAAAGAATACGGGGATGTTGTTTCCGACGAGATCAAAAATGCCTTCTTGTGTGTAGAATTTAACAGCGAATCCGCGCACATCCCGGGCTAAATCCGTCGATCCTCTAAAGCCCACCACTGTAGAAAATCTTGCGAATACGGGCGTTTTTTGTCCTTTTTCCTGAAGAAATGCGGCCCTTGTGAGTTCGGGAATCGGATGGGTTACTTCAAAAAAACCATGAGCACCGGAGCCTCTTGCGTGTACGACGCGTTCCGGAATGCGCTCGTGGTCAAAATGCGTCATTTTTTCGCGGAAAATAAAATCTTCCAATAACGAAGGGCCGCGTTCTCCCGCAAGCAATGAATTGTTGTCGTCGTTAACGCGCACGCCCTGATTTGTCGTAAGCGCTTTGTTTGTACTGTCCGAGGTATTCGTGCTCAGGTCAAGGTTTTTGTCGTTTTGATGGTTTGGCGTACTGTTTTTTTCCATAAAATATATTTTTTCGGTTGGCGTGGTGTCACAAAATTTTGTGCGTCGAATTTCAAATTGACAACATATTTAAAAACAACAGTTTATAGGATTTTAAATAAAAAGGGTACAATTACGATGTTTGGAAAATGCATCTGCGATGAACCATATAAAAACCCGCGAAATTTCTGTAAACCGGATGGGCTGCCGCGTCGCTAATTTTAAGTTTCGGCCCGATGGCTTTTATTTCCTCATCGGCATTTACACTGACTAAAACATTGACATTATGGGACAGAAACCTTTTGACAGAAACATCACATCGGGAAAAAATCATTCGTATTGGACTGCATCGGCTCCGTCGCTCGGTTTCGAAAGCCTGAACGCCAATCTGACCACAGACGTTCTGGTTATAGGCGGCGGAATTGCGGGACTTACCACGGCGTATTGTCTGCTTAAAGCCGGACGCAAAGTCGTGCTGCTCGAAGACGGCCACATTGGAAGCGGGGAAAGCGGACGCACTACGGCCCATATCACCTATGCACTGGACGACCGTTATTACGATTTGGAGCAAATCTTCGGACACGAAAAAACGAAACTTGCCGCCCGAAGCCACAAAGAGGCCCTGCAGTGGATTGAATCTGTTGTAAAATCTGAAAATATCGATTGTAAATTTATGCAGGTGGATGGTTATCTTTTCCTGCACGAAACCGATGAGGACAAAAATCTCGACAAAGAATACGAAGCTACAACCAACATCGGGTTGCCCACGTCAATGGTGGAACAAGTTCCCGGAATCAAAGGCGTTCCGGGCCGTCGCGCGATCAGATTTCCGTTTCAGGGCCAATTTCACGCGATGCGCTATCTGAACGGGCTTGCGCACAAAATTCTCGAAATGGGCGGAAAGATTTACACGCGCACGAAAGCCACGGATATTACCGCCTCGGGTGCAAAAGCCAACGGTTTTCAGGTCGATGCCAAACATATCGTCGTCGCGACAAATACGCCTATAAACGATATCGTAACCATGCACACCAAGCAGGCGCCTTACCGTACTTATGTCATCGCGGGCCGCGTAAAAAAAGGCAGTGTGCCGTTTGCGCTCTGGTGGGATACGGGCAATCACGAATCCAAATGGCCGAGTTATCCTTACCGGTACGTACGCATGGAAACGCTGAACGACGAATACGATTTAATGATAATTGGAGGTGAAGACCACAAAACGGGGCAGGCAGATGCCGAAGACCTTAGCGAAGAAATGCGTTACGAAAAACTTGAGGCCTGGGCGCGACTGCATTTCCCCCAATTACAGGATATTGTGCACAAATGGTCGGGTCAGGTCATGGAACCGGTGGATTGTCTCGGATTTATAGGTAAAAATCCGGGAGATGAAAATATTTACATCATCACGGGCGACTCCGGTAACGGCATGACACACGGCACGCTGGGCGGACTCATCGTATCGGACCTTATTACGGGCAAAAAAAATCCGTACACCGAAATTTACGACCCTGCGCGCATCTCGCTCTCAACGGCCAAGACATTTATCGTAGAACAGGGAAATGT
>CAZTGF010000021.1:0-37012 GCA_964612955.1 uncultured Flavobacterium sp.
GCCGATAACGTAGGATCGCCAACCGGAAGCCCGTCCAGATTAATTCGACCGCCTGTGTGTTCAACGAGTTCTGAGAGACAGTTTAAATGACCGCCGGCCCCGTGATCGTGAATCGAAACAATGGGGTTTTCGTCGCTTTCTACCATGCCGCGGATGGCGTTGGCCACGCGTTTCTGCATTTCGGGGTTGGAACGCTGAATCGCGTTGCGTTCGATGCCTGAACCGAGCGCGCCGGTATCTGCGGAAGAAACGGCTGCGCCGCCCATTCCAATGCGGTAGTTTTCGCCTCCCATGACGACGATTTTGTCGCCGGATTGCGCTTTTTTCTTTTCGGCCTGCTCGGCTTTTCCGTAACCGATTCCGCCGGCCTGCATAATCACTTTGTCGTAACCCAAAAACCGGTCGTGTTCGCTGTGTTCGAACGTAAGTACGGATCCTGCAATCAGCGGCTGGCCGAATTTATTGCCGAAATCCGTTGCGCCGTTTGAAGCTTTGATTAAAATGTCGAGCGGCGTTTGGTAAAGCCACGGCCGTTGCGGTTGTTGTTCCCAGGCGCGGTCTTTTTCGAGTCGCGGATAAGAGGTCATATAAACCGCAGTTCCGGCCAATGGGAGAGAACCCTGACCGCCGGCAAGCCTGTCGCGGATTTCGCCTCCCGAGCCTGTCGCGGCCCCGTTAAACGGCTCTACGGTAGTGGGGAAGTTATGGGTTTCGGCTTTGAGCGACAGTACGGAATCGAACGGTTTTGTCTGGTAAAAATCCGGTTGGTGCGCTGTTTTAGGAGCAAATTGCGTGGCTTTCGGCCCTTTGATAAATGCAACGTTATCCTTATAAGCCGATACAATTTCGTTCGGGTTTTGTTTGGATGTTTCGCGAATAAGCGAAAACAGTGATTGCGGCTGTTCGGTTCCGTCGATAATGAATTTGCCGTTGAATATTTTGTGGCGGCAATGTTCGGAATTGATTTGCGAAAACCCGAACACTTCTGAATCGGTGAGCGCCCGGCCAATATTTGCCGAAACCTGTTCGAGGTAGGTAATTTCCTGATCGCTGAGTGCAAGACCTTCGGACTGATTGAAGGCGGAAATGTCGTCGATGTTCTGAATAGGCTGGGCTGTGGCCGAATTGTCAAACAGCTCCTGGTTTAGTTGTTCAAATGGCTGCTCAAGCATGGAATCGTACGGCTCATCTTGAGTGGCGCGGCGAAACGACTCAATGCGCTGAATGCCAGGTATGGCCATGTTTTGCGTGATCTCCACGGCGTTCGTGCTCCAGGGCGTTACCATGGACGGGCGCGGTCCAATAAAAAAATCCGCAATGACGGATTCCTCTATGAGATAAGCGTTGCCAAAAAGCCAGTTAAGTTTTGAGATGTTTTCGGCGCTGATAGGCGCTGAAGTGGCGACAGCAAATACGGTGTTGCTCTCGTTGCCGAAAAAGTAAATCATTGTTGCGGGTTTAGTTGTGTCAGTTGCAAATTTAAGCAAAAATGAGGTCCGAAAAATGGAAAAATCAGCGTTTCTCGTGCGCCGTTGCGTGAGGGATAGCAGCGGCATCCCGGTTGACAAACCGGATATAGCGGATAGCCCGGCGGCCGAAAAAAAGTACAGCCCGGCGGCGGCGCTGAACCGGCCGACACGCCCTAAGGTTCTACAGCAGTATAGGCGCCCAAATCCGGCGGTGAAGTTCTGGGTTGGCCCACAATGTCAAATCCGGGGTTGTTAATTCCAAAGCCCACCGCGTCCGAATCCGGAGTAATGCGCAGGTCGTTTCGGGACGGGTTTACAAATCGGGGCTGACCGTTCTTGATGATGTTTGACGCGTCGTTTATAAATTCGTACAACGGGTTATTGACATAAGCGCTGCTTGTGGTAGAAAATTTAATCTGACAGCGCGTAAAGTTGTAGTTAAACGGGGCGCCTTCGTTGCGGTCCAGTAGCAGAGACACCTGGTTTGATCCGAAAATAATGCAGTTTGTAAAATTGGCCGCGTGCAATCCGTAAGGCGTAACCTCGCCCGAAGGATCCTCGTAATAATTGTTAAGCCACACGCTGAACTGAGACGAACTTGGCCAGTTGTTGTTGAATGTGGAATGGCGAAAGTCGTAAAAACCGCCCAAGGTACACGCCAGAGCGGCGCTGCCTGCGGAATTCACAACGACGTTTTCTCCCGATACTGTTCCGGTTTGCGCGTAAATGCCATAGATGGCGCTGTTGTAAACCTGAACGTTTTTGAGCTCCACAACGCCTGTCGTATTTTGAATGTACAGCCCGAGCGTTCCGTTTTTGATTGTGCAATTTTCGAGTTTGCCGCCACTGCCCGACGCGAGCCAGATCCAGCCCCATTGTCCGGGAGTTTCAGAAAATCCGGGCTCCAGGCGGTCGCCTTCGAACATCACAGGGTTCTCCAGCGTTCCGTTGACGCGCAGTTGTCCGCCGTCCAATACGAGTAACCCCGAGTTTTCGTGGAAATGCAATCTTGCGCCGGCGTGGACGTTTAGCGTTTTTCCGGCCGGAACCGTCGCGAATCCGTATATCACATAGGGTTTCCCGCTAGTCATTTCGTATTCGTTCTCGTGGTCGTTTTCGTCCAGGTAAAAGCCGTAAATCTGCTCGTCGCTGCCTTCGACGGGAATGCCTTCGGTGGTGCCGTCTTCGAAGCGCTGAGGATACAAAAACACAGCGTCCTGAATCAGCGTGACAAGCGCTACTTTCTGGGTTTCTGCGGCGCTTTGGAACAGAATTTCATCGGTATAAAGAAAATCATCGGGGTTTGCCTGAGCGACATCGGCCGTGGTTTCGATAAAGATATAAAGACTGTCTTTGGCAAGCATTTCTACATTTTCGAAAATTTTGCCCTGTTGGCCCTGCATGCCGTCGATCATCATGCGGTAGCGGGAGTCGAGCCCTTTTCCGAGTCTGACCTGGCCGATGCTGATGTTCTTGTTGCTCGTGTTGTACACTTTAAGCCGGTAGGTACTCGATCCGATGTTGGAAAAAACGGTATCCAGATAAACAGTATCGCGCGAAAAGACAAGACCGCCTTGTGAAGGTTCGAAATCGAAATCGCTGCGGCAGGACGTAAATGCGATTGCAAAAAGCAGCGTAAGAAACAATAAAGTGGTGCGCATTGGCAGGAAATATGGCTTAACAGTCCAAATTAACGACTTTTTTTAGAATTAAGTATTTCGGGGCATAGGGTTTTATTTTAGTAATTTTGCGTTTAAACTCACACCAATGGTTTTTGATCGCGAAAAGGTTTTGGAGACCTGCAATGGTTTTTATAAAAACACGCTGATGGGCACGCTCGACATTACATTTATCGACGCCGGTCCGGACTTTCTACAAGCCCAGATGCCCGTAACACCAACTGTACACCAACCCATGGGATTGCTACACGGTGGCGCAAGTGTGGCGCTGGCGGAAAGTGTGGGAAGTGCGGCTTCCTTAATGCTTATCGACATGAAAGAACGCGAGGTACGCGGCATTGAAATCGCAGCCAACCACGTGAAAGCCAAGCGGGACGGCATGGTTTACGGAACCGCGCGCATTGTTCACCGCGGACGCTCGATTCATTTGTGGGAAATTCGCATTACAGACGAAGCAGGCGATCTGATTTCGCTTTGTAAACTCACCAATATGGTATTGCCGCGTAAAAAATGAAAAACTGGCGAGACAAAATACACGGGCACCGTCAGTTGCAAAAGCCGTTTGTGTTGTTCCGAACACCGGGATCACAAAACGTAGAAGCGTGGTTTTCAGACGAACATCACTATGCGCATGATGCTTCGAAGCCCGGATTTGTGTTTGCGCCTTTTGCCCGTGGAGAACGCCTTTTTCTCGAATCGGACCGATGCGAAAGGTTTGAATTCGACACTCCCCGGACGCCGTTGCCAAAAACCCAGATCGCAGCGCAGTCAGTTGATATTTCCCGGGAACCTTACACAAAAAAAGTAGCCCGGGCCGTAGCGGAGATGCAAGCCGGTAAATTTGAGAAAGTGGTACTTTCCAGATCGGAAACGATTCGGGCCGATGCGCGCCAGTACGCGGATTATTTCGAAAGACTGCTTGTTTTGTACCCAAAGGCGATGGTGTATTTTTGGTTCCATCCCAAAAGCGGCGTTTGGATGGGAGCCACTCCGGAAACTTTGTTGCGGCACTTTGAAAATTCGCTCTATACGATGGCACTTGCCGGCACGCGTGCGTACGCAGAAGGCGTGACTCCGGATTTTACCCCAAAAGAACGCGAAGAACAGCAATTCGTCACCGATTTTATCGTATCGGGGTTGCACCGGTTCACAGAGAATGTGGATTGCTCCGAAACCTACGAAGAAAGGGCCGGCAATTTGTGGCATTTGCGCACCGATATTTCGGCAACTGTACCCGATGACGTTCTGGAGCAGGTAATAGCCGTGTTACATCCTACGCCCGCAGTCTGTGGCATGCCAAAAAACGTGGCTCGCGAGTACATTTTAAAAAATGAAGGTTACGACCGCCGTTATTATTCGGGGTATTTCGGTTTGTGGAAACGGGGCGGCAAAACAGATTTATACGTTAACCTGCGTTGCGCTGCTTTTAATGGCGACGAGGCAACGTTGTTTATGGGATGCGGCATTACCGCCCAAAGCATTCCTGAGAACGAATATGTAGAAACCTTAAACAAATCGGTAACGATGCGCAGTGCATTAGCCGATGAATACTCAATAATATGAAACTCGACATCCTTGCATTTGGCGCCCATCCGGACGATGTGGAACTGGGCTGCGGCGGCACGATTGCCAAAGAAATCGCCCGTGGCAAAACCGTAGGCATCGTAGATTTAACACGAGGTGAACTCGGTACGCGCGGTTCAGCAGAACTTCGGGACAAGGAAGCGGCTGCGGCTGCGAATATCCTTGGGGTATCGGTTCGCGAGAATTTAAGAATGGCCGATGGTTTTTTTACCAACGATCGCGCGCACCAGCTCAAAATCATCGAAATGTTGCGAAAATACCGGCCGGAGATTGTGCTTTGCAACGCGATAGACGACCGGCACATCGATCATGGAAAAGGCAGCCGACTCGTATCCGATGCGTGTTTTTTATCGGGCCTGATTAAAATAGAAACGGAACTTGGCGGCGTTGCGCAACAGGCCTGGCGCCCGAAAGCCGTATACCATTACATTCAGTGGAAACCCATAGAACCGGATTTTGTAGTGGATATCACCGGATTCAACGACAAGAAAATGGAAGCGATCATGGCTTACGGGTCTCAGTTCTACGATCCGAACAGCGCGCTGCCGGAAACGCCGATTGCGACGAAAAATTTTCAGGAAAGCATCGATTACCGCGCCCGCGACCTGGGCAGACTCATAGGGGTGGAGTACGCAGAAGGTTTTACCACAGAGCGTTACGCGGCCGTTGACAGTTTATTTGACCTGAAGTAAATTTTGAATATTTTTTTTGCAAAAGTCTGCTTTTAGGCTATATTTGCACTCGCAAACGGATGCGGTATCAGAGAAATTCGGGTCACGGTTCTGTAAGCAAAAAATGGTGATTGTAGCTCAGTTGGTTAGAGCGTCGGATTGTGGTTCCGAAGGTCGGGGGTTCGAGACCCCTCATTCACCCAAAATTGCGCAACGGCTTTAAAGAAATTTAGGGCCGTTTTTTTGTGCCCGGTTTTTTGACTTCCGCACTTTTATTGTAATTTCGGTCGGCGATCTCAACGCTTTAAAAATCCTGTTTTGAAGAAAAAAATATGCATCGTAGGCACGGGCGGCTGCGGGCGTGAAGCGCTTTGCTGCATTATCGACGCTTACGGCTGGCAAGACCACGAACACCTGCACGAAGAAGTCTGCTTTATGGTAAGCGACTCCCATTTTTCAGAGTCCGAAGTTATGGGCGTTCCCGTAATCAGGCGATCGGAATTTGACGCTGCTATGTACAACGTTGTCGTAGCCATTGGCGATCCGGCACTGCGCAAGAGCTACATAGAAAAATTACCCGCAAAAACCACGTTTCAAACCGTCATTCATCCGTCGGTAGTGCTTTCTAAGTGGATCGAAATGGACGAGGGGGTGATAATCATGGCGGGTTGCGTGCTTACATGCAATATTAAAATAGGCAAGCACGTACATTTGAACCGGCACACGACAATTGGTCACGACTGCGTTTTGTCCGATTATTTCACGACAGCTCCGGCTGCAGTGGTAAGCGGAAACTGTCGGTTTGGCGAAGTGGTTTACCTCGGCACGAATGCTTGCGTAAAACAGGGGGTTTCAATCACCGATAACGTGACCATCGGAATGGGCGCCGTGGTTACGAAATCCGTAGATCAGGCCGGAACTTACATCGGCAATCCGTTGAGAAAGCTCGAGAAAAACACGAACTAACTTTAAGGCAATACGTCGAAGTACGGAGTTTTTGTATGTTTGCCGCAATAATCATTAACTAACCACCCTATGAAAAAACTTTTACTTTTTGCATCGCTTTTCGCATTCGGCACAACCACCGCGCAGGAGGTCGTAGAAACAACCACAATTATGACAACGCGTGACAACTCCGTGACCATATCGGCATTCGGGGCGTTTCCCGCAATGAACCAGATTGGTGTGAGCGTGGAGTTTCTCGGAGAGAAGAAAGAAACCACATCGACAAAACACAAGAACTTTACGCTGTTTGGATCGAACATTCTTCAGCTCGGGTACGGCATGATGAACTACGAAGCCGGAGACATGGACATCGACGGTCAGGGATTTACAATTGATCTGGGGACGCGCAACTATTACGGACCGGATGGCAGCGGGTTTTACACAGGGAATTTTCTTTCTTACGGAAACGTTAAGTTCGAGGAAACGATAAACGGAGAAGAGTTGGACGGTACCTATTCATACTTCTCGTTCTTTAACCCCGAAATCGGTTACAAGATTAACCTTGGCGGATTCTGCATCGACCCGTTTGCGGGAATCATGTGGAAACTCGAAATCAAAGGAAAAGGAATCATAGACAACCGTCACGTCAACGAATGGACGCCTCGCGTGGGAATGCGCATCGGATACGAGTTCTAATTTACAAGCCCTGATTTATCGGGGCTTTTTTTATATTTACAAAAATTATTGCGATGAAATACTTGTTTGCTCTTTTGTTGTTTTCTCCGGTGTTGCTTGCCCAACCGCCCATTTTGGAACAGACCGTCCGCGCCAAGGTAATGATGATTCAGCAGTTTGCCGACAGAGGCGAAGCGGGGGAGACGGCGTTCTGGCAAACCAAAGGAAAAGTCACTTTTGCGATTGTGAATTATACCGACGCTCAAAATCCGGTGTTCCGAGACCTTTTCATTGCCCAATACCGCGAAATACTGCCGCTTTATTATAAAATGGGCGAAACCTCTCACATCGATGATTCGCGAGCTTTTTTACTGATGTTGATGAAACACGAACAAGCCTACCGCGATCTTTTAACGCCGGAACAACTCAAAGCTTACCGGGCCCAACTATCGGAGTTCGAAGCTACAAATCCGGAGCAGGCCAAAGCTTATAACTCACTGTTTTTTTCGGACGAAATGCTCGAGCTTTTTAAAAAGCACATTTGAGTCTTAATTTAAACTTAAACACTTTTTGACATCGGCCAAAACCTGTAAATTTAAAATAAAACCTTTAGCCATGTCAACTTCAAATTTTATCAAACGCGTTACTGTTGCAATGTTGCGCGATTATATCATTACGCATCGCGTAGATCAGGGCGACAGCATCTTGCTTCACCCGATGGATTTTGACCATCTGATTCAGGAAATCAAAAACGGGCCCGAAGGCATTCCCGACTTACCGCTCAAAGTGCTAAACGTCATTATCGCGCCAGACCGAAACGACGAAGTTCCCGTTGGCCGCATTCAGATTGTTAAAAACGAAACTTTTTAGGATAGCGCTTAATTCCCATCCCTGTCAGCCGCGAGACGTTCGTCGCGGTTGGCAATTTCCCAAGCCACTGCAAAGGCAAGACGGGCGCGCGAAAGCAACGCATCAAATTCTATTTTCTCTACAACGTCGGTAGGTTTGTGGTAATCCTCGTGAACCCCGCTGAAGAAGAACACCGACGGAATACCTTTTCGCGCAAAGTTGTAGTGGTCGCTGCGGAAGTAAAACCGGTTCGGATCGTTGCGGTCGTTAAACTTATAGTTAAGGTCGAGTTTGGTAAACCGCTCGTTTTGCGCCTTAATAATCGGATCGAGTTCGGATGAAAGCCGGTCCGAGCCGATGACGTAAATGTAGTTGCTCGTATTCGGGTGTTCGGTGTCGCGTCTGCCGATCATGTCGATATTAATGTTGGCGACCGTATTTTCAATCGGGAATACAGGGTTCTCTGCATAATAGCGCGAACCGTGCAAACCGTGTTCTTCACCGGTTACGTGAAGGAACAATAACGAGCGCTTTGGACCGTGTCCGTTCTTTTTAGCTTCGGCAAATACGCGTGCCATTTCTACAAGAGCGACCGTGCCGCTGCCGTCGTCATCCGCGCCGTTGTAGATTTCGCCATTTATGATCCCAACATGGTCATAATGGGCCGATATCACGACAACTTCGTCGGGGAGCTGCGATCCCGGAATAAACGCGAGAATGTTTTCAGAATCGGGCAAACCCAGGTTGCGGCGTGCATTCAGGTAAGAAGCAGGCACCGGCTGGTAGTAATTTCCGAGTGCGGGCGGATGAGAAACGCCCATTTCCGTGTACCGCGAAATCAGGTAAAGACCGGCTTTTTTCTGGCCTTCAGATCCGGTTTCACGGCCCTGCATTTCGTCAGACGCAACCACCGTCAGGTCTTTTCGCAAATTTGACTCGCTCATCATATTAACATACGGGAGCGCGTCGGCAGATTGCTTTTCAGTCGTTACAGGAGCCGTTTTGCAACAGGCCATCGCCAGCGCCAGAACGGGCAGGAAAAATTTAATTTTCATCGGGTTAAATTATGGAAGTGTGGAAAGAAACAATTCAAAATGTGCCCACGAACGTTTGTCCGCTACCGCGTGATAAGCAGCCCCTTTGGATTTGTCGTTTCCAGCGGCTTTGTTCGTGAACGAGTGCACGGCATCGGCGTAGTAAATCATCTGCCAGTCGGCCTTTGCATCGCGCATTTCCTGGTGAAAGTTTTCTATTTCCTGTTCAGATACAAACGGATCATCGGCCCCGTGTAACACGAGCACCGGAACTGAAATACCCGCTACGGGTTCAGAAACATCGCGACCGAGGCCGCCGTGAAACGATACCACGCCCGCAAGGCTCATCCGCGCCCGGGCCGCTTCGAGCACGCCTGTTCCGCCAAAACAATATCCGATAGCTACGGCACGCCCTTCTTTAACACCGAGTTTGTGCAACTGGTTTAAAGCCGCTTGAATGCGAGAGCGGTAAAGCGTTACGTCCGCCTTGAAACGGCCCGATATTTTACCCGCTTCTTCCGTGTTTGCCGGATAATTGCCCGAGCCATAAATGTCGGCGATAAACACAGGATAACCTTTACGCGAAAGTTGGGCAGCCACTTCTTTTTCGTGATCGGTAATGCCCATCCATGCCGGCAGGATCAGAATGCCGCGGCCACTCCCGTTGTTTTTCTCTGGCAATACTGAAATGCCTGTGAGTTTTTGTTTTCCGTCCGAATAAACGACTTCTTTCATCTGCGCATGTGAGTACAGCGAGATCAGCATCAGGAAAATGAAATTGATTTTTTTCATGGGCTATCTGCGGGTTATTGTATCCGATTTGATTTTGTCTCGCACATTGCGCCTGGCGGTTTCCATCTTCTTGCGCTTTTCTGCGCGCCGCATCTGAATTTCTTTTGCGTGATCCTGAGCGGGCACAACGGTTTTTTCCGATTCGCGGGGCTTTTCCGATTCAGGAGTTTGCTGAGCTGTCGCGGTCGAAATTCCGGCAAACATCAGCCATAAGAGTAGTGTTTTTCGCATGTAGGTGGTATTTACTGAGCGAAAAATAAACTATTTTTTCCGAACCGGCAACTGCTGCGGCTCTGACAAATATCAGGATCCGGCCGAATCTTCTGCCTCGGGTTCTTCCCCGGTTTTGGCTTTGTGGGCCAGGTCTGCAGATTTCTCATCGATTTGTGGCAACTCGTCAGCTACCTCGTCAAAAGGTTTTTGGTGGTAATTTCTGTCTTCTTTACCGTCGTACTTGTGTTTGTTTTTATCTTCCATCATTTTCGTTTTTTAGTTCGCAATCTTCTGTATCTTCATCTTCTTTTTCCGGGTCGATGTTGCACAAATTACGCGAGGGCAATTCGGTCACTTCGCGTTCTACTTCGCGCTCTTCTATATGAACCGCGTAATCTGCAGGCCTTATCTTCTCATCGACAAAATCGGCATAAGCGCGCGTAAATTCGGCACCAAAATACAGAATGGCCGCCGTATAGTAAACCCACAACAAAATAACGATAATTGAACCCGCAGCGCCATAAGCAGAACCGGCACTTGTGGTTTCGATGTAAATTCCGATTCCATAGCGGCCCAACAGGAACAGCAATGCCGTAAAAAATGCACCGGCCCGCACATCGCGCCACGGAATGATTACATCGGGCAGCAATTTGAAAATAATCCCGAATAAAACGGTAATTACGCTAAGGCTGATAAGCAGGTTCAGCAGGTTAAAAACAATTAAGGTAATATCGGGAAAATACCCTTTTAGCCAATCGTTAAATGCCAGTACAAGCCCGTTTATAGTCAGCGATACTATCAGCAGAAACCCCAGTCCGATAATCAGAGAGGATGACAAAAGGCGGTCTTTGATCATTTTAACCCACCCGCGTTTGGGTTTTGCACGCACCTTCCAGATGTAATTAATTGAATCCTGTATGTCTGCAAAAACGGTTGTAGCACCTATGATTAACGTTACCGCACCTATGACAAGCGCCAGTGTGGTTTTGCCCGATAGCTGCATGTTGGTAATAATCTGCTCAATTTGCGCAGCGGCTTCACTGCCGATAACGCCGTTTATTTCGCGGAACAGTTGGCCTTCGACCGCGTCCTGACCCAGCACCATGCCCGTGATCGAAATGAGCAGCAACAACAAAGGCGCAAGCGAGAACAGCGTGTAATAGGAGAGAGAGGCACTCATTTTAAGCGCGCGGTCTTGGACGAAACCGTTGGCGGCACCCCGGATGAGCGTCCACAGGTCTTTAAAGAAGTTTTTGGTAAGCAGTCTTCGGGCCATAAGCATAGAAAAGAGCGCCCGTAATACAGACGCTCAGGAATAAAAGTTCGCGTATTATTTCGCGGCAACGTTGCCGGTTTCGATGTACGTTTTAAAGTTCTGAATGTCCGATTTCACCATCTTTTCAAAAAGCGGATTAAGTAATTTTGCTGCCGTTTCCCCGGCTACGCCAAGCGGTGCGTGATATGAGATCGTCACATCCAGACGCGTACGCCCTGATCCGATTTCTGTAAACACGACTTTACCTGCGTTGTCAAT
This sequence comes from uncultured Flavobacterium sp., assembly GCA_964612955.1. Classification (GTDB taxonomy): domain Bacteria; phylum Bacteroidota; class Bacteroidia; order Flavobacteriales; family Flavobacteriaceae; genus Flavobacterium. Next base: position 11,446 of record CAZTGF010000021.1, read on the forward strand.
TGTGGCCCCGGGAAGCGAATGCCAGCTTAATACCTGACCGGGCTCGTCCATAAGAACTTCGGCCGACCAGCTCACCGAACCGATGCCACCCGGACCTTTAGCCGTCCAGTCCGAACGCAGTTTGTCCTTTTCTTTGACCGAATCCAGATGCGACATAAAATGAGGCAGATTTTCGAGTTTGCGCCATGCGTTATATACAGTGTGCGGCGGTTGATCCACCTCGAGGGAGGTGCGGATGTTTACGTTGCTCCCACTGAGTTTCGGACTGCTTTCCATGGCCTGATATACCGGACAATACCCACTTACGCCTCTCATCAGCATCGTGCCGCCGGCAATGGTTTGCCCGACGTTTTTCTTTGGTCCTGACAGCGATTTGTAAAGTAGATAAGCGCCCGCCGCGACCATGGCAATGCGTTCAACTTTTCCGACGTTTACCGGAAGACCGAGCATCCAACTTTGAGGCGAATGGCCGTTTTTTCCTTTTTTAGGAGAGGGAATGCTTGCGTAGCGGTTTGGATCTGTTCCGGAGGGATCGATTTTTGAAAAATTCTGATGCAGAGTATCGTCTGTTGCTTTCATTTGTATGTGGTTTTTGGTTTGTCCATTGGATCGTTTGTCAAATTTATGGGATGCCCGTTTGGGGATTTTACAAAAATTCCGTGTTTTGTTATAAGATTAGTTTTTGCGGTTACCGGAAGCGAATTCTAACGTTTTCTTAAAATTTGGGGGCAAACGAGGTTCCGCAGCTTAACTTGCTATATTTGTGTTTCCAAAAACAAATCAAACCTAAACGATATGTTGCAGTTATTCGCATCTGAGACGTTTAAGGAATTTCCTGTGCACCCGCATCTCAAAATGCGCTACGCAGTTTCCAATTACGGACGTTTGCTCAGTTTTAAGAAAGAATTCGACGACGGAAGAATTTTAAAAGGCAGCCTTGTCGATGGCTACCGTTCGTTAAGATACAAGGTGCCACAAGAAGACGGTACCATGATTAACAAACACTATTTCGTCTACAAACTCGTGGCAGAGTACTTCGTGCCGAGAACTTCAGAAGATCAGGTTCACGTATTGCATCTGGACCGCGTCCGGGACAACGACCACCATAGGAATTTGCGTTGGGCCACGCGGGAGGAAATGCTCGAGCATACGCGCAACAGCCCTCATGTACAGGCCGCTAAAAAACGCCTGATAGAGCACAACATCCGCTCAGACGGAAGAAAGCTCACGGTTACTCAGGTTATTTTTCTCAAAAAGCGACTGCTCGATCCGAACCGAAAAACCCGCATTAAGATGCTCGCCAAGCAGTTCGGCGTTAGCGAGATGCAACTGCACCGCATTAAGAGTGGCGAAAACTGGGGCCACATCAAAGTATAAAATAAACATCCCGCTGCGGTAACAGCGGGATTTTTTTTACGAGGGCGTATCCCTGGCCGGCGGTGGTTTTAACAACACCTGATAAGGCGGATTGGCGCGAATGCCTTCCTGATCGAACCGCATTTTTACCTGCTCGTAAAAGCTCGAAACAACGTCGCCATACTCGGCCCGGAAGGTCCACAGCAACACCGTTATTTTCACAGCCGTTTCTGTGAGTTCCCGAACCTGTACGATAGACTCCGGTTCTTTGAGCATGCGCGCGTCGTTTTGTATGATGCTCTCGAGCGTATCGCGTACCAGTTTCAGAGGTGTTGCGTAATCTACGGTTAATATAATTTCGGCCCGGCGCAAAGGTTCGGTAGATAAATTTCTGATGGTTCCGTTGGAAAGAATGCCGTTAGGCAAATACACGACATTGTTTTCCGGAGTAAGTATTTTAGTGCTGAAAATCTGAATGGCCTGAACCGTTCCTGCTTCGTTTTGTGCTTCGATATAATGTCCGACGCGAAACGGCTTAAACAAAATGATGAGCAATCCGCCCGAAAAATTCGAGAGCGATCCCTGAAGCGAAAGTCCGATCGCAAGACCCGCCGCCCCGATCGCCGCCACAAAAGATGTGGTTTCCACGCCGAGTTTTGTAATGACGCTTACAAACAGCAACACGCGAAAGATCCACGTCATAACGTCCATCACGAATCGGAGCAACGTCGGGTCTACATCGCGTTTGACCATGAGTCCGTTGATGAAACGCCTGAAAAGTTTAATCAGGAGAAGCCCGATAACGAGCGTAATCGCTGCCGCCACGAGGTTAGGGATAAAGTGGCCGATCGCAGTAAAAAAACGGTTGATGTATATTTCGACTTGGTTCATGCGCAGGTTTTTGTTTAAAATTAAAATAAAAATCGGCGCATTCAAATGCAATGGCACCCCAAATGCCGCAATTATGTATTTTTGCCGCACAAGTATCTGATTATGCCCGTGAAAAAAATTAAACGCAGTTACCGGCGCACGCGCTACGTGCTCTACAAAGAAACGCTTGTGGACTGGCGCGAGCATTTCTGGGCATTCCTCGGATCGTTTTTAGGACTTGGTGTTATCGCTTTTTTGGGAACCGAGCAATTGCTGCGTCAGGACGTGGTTTTTCTGATCGGCTCTTTCGGAGCGTCATCGGTATTGGTGTACGGCGTTATCGAAAGCCCGCTTGCCCAGCCGCGCAACCTGATTGGCGGACACCTGATATCGGCTCTGGTTGGCGTAACTATCTTTAAACTGCTGCCGGATCTCGTTTACGTAGCCGCGCCTTTGGCTGTTTCTCTATCGATCGTAGCCATGCAGGTGACCAAAACCCTGCATCCACCCGGCGGGGCAACCGCGTTGATTGCCGTTACCGGTTCGTCAAAAGTAACGGCGCTCGGTTATTCTTACGCGTTAATGCCCGTACTTTCGGGCGCGCTTATTCTGTTGGTTTTTGCGCTGATTTGCAACAACCTTACGCCGGGAAGGCAATACCCTGCAAAAAATCATTTCCGCATCATCCGCAGGCGCAGGTCGGCTAAACTGTAGCTTTTTGGTTTGATGCCAAAGGTTACAATATTTCCACAAAGTCGTCTGCCGGTTTTTTAAGTTGCTTTCCGCCACGTATTTTTATCGGAAAATACTTGAACTATGAAACGTTATTTGATGTTTATTTTGCCGATGCTGATGTTGGTCATGGCTCCGGCCTGTAAGAGAAATGACGGCAAACTCTCCGAAAATCCGGAAAAGCGCATCCCGGTTAACCCCGAAGAAAAAGAAGCTTTCTATAAATCATATCCGGAGTTTAAAGCGTATGCCGAATCGATAGACGAGATTTACGACCGTCACGAAAATCAATTGATATGGTACGACAAGGACGGCCGCATCGACTTTGCCGAAGTGCTGTACTCAAAAGCACGGCAGATTGAACAGGAGGGCGTACCTGTCGAAATACCGTACGTAGACAGGATTTCAAAAATCTTTGAGAAAACGGACCGCAAAAAGCCCACTACCGAGGAAGATTTGCTGATTACCGGAATGTATTTCTTTTACGCCGATAAAGTCTTTGGAGGTCTGGACGCCGAAACCAGCAAAAGCACAGGATGGTACCTGCCAAGAAATGAACTGTCGTATGTCGACTATCTCGATAGGCTCATGGAGGAACCCGACCGTATTGTAGCGGGCGACAAAAATGCGAACATCGGCGAATATTACTTGCTTCGCAAAGCGCTTACCCACTACAGAAATATCGAGAAGAACGGGGGCTGGCCGAAGATGCAAATGCCTGAAGGAACCAAGAATTTTAAAAACGGTGACGAGCATGCGGTTATTGCTCAGGTCAGAAACCGGTTGTTTTTAGAAGGGGACCTGAAATCTGATTCAAAGAGCGCCGTGTACGACGATGCATTGCAGGACGGGCTCGATTCTTACTTTAAACGCCATTACCGCGATACGCGTACGCAGATTGGCGCAGACCTTCTGGAAGAACTCAGCATCCCCGTAAGCGAGCGGATTAAGACGATTCTGGTTAACATGGAACGCTGCCGTTGGGTGCCCGTCGGATTTGACCTCAACGAGGAATACGTCGCGGTAAATATTCCGGCCTATCAGCTTAAATACTGGAAGAATGGCGAAGTGGCGCTTGAGTCTAATGTGGTCGTTGGCAAGGAAATGCACAAAACCGTTGTCTTCACCGAAAAGATGAGCTACTTGGTGTTCAGCCCTTACTGGAACGTTCCGCGAAGCATCCTCAATAATGAGATTCAACCGGCTTTGGAGAAAGACCCCGGTTATCTCGAAAAAAACAATATGGAATGGAACGGAGAAAGTGTTCGGCAGAAACCAGGGCCGCAGAATTCCCTTGGTCTGGTTAAATTCATGTTCCCGAACCAGAACAACATCTACCTTCACGACAGCCCGGCAAAAAGCCTGTTTACACGCGAAGAACGCGCTTTTTCTCACGGCTGTATCCGCGTGCACAAAGCCAAAGAACTCGCTTATGAAATCATGGAAGGCGAAAAAGGTTGGAATGAAAAACGCATCGACGCTGCAATGAACAAAGGCACCGAGACTTATCATACACTAAGCCGCAAAATTCCTGTTTTTATAGCGTATTTCACGGCCTGGCCCGATGAAGAAGGCCGCGTCTCATTTTATGAGGACATTTACAAACGCGACGACAGACTCGCTAAAATGCTGTACAGATAGAAACTAAATAAAAACGAAAACCGGTGACCCAAAAATCGCCGGTTTTTTTGTTTTAAGTGTTGCGATGCGGCCCATGGATTAGCGACCCGATAGGCGTTCCCTTAGCGCTCTCAGGTCGATGGCGGAATCGGCTATATTTTTCCACAGATCTCCTTTTTTGCCGAGGCGTTCAGAAATAGTGAATAAGTTGTAGGCATTCAGGTCGAGTTTGTCGTTCACCTCGGACCATTCGAGCGGTGTGCTTACACCTGCGTTTTCCCGGGGCCGAAGGGCGTAAATGCTCGCCATTGTTTTTCCGCGGCCGTTTTGCAAATAGTCGAGGTATACCTTCCCGCGGCGCTTGTCCGGCATGCGTTCGAGGCTCGTGATATCCGGAAGTTCGCGATGAACCATTTGACTGATAAGTTGGGAAACCGTTCTTACCTGATCGTATGTAGCGTTGGGAAGTATCGGTACAAAAATGTGGATGCCATTGCCGCCCGAGGTTTTCACAAAGGCCGGAAGTTCCAGAAAATCGAGCACTTGCTTTAGCTTTGTAGCGGTCTTAACAATGTTTTCCAATGGAGCATCTTTCGGATCCAAATCAAAAACAATAAAGTCCGGCTGGTTTAATGAACCTACGCGGCTGTTCCACGGATTCAGTTCGATGCATCCCATATTAGCCAGATAGAGCAGCGTATCTTTGTCCTGGCACAGCAACCAGGTTACCGATTCACTTTTGGATTCCGATTTTATCTTGCGCGTTTTTATCCACTTTGGGACGACGCCTTCGACGTTCTTTTGAAAAAATCCATCGGACAGAATTCCGTTTGGCGTGCGTCTGAGCGATTGAGGCCGGTCTTTTAAATGCGGCAGAATGTAGTCCGCCACGGCGTCGTAATACCGAATCACATCGCCCTTTGTAATTTTTTTATCGGGCCAGAAAATCTTGTTCACATTCGTAAACTTCACGCGCTGAGAGAGTTCAGCAAACGGGGTTTCCGAGGACTTTTTTGCGCTTTTTGTCGTTTTTACAGCAGTTGTTTTCACGGCGGTTGTTTTTTGGTTTGCGGATTTTGGTTCGGTCGATGGTGCAGGTTTTTCGAGAATAACGTCCGTTGGTTTTTTATCGTCGCGCCACCCGAGGAACACCGGATGTCTCATGCTTTGGGCCGATGTGATTTCCGTAAATTTAATCTGTGCGACAAATTCCGGTTTGGTCCAGTGCACGTTTTTAAGCCGGGGCGGGTTTTCAAACGGAGCTTTTTGCTGTTCGATTTTTTCGAGTTTTTTGCGGATATCGATAAGCTGGTTCGCGTTGAATCCGCTGCCCACGCGCCCGGAGTACCGCAGTTTGCCGTTCTGATAAAATCCGCACAACAACGCGCCAATTCCTTTTCGTCCGCCGGCGGGTTCGGTAAATCCACCAATGACCATTTCCTGTTGTTGTTCAATTTTAAACTTGACCCAATCGGAGTTGCGTTTGCCAACCTGGTAAGCCGATTCCGTTTTTTTCGCGATCAAACCTTCCCACTGGGCGTTGGCTGCAGTTTGTAGCGCTTTGTTTGCGTCGGTCAGGATTTCGACGATTTGCGTATGTTTGGTTTGGGGCAATAAGGCTTCGAGGAATTGACGCCGGACCGATAGCGGCAATCTTCTGAGATCGAACCCGGCGAAGTACAAAAAATCGAACGCCCAAAATACGAGTCTGGCAGTTTTGGGCGCTTTCTCGGGATTTTGCAACCACGAAAAATGAACCTCGCCTTTGGCATCCTGCATCGCGATTTCGCCGTCGAAAATCACATCGGCCGAAAATCCTTCAAACGCATCGGCCACTGCGCCGTATTTGTGCGTAAAATCGTTTCCGTTCCGCGACACCAACCGGGCTTTGCCGTTTTGTACTTCGACAAGGGCTCGGTAACCGTCGATTTTTTTCTCGTAATGCCAGAGATCGCCTTCGGGCAATTCGGTTACGGACAAAGCTTTTTGGGGCGACCAATTGTCTGGGAACGTTTTTATTTTTCGCGCTTCGGCGAGCAGGCCCGGGTCAAAGGCTTGTATTTTTTTTTGGTCCGATGGCTTTTTGTCATTTGCGATATCGTCCATATCGCGCCCGGTTAATACCGATAGTTCGTCATATGTTGGCTTTTCAGCGGCAAACTCGTCGTTTGACTTAATCATAAGCCAATGATTTTCCTTGCCCTTCATTTGTTGCAGGTTGTAAACGCCTTTGAGTTTTTTGCCGTCCAACGCCACGCGGATGGCACCTTTCTCGTGCTGTTTGCGCATCGCCGTATTTGCGTCCTGGCCTGGTTTGAGTTCTGCGGGTTCGTAAGTCCCTACATCCCAGACCATCATCGTTCCGCCTCCGTATTCGCCTTTGGGAATCGTTCCTTCGAACGTCATATAATCCATCGGATGGTCTTCGGTATGCATAGCCAGGCGCTTGTCGGCAGGATTTACGGAAGGCCCTTTCGGCACGGCCCAACTCACGAGAACGCCGTCGATCTCTATCCGAAAATCATAGTGAAGGCGTGAGGCGTCGTGTTTTTGTACCACAAATTTCAACTTGGGCGAGGATTTCTTTTTCTTGCCCTTTGGTTCCCGCGTTTTGTCAAAATCGCGTTTTTCGTTGTACGTATTGAGGTCCATCGGTTAGTTTTTGATCGCCTCCAGACTTGCGCGCAACTGGTCCAGCAGGTCATCTGCCGGGTGGCGCTCTTTCTTAGTCTTGGCCGGCGCGAGTTTTTTCTTGGGGGCCTTGGCTTTTTTGTTGATGAGTTTGATGAGTTCTTCCTTATAAGTGTCTTTGTATTTTTCAGGCTGAAATTTATCGGTCAGTTGGTCGATAATCATCATGGCCATATCGAGTTCTTTCTTCTCGATTTTGATTTTCGCCGGTGTTTTTAGGTCTTTCGGATCGCGCAAATCTTGTCCGAACCTGATTTGAATGAGCACAATCGCATCGTCCTGAGGTTTTAGAATGCCCAGGTGTTGCGTGGTTCGGATGATGAATTTGCACAGGCCCACTTTGCCCGACTTTTTGAGGGCTTCGCGCAGCAGGGCGTACGTTTTTCCGGCGGCTTTATCGGGTTCAATCAGGTAAGGCTTTTCGAGGTACTGGGACGGAATTTCTTTTTCGAGTACGAATTCAAAAATGTCAATCGTCTGGGTTTTCTCGGGCATGGCTGCTTCAATTTCCTCTTTTTCGAGCACCACGTAGTCGCCGTCTTCCCTGAGGTAGCCACGCGCAATGTCTTCCCAGGGCACTTCCTTTCCGTCTTGTTTGCAAATTCTCACGTATTGGATCTTACATTGGTCTTTACGTCGGATCATATCCAGATCCACACGGTGCGTCGTGGCCCCGCTGTAGAGCCTCACGGGAATATGTACGAGTCCGAAGCTGATACCGCCTTTCCAGATTGCTTTCATCGCATGCTAAGTTTAGAGAACCAAAGATTGCAGAAAACACCAAATTTAGCTTATAGCATTTTTGCTATGTCTTGTAAAGTTACTTGCTCTGCGAATTGTACAACCGCCCGTAGGAATCGTGTAAGGCTAATGTTTGATGCTATTCAGATCTTTGGCACATACCACATTAAGTTATGAGAACGAACACACGATTTAAAACCATAAGGGACCAGCTTTGGCTCCAAACGCGGATCACAGCGTTCCTGTGGCGCAGGGCGGCGCACTATGCGATTAAAGGTTAATTATGAATTGGCCGCAATAATTTATATTTTAGACCGAAATTTCCCTAAGACAATGGCTTTTATTAAGCAATGCTTTTTTATTGACGACGATGCAGATGATCGCGAACTTTTTTGCGAAGCCGTTGGAGCAATACACCCTGAAATTGATTGTCGAACGGCGAGCACTGGGCTTGAAGCCTTAAGTTATTTGTTTGACAATCCTGACTTTTTACCCGATTGCATCTTTTTAGATATGAATATGCCCATGTTGAACGGCGTTGAATCGCTCGGAGAGATCCGCAAGATTCCGAAACTTCAGCAAACGCGGATTTATTTGTTTTCTACGATGGCTTCTTCGTCGTTGCGCGAGCAAGCCTCTGCTTTTGGCGCCACCGGATTTTTGGAAAAGCCCTCGAGCATGCAACAGATGAATCAAATGCTTACCCGTATTCTGGAACAAGAATGACTGACGCCTCCCAAACTGCCCCTTTGAACCTCACCCGGCACTGGACTCCGGTTACACCGTGGGAACAAACGCCTCTCGGGCCGCCTTCGCTTTGGTCCGAACTGCTCATTAACGCACTTAACGTCATTTTAAATGCGCGCGAGCCCATGTTTGTGCTTTGGGGTCCGAACCATTTTTTTCTTCCAAACAAAGCTTTCTCCGAGGTTTTTGATCTTCCGATGCGTGCGCAACCCTTAGCCAATGTTCCTGAGATTGACGGCGAAAAAGCAAAATCGTCCGATATTCAACAGGCTTTCAACGACTGGCAAGTCCGGTTCAATCACGCGATCTCGCTGAGCAAAATAGGGGACCAAACTCAGGGCGGATTCCTCGGAATGGCAAAAGCAAGGTCAACCCAATTGCAAATGCTCGAAAATTTTTACATGACAGCGCCAATGGGAATGGCACTCGTTATCGGGCCATCGCATCAGGTTGCTTACGCCAATCACCGCCTTGCGAATTTGTTAAACCTGCCCGCCGAAGAAATCAACGACAAACCTGTCGCGGCGCTTTTGCCTGATAGCGTCATACGCGAATTCGAAGCCGTTATTGCCCGCGTCCGGCGCACGGGAAAACGCTTCATCGCGCGCGACATTCCGTTTGCAGATCCCGTAAATCCGGGAAAAAGAATTTACTTTAAATTTCACTTCGAACCCTATACAGAGGCTTCCGGAAATGTGGTCGGCACGGTGATCATGGCCGATGAAACCACAGCGAGTGTATTGTCCCGCCAGAAAATACGAAACAGCGAAACGGCCCATAAACTTGCGATTGAGGCCGCGCGAATGGGAAGTTTTGAATTCGACATTAATACAAAGGCGTTTTCTTACTCTGAGCGTTTTGCAAAAATATTTGGTCGTAAATCTTCCGATATGCATTTGCCCCAGACCGCGTTTGTGAGCCAGATTCTGCCAGAAGATGCGGATATTCGTCTCGAAGCACACCGGAAGATGAAGCAAATCGGCAAACTGTTTTACGAGGTACGCATTGAGTGGCCCAACAAGGAAATCCACTGGATCCGCATCGATGGAAAACTCATTTACGATCCTCAGGGCGAACCGCAAAAAATATTCGGAACGTTGCTCGAAATCACAGACCAGAAAACCTACGAGCAAACCCTCGAAAGGCGCGTGGCACTCAGAACTCAGCGGCTCGTACAAAAAAATAACGAACTGCGCGCGAGTGAAGAACGCTTCCAGCGAATGACGGAAGAAGTTCAGGATTACGCCATTCTGCTGCTCGACAAATCGGGGCATATACTTAACTGGAACAAAGGTGCCCAACAAATCAAGGGGTACGAGGAGTCCGAAATCATAGGCAAGCATATCCGTGTTTTTTATATGGAAAAGGACAGGCTCGCCCAGTTGCCGGAAACTCTTGTGGCCAAAGCAGAGCGGGAGGGCCGGGCTGTGCACGAAGGATACCGCTTGAGAAAAGACGGTACTTTGTTCTGGGGAAGTGTCGCCATTACAGCTTTGCACGACAGCGAAGGAGGCGTGATCGGCTTCTCAAAAGTAACGCGTGATTTGACCGAGCGCAAAAGGGCAGAAGACCAGTTGAAAGAATACACGGCAGAACTCGAATTTCAGAACCGCGAACTCGAACAGTTTGCCTATATCGCATCTCACGATTTGCAGGAACCCCTGCGCAAGATCCAGATGTTTTCGGGCCTTGTAGGACAACACCTCGACGACAAAGCTGCCGTTGAAAAGTATTTCTCCAAAATCGTATCATCGGCCGCGAGAATGTCCGAACTGATACGGTCGGTTTTGCATTACAGTCGATTGTCAAAAGCCGAAGAGCCGCGCGAACTCGTAGATTTAAACGACATACTTAACGATGTGCTCGTAGATTTCGAACTGCTCATCGAAGAACGGGGGGCGGTGGTGACAAGTGATACCTTACCGCGAATTCCGGGTATCGGACTGCAATTGTCACAGCTATTCTCAAATTTAATCGGGAATGCGCTGAAATTCACAAACGAACAGCCACGCATCGACATTTTGTCGCGGGAAGTGGGTGCCGAAGAAATGCCATTTGGGCACCATTTGCTCCGCGGCGTGCATTATTGCGAAATCGTTGTAAAAGACAACGGAATTGGATTCGACCAGAAATACGCGGCCCAGATTTTTACGATCTTTCAGCGGCTAAATCCCGAAAGTACGTTCACGGGAACCGGAATCGGGTTGGCGCTGTGCAAGAAAATTGTCGGCAATCACAAAGGTTTCATCTCGGCAGAAAGTACGCCCGGACAAGGCGCTTCTTTTTACATTTATTTGCCGATGCGTCCGAATCCGCTCGTTTAGAACGGATAACCGATGGCAAGGTTAAACACAAGGTTTTCGCGTCTCCAGGTACTGCTTCCGAAATTAATCTGGTCAAACACCCAACGCTCGTTTTCGGGCAGGTAAGGTTTCCGGATAGGGAAGGCAAGGTCCGTCCGGAGAATAAGAAACGACAGGTCAAACCGCAAACCTACGCCCGTTCCTACAGCAAATTCCTTCAGGAAATCGTTCGAGAATTTTGCACCGGGTTTTTCATCGTCGTGAAACAGCCATATGTTCCCGGCATCGACAAACACGGCCCCGTGAACAATGCTGAAAAGTTTTGCGCGGTATTCGGTGTTTATCTCAAGTCGGATATCACCGGATTGATCGGGTAAAAAATCGTTTGCCTCCGCATCAGGCCGGTAGGAACCCGGACCGATGGAACGCGCGCGGAACGCCCTGATACTGTTTGTACCTCCGTTGAAAAATTGTTTGATGTACGGCATTTCCTTCGAGTTTCCGTAACTGAATCCAACCCCGGCGATGATGCGGCTCGCGAGTTGGCTGTTTTCCCCGAGTTTCAGATAATGACGGAAGTCTTGTTCAATTTTCGCAAACTGGCTGAACGGCACGCCAAACACTTTGGAAGTATCGCCTTCTCGAATATTTGCGCCCGTTAAAAAACCGGTCAGGTTCCCGGCCAAATCCAGACCCGCTTTGAAGTAGAACGTATGTTTCTTATCGGTCTGCATCGTATTGGTATACGTATACGAATAGTTCGGGCCAAAGATGAGTTGCTTTTCGATGACTTTGGCCAGCGTCGGATCGGCCGCAATACGTTCCCGGTACAAATCGGTCACATGCCCCGGATTGACGTAAGTGATGTCCATAACGTTAAGCATATGTTCCTTGCGTATGTTTTCTTTCCACAGGTAGCCAAAAGATCCCTTGAACGAATTGAGCGAATAAAGCTGCTGTCGAAGCTGGTATTCATAGCCAATCAGAGCGCGCGTCCGCGGCATAAAACCGCTTGAACTACGGTGCTCAAACGGCGATATAAACCGCGGCCAGGTCAGTTTGGCTTCGGATCCGACACGGTAAACATTAAACCCTTTGTTTTGTCCCGATACCTGCACCTCAAGGCCGCCGAACGCCGAGATCTCGAGCAGTTCCGCACCCTTGAACGTGTTGCGGTTGCTCCAGTTTACGTTGAGTTCGGTTCCGGTATAATTTGCGGAATTCGTCTTGCCGAGCACTTCCACGCGAATCGACTTTTTTGGATGGGGCGTCAGATAGTAAAATGCGTCGAGCTTTGTGCCGTCTTCATCGTCAATGACGCGGAACTGGTTTTTAACGAACTTGAACACATTCAGGTGAATCAAACGGTTCAGCGAAAGGTTATGCGCGGTGCGATTGTACACGTCCCCCTTTTTAAAATAGAGCGTGCGGTCAAAAATACGCGGCTTAAAACGGTCCGCTTTGTCGATGATGACAAGATCGTTGTGGTAGGTCACATCTTCGGGTTCAATGCCGATAGTGTCGCGTCGCACCGAAAAACTCGGATAAATAAATACATCGTTAATCTGGTACACCTGCTTGGCGCGTTCGGGAGCCTCGGGTTTTACGTTTACGAACAAATCCACTTGTTTGTTTCCAACTGTGCTATCTACCTGAACGATCAGGTGTTCGGGCGCGAAGAAATAGTAGCCATTTTCCTTAAGTTTTGTGTCGATGCGCAAACGTTCGTTTTTTATAACGTCCAAATCGTAGCCATTGCCCGGCTTTAGTATGCTTTGGGGTGCTGTGGTGGCAATAATGCTGTCGAGTGCCGTGGAATCATTCGGAAATACCACCGAGCGTATTTTGTATTGGGCGCGGGCCTCTACTGTATATTCTGCCGAGGCGCGTTTTCCCCTTCGCGTGGAATCGGCCAAGGCAATGGCGTTGAAATAGCCTTTGTTCTGGGCGTGATTCTGCAACACCTGTGCATTGTGATCAAGGTTAACCTGAGAGAACAAAACGGGCGGCTCGCCGAGCTTGGTGCGCACCCAGTGCCTGAATCCCTTGTCCTTTTTGGGTTCGCCCGCGATGTTATAAAACCACAGTTTTACGCGCAATCCCAGAATTTTGGTGTTGGGATGCGGACGCAGCATCGTTTCCAGATCATTCTCGAGGCTTTTTCGCTCGCCCCGTGCCAGTTCTTCTGATTTTACTTTCACCGTCCCCTTGGTGTACAACAGTTCACCCTCGGGCAAATACTTGGTGTTACTGCATGAGCTGAGCAAAGCGGCAAGGCTTAGAAACAGTATGGAAACCTGTTTATTCATCGTTATCGCTGTTTTTTTCTTCATCTTCGCGGGCTTTCTGTTCGGCGTTTTCGCGTTCTTTCTTTTGGCGTTCGCGGCGGCGCTCTTCGCGTATCATGCGTCTTTCTTCGGGACTCCGGTGGAACAGTTCCCGGAATTTGTCGTAATCCATCGTGATGATAAACGCCACACCGGTTTCAATGACCTGGCCTTGCAGCGCTACCTGATACTCGTTTTTGCGGTAGGCGCGGATTGCATAACGCCCATCGCGCGTGAGCATGTAATCGATGGCGAGATCTCCGGCAATATTTGTCGCATTTTCGTTTACGCGTTGGTTTCCTTCGAGTTCGAAATTGCTTCCAACCGTCACTTTAAGCCGATCGTTGAGCAGGCGCTTTGATACCCCGACGTTCAAATCGGTTCGCGTTTGTCTGGTTCCGGTACTAAAATCCTCTCCCGATTCCAGATCGAAATCGAGTTCCACGCCCTGGATCAGGTTTCCGGCAATGTTGTTCAATTGCTGCGAAAGCAATCGGCTCACGCTTTGACGCGCCATGGTTTCGGCTGTCATGCCACCGGCTTCGCTTGCAAACGGATTCTCGCCGATAAAACGGTTCAGCAGCAAAAGCGCAAAAACCTGTTTGTTAAGTTCGGCCGGATTTCGTCGCAATTCTTCGAGTTTTTCGCGAGAGGTTTCAACAATCTCCGATGAGACGCCGTAATTCGCATCGGGCAATTTAATGTCGAACGAAATTTCGGGCTGCAACAGTTCTCCGGTCATAATCAAATGGGTCTGAAACGGCAGCCGTTGTTTGTACATATTGCGCACCGACGGAGAAAGTGACGCAATCTGATCGCCTAACAAATCGATGGGCGGTGTGTTAGAGGTATAAACCGCAGTAATGTTGATATCTGCACTTGTCGGGGATCCTGTCCACAAAAGATAACTTCCTTTCTGAATTTCGAACCGGCGTCTGAGCATGTTAAACGACATTTCGTAAGCGCCTTCGGACAGCTCATACCGGCCCGTGAGGCTCGTTTTGCCCGATGGGTCGATGCCGCCATTGAGTTGGGCTTCGCCTTTGAGCCGCAGAAAATCCCCGTTGCCTTCGTCCACGACGAGTGTGAGCGCCGCTTCTTTTTCAATCGTGATGTTTACGTTAACATCCATGCCGCGCAGTGCCGACGTTTCAAGCGAATCAATTTCGGTCATCAGCGGATCGGTTAGCTGAGGATTGTCGCGATCTACAAATTCCACAATGCCTTCGCGGTCTGCAATGGCCGGATCCGACTGAGGCAGCACGACAGTAAAATCCGTTTCGTCGTTAATCGCGAGCGAGCCCGAAATTTCTGGTAGGTTCAAGTCGCCTCCAATGTCGAGCCGCGTATCTATATACAATTTTCCGTAGAACAGGTCATTGTCGCGGGCGCTTGAATTAACAGCCCGGAAATTATTGGCCGACAAGTTCAGATCGAACGCGTAGTCGCGATAGTTTGTCGTTAACACATCTCCGTCCAGAACAAGCGTGTTGCTTTCCTCATCGAACAGGCGGAACGAATCAAAGGAAAGCCCTTTCGGGGTAAACGAGAGTGTTTCATCGGCAATTAAAAATGCAGAATTTAGTTGCGTCGCGGTAATATTTACGTTGTGAAACTGCAGTGTTCCCGTAAGATCGGGATCGGGAATAGTTCCGCCTACACGAAGGTTCCCGCTAAGGTATCCAGTTGAATTTGTAAGCTCACCGGCCGTGAAAGGCTGGATAGATGCCATTTGCAACCGGTCGATGGCGACAGTTAATTGCAAGCCCTGATCTGAATCGCGGTAAACCCCGTCGATCGTTACATCGTTATCGTATCCGGACAGCACAACATTGGCGTTATACGTTCCCGCAATTCGGTTGTCTACCTTCAACGCAATATTTCCGATAGTGTCGCGGCTAAAGCTGAAATCGCTGATCGTCGCATCTGCGGTAAACGCGGGACTGCGCTGTAAATTCGTAAATTCGGCTTCCCCGTTCAGCGTTCCGCCAATCGCGAGCGACTCTTTGCCGGGCTTCTGCAATACGGCCGTAAAAGTTTCAAGCGAAAAATTGTCAAAAGTTGCTTTCAGCGGAGCATTTGGCGCAAGGGGGGTTGATTGTAACGCAAGTGTACTGCCCGAGTGACTCAGTTCGAATTGGTCGGCGATGATGCCGCCGTTCTCGAGCCGGATCAGGTTACCCGAGGCCAGATCCCATTCCTCGTAATTCAGGCGCAAACCTTCGGGTTCAAGTTTGATTTCCGTGGCGCCATCGGTTTGGGAAACGCGTCCAGCAAGCGCGTACTGACGCTCATCGTCGGCATCGTGAATGGCCAGATCATAAGAAATTACGTTATCCTTAATGCTGCCCGATAAGTCGGTGCGGTGCAGTTCGAACTGAGGACTTTCTACGTGTTCGATATTAAAAGCGTATGCGATTGAATCTTTTTCCGTTCCGGCCGTCAATCGGGCACCGCTGATCGTATTGTTACCGTAAACCAGACGCGGAATGTTCGCGTTGACCGATAAGCTGTCCGTGGTACTTTCGTACGCCGCTTCGAGCGTGATCGGCTCCAGACGCTTGAGTTGGGGCATCAATTTCGAAAGTACGGGGTCGTTTGTAATTTGGGCCTGCAGATACATGCGTTGGGCCGCAAGTTCTTCGGGTCTTATGGCAGCCGCAGGTTTTGTCGCGTAGTATTTTGAAACGGTGCGCGAGATTTCCGAAAACAGTTTTGTCAGTTGAAAATCACCCGTCATTTCGGCTTTCAAAAATTGGGAGTCGATGCCAAGACGCGTAGAATCCGCAGCCGAAAATGCGTTAAAATGCAGGGTGTCGAGTTGAAATTGCTCTTTTTCGTTGGCGATTACAAAATGGTAGGCGTAAAGGTCGCCGTTCAGCGCGTCCGGGTTGGTACTCGCAAAATCCGCGTCAATTTTACCGCGCATTTTCATGGGCCCGGCGTGCAAATTCAGCTGGTTCAGGTCTATCATTTCTGCGTTGAGCCGCAATTTGGCCGTCGGAAATTTATCCTCAAAACGGCCGCTTGCCACAAGGTCAAATGTAAGGTTCGGATCCTGCATATTCGCTTGTAAATCAAAATCTCCCGACGCTATTTTTCCGTCCAGATCCAGATCGCGGTACACGTAACCGTTGTATTCGGCACTGTTAATCTGCCCGCTGAGCGTTGCGTTCGCGGTTTTGGGATCAAGGCCGGTTCCGTTTACGTCCATTTTCATCGTTACTTTGCCAATGGAATCATTGGAGAGCAATCGGCCCAGATCAAACGCATTTACCTGAATTTGGGCGTCGTAGGTTTCGAGGTTTTTGGCTCTTTGGTCCAGTTGGGCCTGAACGCGGGCCGAACCGTAACTCGATTGCAGGTGTAGCCTTGTAGCGAAATTGTTGATTTTACCTTTAAACGAACCCGTTAGCGAAAGCGATGGTGGCAAGCTGACCGAAGCCGGAATCGTGCCCTGAGGCGTAATCCGTTTAAGATCTGCCGCACCGGTGTTCAATCGGGCGATGCGCACATCGAAGAACGCATTTTCCATATCGGGCAATCCCGTAATGCGCGCCGATGCCTGAAGTTGGGTTTGACCGATGCCGCTTAAGGCCAGTTCCGGAATGTCGAGATTGTTTAATCGGCCCTGAAGTTGGGTGTCTAACCGCAGTATGGCTTGCGGATAAGAGGCAAACGGATTCGTAGTGCGCAAATCAGGCGCGAATAGCAAAATGTCCGAAAAGCCGATGCGCGTATCGGGTAGGGAAGCCCGGATTCCGACGCGTTCGGGGTGGTTGGTGATATCGTCGACATTAGAATATTCGAGTACGATTGATTCGCGCAACAACGTTCTTGGCGTTTCGAGATAAAGGTCTTTAAGGTAAGCCGAAGTTTTTCCGTATTTAAAGTCGGTGCTAAATTCGCGCAGGTCCACACCGGATTGTTCTTTAAAACGAAGTTCGGCAATGCGGCCGCTCGCTTCGTCGTTTTCGTAACGCAGTTTTTTGGCCTTTAGCGCAAAATCCGAAATATTCAGGTTTGTAAAGTCGATGCCGTGTGGCTTGCGAACTTGATTCTGATCGTCAAAAATGAGGTTTATGCCCGAAAGGTTTACATCATCGGCCCAAAAGGTCCAGGGTTTTGCAGTTTGCGCCGGCGACTCTTCTGTTAGCTCGGGTTTCGGCGTTTCGTATTTTGTGAGCACGAGTTGGGCCCGCACCTGTTCGAGCGTAAACTCATTTAGTCCGATGCGCCGGTTTTCGATATCCGAGGATGCCACGTCGGCAAATAATTTCCCAATTTGGAACATCGTGTTTTGCCGGGCGCCCACGTTGTCGTAGTCTAGTGTAATGCGTTGAAAATCGATAGTCCCGAGTTTTATTGCAAATCCCGGTTTACTCGCTATGGAATCAGCTATTTCTACGGATTCTTCGGCGATTTCCCGCACGAGTTCGCCTTGTTTTAGTTTAAGGGCCACGTCGTGCAGCGCTATTTCAGGTACGTCGAAATCTAGATTGTCGAGGTCGAAGTCGTCTATTTTCGTTTTGAAATGTCCGATCGAAACGTGAAGGTCGTTTTTTGAAATCGCGTCGTCAAAATGGATGCGTGTACGCTCAATCAGGATTCGGTTCAGCGAAACCTCCATAGCCGTTGCGGTCGTATCCTTGGGTTCGCCCGAATCGAAGCTGTTGATAATATAATCAAAGTTAAATACCGAATCCTTGCTGCGGCTTACATTGGCCACAATGCCTTGCAGTGCCACCGAATTAATGTCGATTTTGTTACGGAACAACTCAAACAACGCTATGTCTACCTTAATTTTTTCGCCGTAAAGCAACGTGTCCCCGCGTTGGTCTTCGAGGTAAATTCCTTTAAGCACCACGTTTTTGGGAAGTGCGATTTCGATGCGCTCGAGCGCTACATGTGTGCCGATTTTTTCTTCAAGGAAAGTAACCGCTTTGCCCTTTACGAATTGTTGTACCGCCGGAACCTGAAGCAATAAGACGATAAGTAGAAACACTCCAAGAAGGCTCCCCAGAATCCAGGCTGCAATTTTTGCCGACTTTTTAAGGTATTTTTTGTATTTATGAGCCACAGTGAGGGATGAATATACTTACAAATGTGCCACTATCGCTGCAATTAGCGGTTATAAAGAGGAGCGGCGTTGTTGTAAAATTTCCATAAAAAAACCTCCGCAGTTTGGGAGGTCTTCATTACAATCGTGAAAGATCAGATATTTAATAAAAAAGTTTCCTTATTCAGAGCCGACGTGTGGAACTGCCAGTTAATGCTGAGCACTTCGGTGAGTACCTTTTTTAGGGCCGTGAAATCGTTGGGCTTGCGAATATAAATATTGGCGCCGTTGATGAACGTGTCCTCCATGTCCTTTTCCGAATTCGACGTAGAATAAATCGCGACAGACAGATCCTTGTATTTGTCGATGGCCCGGATTTCTCGCAAACATTCCACTCCGGATTTATACGGCATGTTCAAATCCAAAAACAAAATGTCCGGACGTCTGGTCTTCGGATCCTCGAGATAGGCCACCAGATTGCGGCCGTCTTCAAGCATCGTAAGGCTCGTTTCCATCTTCAATTCGCTCAGTGCATCGCTAAAAATGCTTCTGTCATCTCTGTCGTCATCGACGAGTAAAATCTCAACAATGTTTTTGTCGTGGATCATAAAGGATAATTTCGGGTTATAAATTTAAATTTTTTTAATTATAGTTCCAAATGGATTATTTAGTTACGGGAAGAAAAACTTCGAATGTAGAACCTTCGCCCGGGGTACTGGTGGCGTTGATGAAACCGTTGTGGATGTTTACAATTTTACGGCAGATGGCCAATCCTATGCCGGTTCCTTCGTATTCGGTTTTACCGTGCAGGCGTTGGAAAAGTTCGAAAATCTTGTTTTTAAACTGTTCATCGAACCCAATGCCGTTGTCGGCGACGCTGATTTTATAAAACTTTGCGTTGTCGCGTCCCGGAACTTCAGTGAGTTCACAATTGATTTCCACGCGCGGATCCACATCGGGTCTGCTGTATTTTAGCGCATTGGTCAGAAGGTTGTGAAACAGTTGTTGCATCTGCAATGGAACCGCCCGGATAACAGGTAATTGTCCGACTGTAACCAAGGCGTTTTTTTCGAGAATAATTTCGTCCAGATTGATCTGAACTTCCTCCAATATTGTATTGAGGTCTACCTTTTCGAACTGCGAGAGTTCGTCCCCTGTGCGCGAATAATTCAACAACGCCTGAATCAGGTTTTGCATGCGCGAAATGGCGCCGTTAATTCGATCGAAATATTCAATGGATTGAGAAGAGAGTTGTTCGCCGTCCCGCTCAAGGATGCGGCTCGAGAACATGCTTACCTTGCGCAGCGGCTCCTGCAAATCGTGGGAGGCGATATAGGCAAAAGACGACAAATCTTCGTTACTGCTTTTGAGTTCTTCGTTCTGATGCACGAGCCGGTCGTTAAGTTTCTTGAGTTCGTGTTCCGAATTAAGTTTTTCCGAAATATCCCGGGCCACAACAAGTACAGCCTCAGGGGTTGTCCGGCCGTTAAAAATCGGAATCAGATAATTTTCGTAATACAAATGAGTAATCGGCGACCGGTAAGAAGCGTTAAACACGGTTTCGCCTGCGAGTGCATTTTCAAGGTCTACATATCCGGGGGTGTTTTCCACTCCGGGAAAAATTTCTGTAAGATTCCGGCCGATGTCAGCATCCCCGATTCGGTACATTTTGCGGGCCGCCCGGTTGGCTGCGAGGAGCGTTTTTTCGGTGTCGTACACCATCATCATGTCGATGGCGTGGTTAAAGAACATTTCGGAAAAATCCTTTTGGCGGCTAAGTTCGGCGGTGCGTTCTGCGACTTTTTGTTCGAGTCGTTCGTTGAGGCGGCGCTGTTCGTGTACATCCACGCAGCTGCCGATAAACCCGAGAAACTTGCCATCGGGCGTATAATGAGGCACGCCGTGATCGAGCAGCCATCGGTACTCGCCATCGTGCCTTCTGAGGCGATACGTCATTTTAAACGGCTTTTGCGCCACGAAGTTTGTGTGATAGGTGGTTACGCATTGCTCAAAATCGTCAGGGTGTATGCCTTCGGCCCATCCGTTGCCGTATTCCTCGTTAAATGTGCGTCCGGTGAAAGCCAGCCATGTATTATTGAAATAATAGCAACCCTTGTCAAGCCCGGAAATCCAGATCATCACAGGAGCGTGGTCTGCAATAAGTTTGAAATGTTCGTCTATAAATCGGTTCTCAGGCTGTTTATTCATTTTCTTGTTAAAATCGCATGATGTGACACAAATGTAACGGATTAAACCCTTCGACATTTATTAAAATTTCGCTAAATGCTTGTCAAATTGACGCTCGTGAATCATTTGGGCTAAAGAATCGAACCTGTCGCCCGGAATTCGTATTTTCGCGTTTTAGTCGTTATGATCAAACCACCTTCCCTTAAGAAAAACGACCGGGTTTTTGTACTCAATACCTCCCGAAAAGGCGTGTTCGAATTTGATTATGTCGTGAGTTTGCTCGAGAGTTGGGGCTTGAGGGTCATTGTGGGCCAAAGCGTTAATCATCCCGGAGATTGTCAGTTCGCAGCGCCGTTCGGTGTTCGTTTGGCCGATTTGCAACAGGCGCTTGACGATTCGTCAATAAAAGCCGTATTTTTCTGCCGCGGCGGTTATGGCCTTGTTCAGTTGCTCGACGCGGTTTCGTTCGAACAATTTTCCAAAAATCCGAAATGGCTCATAGGTTACAGCGACATTACGTACCTGCACGCCCATGTGCACTCGCTTGGCATTATGAGCCTGCACGCTTCTATGGTAATGAGTTACCGGCAGTGTTCCCCATCGGATATGCAGAGTTTGACCAATATTTTATTCGGAACAGTGGATTCGTTTGTGGCTACGGAATTGAAAGTGCACAGGCCCGCCTCAGTCACGGGCACATTAATCGGCGGAAATTTATCCATTCTGCACACCGTAATCGGAACGGCCTCGGACATGGATTATTCGGGAAAAATTTTGCTGATCGAGGATGTGTTTGAAAACCTGATGAGCATTGAACGCATGTTGTACGCATTAAAGCGTTCGGGTAAACTCTCGGGACTTAACGCGCTGCTTTTGGGCGACTTCATTATTCCAATAAAAGATAATGAAACCTCTAACAGCATTATTGCTGAAATTCCGGAGCCAGACGAACATTCGATTCAGCAAGCGTTCCGGCTCATGGTGCTTCGTTTTTTCAAGGATGCCACTTTTCCCATTGTGTTCGGGTTTCCCGTGGGGCATGTGGCAGGGCGCAACCTTCCTGTGATTCTCGGCGCAACGGTTCATTTGGAAATGGATCACGACCGGCTGGAACTTCGCTACCGGACATAAAAAAACTGCCTTTTTACGGGCAGTTTAACAATAAACAGGTAACGGGATATCTTAGATCACTGTGACATTTACTGCGTTGAGGCCTCTTTTCCCCTGTTGTACGTCGTAGGTTACCTTGTCGTTTTCACGTACACGACCGTTTAACCCTGTTACATGTACAAACAGGTCATCTCCACCATCGTTAGGTGTAATGAAACCGAAACCTTTGGTCTCGTTGAAAAATTTGATTGTTCCTTCGTTCATTTGAAAAACTAATTAATTAAGCCGCAAATGTAATGGTATTTAATTGAGTGCCAAACTTTTTTGCCAAAATATATCGATTATTTACGAGAGCGGCCTGCCGGACGGCCCACTTTTCGTTTGGGCGGCGCAGATTGCTTTTTAACCACGGGATTTTGTTCAATGTGCAACACGCTGTAATTGGGAAGACTGCGAAAGAGTTGCGTCAGGTTTTTAAACCCGTAAGCGCGCGGGTCAAAACTCGGATCGATTTTGCGAAGCGTAAGGCCGAGCTTGGACACGTACACTTCTTCTTCTCCTTCTACAGAGGCAATGTCGAACGCTTTGTCGATGAGTTCGGTGTCCAAAGGATCCGGACTCGCGGGCGATTGGGCATCGGGTTCCTGGGTTTTTGCAATCACATCCGGGTTTAGAATGTTTTCCGAAAACGTGAAAATTTCGCACGACTGCACAAAGGCTTTCGGCGTTTTGCGCTGGCCTATGCCCATGACAAAGATGCCTTCTTCGCGAATGCGTTTGGCCAACCCCGTGTAATCGCTATCGCTGGAAACAATGCAGAATCCGTCGATGTTTTTGCTGTGAAGAATGTCCATTGCATCGATAATCATGGCACTGTCGGTGGAGTTTTTGCCAGAAGTGTAAGAGAATTTCTGGACCGGGTTAAATGAAAACTGGTTTACGATATCTTTCCAACCATTCATTTGAGCCTGGGTCCAGTCGCCGTAAATGCGCCGTATTGTCGCTTTGCCGTATTTGGACACTTCCTCGAGCATGGCTCCGAGCAATTTTGGTTGTGCGTTGTCGCCATCGATAAGCACGGCGATGTTAAATCCTTTTTTATCCATAAAATTAATTGAGTATTTGGGATTGACAACTGCCCGATACCAGCAGCCATTGGTCTGAGGTCTGCGTCCAGATGCGCGTATAATAACGGATTTCAAGGCGGTTATCGGGCCGCACAAGTGTATTGGAACTGTTTACCACCGCGAGGATGCCCTCGGTGTACAATACATTCACGGGACCTTGAGCGACCGATTCTGAAACAGCTTCTTTGCTGCGAAAGGGTTCAAGGTGCGCCATTTTAT
This sequence comes from uncultured Flavobacterium sp., assembly GCA_964612955.1. GTDB lineage: Bacteria > Bacteroidota > Bacteroidia > Flavobacteriales > Flavobacteriaceae > Flavobacterium. Next base: position 34,535 of record CAZTGF010000021.1, read on the forward strand.
CCTGCCGGGCACCGGATTGGTGGATGTAACTAAAATCGTCTGAAATGAGAAAATCGAGATGGTCGATGTCGCGGTTGGCGTACGCCTCGGACAATCGGGCCTCAGCGGCAAGCAGTGATGCGTGATCTGTCATAAAATGAAGTTATACTAAATGGTGGTTCCAAAGGTAGAAACATCCGTTGTGTTTTTGAACCGAAACAACGCGGTACAGGCACTGTCTTTTTTTTCCCGACCGCTGTCGCAGTAAATTGGAAATGCAGAACGTTTGTGCGCAACTGCTGTGAGGGTGCAGGGCGTAACTAAACTCCCAGTTATGTACGATGGCATCGAGCGAACTCTCTTCGAAATCCAATTGTAAAATGCGTTTCAGCGCCGGGACCAAGTCGTTCAGATCGCGACACACAATGGCGTTTTTTGGATGCATCCGGTATCGGGAATTCCCAACTTCAGCGGCCTCGGGCAATATGTTCCGCAGTGATATGCCTACATCTAACAATACTTCGGGTGTAGGTTTGGCGAATGAGGAAACGAAGGATTTACGATTCAGGTCCTGCCAACAATACAAAGCGCGTCTTGCAAAACAAGATTTTATTTTGTCGATGAGTTTGGGGTTCATGCTGCGATGGTTCATTCCCAAATATAGGGAATTTCGCGCGTACACCTTCGCATTCAGGCTTTCGATGGAATCTGGGTGATAAAACTCGTCACCATATGATACACGCCCAAAACTACAAGAGGGAGCGAAATACTATCGGCAAAACCGAACAACCAAGGCGAAAAAGCTAGGAATGTGCCGGCAAAGAAATCGAGCATTAAATGACTTTGAACCGAAATCACGTTCAGCAACCCGAATTCATAATCGGTAGCCAGATTGTAACTGAACATAAAAAGGCCTGTACACATTACGATTAAGGCCGCGCTCCGGTCCGGCTCAACACCGGGAATCAAAGGTAAAATCATTAATAAAATTCCTATGAAATAGTCCAGAAGCGCATGGGTTTTGGTCGCTAATTCCATATTTTGCTTGTTTTGACGATTGTAAAATTAGCTTTAACATTTTATTGGGTTTTACATAATCTCCACAAGATTTGGTAAAGTTATGCTTTGTTTGGAAGATGCGTTTATGGGTAGGCGTCAAATCACTATCTTCGTTGGTCCTAAATGCAACCAGTATGACAAAAGCAAAAGCTTACGCGGCGCACTCGGCCGAGGATACGCTAAAACCGTGGGAATTTGAGCGACGCCCGCTAAAACCTTACGACGTTCAATACGATATTCTGTACTGCGGTGTTTGTCACAGCGATGTGCATCAGGTTCGGAACGAATGGGGAAATGCCAAGTATCCAATGGTTCCCGGACACGAAATTGTAGGTAGAGTGGTGGCCGTTGGCGATAAAGTAACCAAGTTTAAAAAAGGGGATTTAGTCGGAACCGGTTGCCTTGTGGATTCGTGTCGTACGTGTGACAACTGTGCTCAGGGGCTTGAACAATTCTGCCAAAACGGAAATTCGGGAACGTACAACAGTTTCGAGCAGGATAAAAAAACGCCTACTTATGGGGGATATTCGTCCTCGATTGTAGTTCACGAGGACTTTACGCTTCGAATTTCTGACAAACTCGACCCGGCTGCCGTAGCGCCATTGTTATGCGCGGGCATCACCACGTATTCTCCTCTCCGTCACTGGAAGGTAGGCAAGGGGCACAGGCTGGCCGTTCTCGGGCTTGGAGGTTTAGGTCACATGGGCGTAAAGTTTGGCAAAGCATTCGGAGCCGAAGTGACCGTGTTGAGTTCGTCTCCGTCTAAAGAGGCCGATGCGAGGAAACTCGGCGCTGACCATTTCGCAGTTACCAAAAACGCCGATGAAGTAGCGCGCCTCAAGGGTTATTTCGATTTCATTCTCGACACCGTTTCTGCGGATCACGACCTTGTATTTTACACTTCGATGTTGCGGGCCAATGGCGTTCACATTTGCGTAGGCATTCCACCCACGCCGTTTCAACTTCCTGCCTACGGGCTCATAGGAGGGCGCAAAAGCGTTGCGGGATCTTTAATTGGCGGCCTGCCTGAAACTCAGGAAATGCTCGACTTCTGCGCGGAGCACAATATCGTATCGGACGTGGAAATCATCGACATTAAGGAGGTGGAGACGGCTTTTGAGCGCATGATGAAGGGCGATGTGCGCTACAGATTCGTGATTGACATGGCTACTTTGTAGGATTTTGAAAGATTTCTTCAGACGCGCACCGACGGCAAAATTCTGAGTACAAAACGATTAAATACCCCGGAGTTTAAGCGCGTCAAAAGTTTAAGCGTTTTTTGAAAAATTTATTTGTAAAACAAAATCCGAATACTATATTTGCATCCGCAATCAGCAATGGTTGTAGACTTACTGGAGAAATGGCAGAGTGGTCGATTGCGGCAGTCTTGAAAACTGTTGACTGTAACAGGTCCGGGGGTTCGAATCCCTCTTTCTCCGC
>CAZTGF010000022.1:0-20162 GCA_964612955.1 uncultured Flavobacterium sp.
GCAATCACGAGCAGCGCTTTTGCCAGATCTACAGCGTGCGTAGGCGTTCCGGTTTGGTCGTTCACCACCGAAAGTTCGTCCCTGTCTTTGGCAATCCGAAGCATTGTTTTCATGAAATTATGCCCGAAAGCCGAATAAACCCAGGACGTACGCAGCACTACGGCCTCAGGTAATGCCGAAAGCACGGCGCGTTCTCCGTCGAGTTTCGTCTTTCCGTACACCGATTGCGGATTCGGATCGTCTTGTTCTGTGTAAGGCGAGCTCTTTTGGCCGTCGAACACGAAATCGGTCGAAATATGAATGAGTCCGGACCCAAATTCGGCACAAACCTCAGCGAGATTCCGGGCGCCGATATGGTTGATTAAATCGGCCTTTTCCGGTTCCGATTCGGCTTTGTCAACGGCGGTATACGCTGCGGCATTAATGACAACATCGGGGGTAACCTGTTCAAAAATTGTCTTAATACTTTGTTTTTGGGTAATATCGGCTTTGTCGCTATCGGCAAAATAAAACGAGAACTGCGGATAATTGCCGCTCAGGTGCGCCAGGGTTTGTCCTAACTGCCCGCCCCCGCCTGTCACCAGAATTACCATACGGGTTTGGCGTTTTTAAGGGTGGGAAGCGCTTTGTCTTTGTCCGAAATAATCCGGTCCGCATCGGGCAATGTCCATCCTATGTTTATTTCGGGATCGTTATAGAAAATGCCGCCTTCGGACTCGCGGTTGTAGAAATTGTCGCATTTGTAAAAGAAAATGCAGTTTTGGCTTCGCACTTCAAACCCGTGCGCGAATCCTCTCGGTACAAACAATTGACGCTGGTTTTCCTCGTTGAGCAGCACCGAAACATAGTGCCCGAACGTTGGAGAACCCGGCCTGATATCCACAGCCACATCGAGCACTTCGCCCTGAATGACGCGAACGAGTTTGGCCTGAGCGTGTTCTCCGGTTTGGTAGTGTAATCCGCGCAACACGCCTTTTTTAGAAAACGACTGATTGTCCTGCACAAAATGAACGGGTGTACCGGTTCCCATCGCAAACAGTTTCTCGTTGAAACTCTCCATGAAATACCCGCGCGAGTCTCCGATAACCTGCGGCTCCAGAATAAAACAACCCTCTAAAGGCGTGGCAATAAACTTCATAGAAATCCTAAAAGGTGTTTCCCGTAACCGCTCTTAAGCAACGGTTCGGCAAGTTTTCTAAGTTGGTCTGCACCGATGAAACCCATTTTAAACGCGGCTTCTTCAATCGACCCGATTTTGAGTCCCTGCCGCTCTTCGATGACCTGAACAAACTGCGCCGCCTGCATCAGCGACTGAAATGTTCCTGTATCCAGCCAGGCCGTTCCGCGGTCAAGAATGCTCACTTTGAGCTGTTTGCGGTTCAAGTATTCTTTGTTTACATCGGTAATTTCAAGTTCGCCCCGGTAGCTCGGTTTAATGTTCGCGGCGATGTTCACGACCTGATTGTCGTAGAAATAAATGCCGGGAACCGCGTAATTTGATTTCGGATGTTCTGGTTTTTCTTCGATAGACAACACCCGGCCCGATGCGTCGAAATCCACTACGCCATAGCGCTCGGGATCGTGTACGTGGTAAGCGTAAATGACGCCGCCCTGCGGATTGGTGTTGGCTTGCAAAAGCTCCGAAAGTCCGGTGCCGTAAAAAATATTATCGCCCAAAATCAGCGCTACGGAATCATTTCCTATGAAATCCCGACCGATGATAAACGCTTCGGCCAAACCGTTTGGCTGTTCCTGAACGGCGTATTCAAACCGGCAGCCTAACTGGGCTCCATCGCCTAACAATTGTTGGAAAAGCGGCAAATCGTGAGGTGTGGAAATGATCAGAATTTCGCGGATTCCGGCCCACATAAGCGTCGAAAGCGGATAGTAAATCATCGGCTTGTCGTACACGGGCATGAGTTGTTTGCTCACGGCCAGCGTCAGTGGATGTAATCGCGTACCGGACCCGCCGGCTAAAATGATTCCTTTCATCGGCTAGGATTGAAGCGTCTGGGCTTTGCGCTGCTGCGATTTGTAAAAGTTTCTCAAAAGCGTAACCAACAAAAACAGGCCGATAAACAACATCGGCAATATAAGCTTCATTTTTCCGGTTAGCGATTCGCGGTTTTCGATGTTTAAAATACTGTCGCTCTCTTTGATAGTGTCGCTGATATTGACTTTTTCGATTAACAGTTCACCCTGTTCGTTTACAAGGCGCGATTTGGTCTGAATCACGTCGTTGAGCTGTGTATTTTCGTTAATGTACACCGAGGCGCCTGAACTCTGACCCGTGGAAATTCCGTCTAAGAAATTGTTGATTTGCGAAATCGTGCGTTCGTTTGCTTCGAATCTGGTGTCGATGTGTTTTACGTATTCCTTGCGGATTTCGGTAAAATACTCACTGTCGTTAAAATAACGAACAAGCGGCGCCACAATGTTTTTATGCGAAATTTCGGCGCGTGTAGAAAACGACAGCATATGCATCGTGTAGTGCTTGCTCGTCACCGGATCTTCTACGATTTTAGACGGCTCCCCATTGTCCGATAAAAGCTTAAACAAATCGAAGTTCGTCTCAGATTTTCTAACAAACGCATACGGATCCAGGATCGGTTCAATTTTGATCGGCCCTAATTTCACAGACATCGGTAATCCTATCGATTGTAAAAACGCCGAATCCTTTTCTTTGCGCTTGGCATCGAGCAATGTTACTTTTTCGTACAGGTAGTCCGCGCTGCCAAAATTAGGAATCAGCATGATTTTATGGTCGTACGTTTTCTGAGCGCTATCGGCCCAAAATCCAAGTCCTACGCCAATCACTGTAAGCGTAAGCAACCAAAGCATGTTGCGCTTTAAAAATTCAAGGAACAAATACAAGCTGAAGCCAAAATTGGACATCGAGTTTCCCATGCGCGTGCCAAGGTCCGACAAATCAATGACTTCGTCTTCCGGGACCGGGTTGGTTTTTTTGGTCATAAAAGGTTATGCGTTAACATTTAGAATTTGCTCCAGAATTTTAATTGTAATCAGGTACGTAGGTTTTACGCCAGTGGTACCGAGTCCGCCCGAGGCAAGCGTACTTCCTGTTTCCAGCGGGTTGTCCGATGCGTAATAAGCGTATCTGACCTGAACGTCCTTGCGGATGCTGTTTCTTATTTTCGAGGCCGATTGAATCGCCTTTTGGTAGTATGCGCCTTCCATTTCCAGACCTATAACGCCCCACGTAGATTTGTGGAAAAACGTGAGCAGATCCTTGTTTTGAAGCGACGTTCCCAAAACGGTAACCATTGAACCGGCATACACGGGAATTCCAGCGCCGGCAAACATTTCGGCTGTCAGTTGGTTTTCAAACGGATAATTATCGCCTGTTCCTTCGTTAATATGCGCCGATGGAATCATGATGTCGCCTTTTCCGCCTTCGAGAATGCCCGCTTTGCCCATGATGGACACCGAGGCCACGTTCATAAACGTTTTGTCGCCTTTTACGGGTTCGTACGGTTTTAGCAACTCGTCAATCGTTTCGTAAGCTTGCTCGCCAAAAGCGTAATCCATGACAATCAGCACCGGCATTTCCTCTGTAGGTTTTACCGATGGAAACGACGATTTTTTCCACTCGGTGCGCGCAAGATCGAAAATCTGCACGTCGATGTTTGTGCCCGAGGTATCGGGAAGCGAAATCATGCCGTTGTCCAGCGCGAACTTCTCTACGGTGTTCCTGAGCGCATCGGCACCGGAGCGGCTTAACTCTTCGTAAATGAAAAGCGGCTCTTTCTCCTTAAACTTGTTTTTGAGTACGTGCGTGGCAAACAGCGAATTCATCACGCTGTGCATATTGGCGCTGATAATGTGAATCGGCCGTTTGAGCAGGTCGTGTTTGGCCAGTACCGCTTTAATGTTGTTGGCCCAGATTTCACCGTGAATGTGATGGCCGAGGCGTTCGCGCAAAATCGGGGAAAACGAAATGGTGCGTTTGTTGTCCTGAAGGCTTTCCTCCATGGCCAGTTTCCCAAGCCAGTAAATGACGTGCAGAAAGCGATCCGGCTTTTCGGGCGTAGCAAAACTGTCGTAAATGTCAATAACCTCAGCAAACGTTCTTCCCAGAATGTTGGCCGAATGTGAAATCGCCTGTTCGCGATCCGCGAGTGAAAGTTTTTTATCCTGCTTTGCGAAATATTCGAGTTTTTCCCAATCGCGAGAGACTTCGTTTCCATCGATAAGGGCGCGGTCTTTAATCTTGTGCGATTCGATGAAAATAAACGTCAGGTGCGTCAGAATATCGTAAATGTCCGATCGGCCGCGCGTAATTTCCACGTTCATTTGCTCGTGGTCAATGCGGTAACAGTTGCGTCGGCGCTTTGGCGGAACAATGGCTTTAAAATGCGATTTTGAGTATCCCTCGTCCGAAGTCAGGTTAATGAAGCGGCATTCTTCGATTCCAACCGGAAGGCGTTCAATAACGTACAAAAGCCCGTTTAGTTCTACTTTTTCGCCCGCGATCGAACCGTAAATTTCGGGCCTCAGATCTAATAATGCTTCTCTTAAAGTTTCCCCCGATACGCCCATCGGCTTGTAAAAACCGCGGTTAAACAAATGGCGCATCGTAATGTATAATCGCTCCACGGCGTTGGAAGATTCCTGTGCCCGCGAGCGTACAATATTCTTAATTTCTTTCATCTATTTGGCATTCTAACCCGCAAAGGTAGCATTTTTCGCAATAGTTAATGAGCTGACTTTACAACATCGGCGATGCTTCTGTCGTTGCACAAACGCGGCAGTTTGTTTTGTCCGCCCAGCTTGCCAATCGATTTCATATAATCCGAGAACGCTCCGGGTTTCACAGCAGTTACTACAAGAGGTCGCAAAATGCTTCCGCAAATAAGATCGTCGTAATATATGTTCTGAGCGCGCATTTCTGCATCGAGCGCCTGCGCAAATCCGTCAAGGTCCGATGGCTGTTCGTCGAACTCTATCAACCATTCGTGGTACGGCAATCCGGATTCGGGCGTAATCTGAGGCGAAACGCTGAATTCCACGAGCGTACACGGAAATTCTTCCACCGCTACCTTCATCGCCTGTTCTACTTCTTTGGCAATCACGTGCTCGCCAAAAGCCGAAATAAAATGCTTTACGCGCCCCGAAACAATCACGCGGTAAGGAGAAAGGGACGTAAACTGCACCGTGTCTCCAATGTCGTATGCCCAAAGGCCGGCATTTGTAGAAACGACCATCGCGTAGTTTACACCGAGCGCCACATCTGATATGGTAAGACGAGGGGCGTCTGGAGTTCCGTATTTATCGGCCGGAATAAACTCGTAGAAAATGCCCGAATTCAACAAAAGCAACATGCCTTTTTCGCGTTGCGAATCCTGGTAGGCGAAGAAACCTTCAGAGGCCGGAAACAACTCAATCGAATCCACGCGACGCCCGATCAGCGATTCAAATTTGGCGCGGTACGGCTCGTAATTGACGCCGCCGTAAATAAACAGCGAAAAGTTCCTGAACAATTCTCCAATGTTTTTTCCCGAACGCTCGCGCAGTTTTTCAAAATACATTTGCACCCAGGGCGGAATCCCCGAAATCACCGTCATGTCTTCGCGAATCGTTTCATCGACAACCGCGTCCACTTTAGCCTCCCAATCTTCGATGCAGTTTGTTTCCCAGCTTGGCATGCGGTTGCGCTGCAAATAATTCGGAACATAATGCGCCACAATCCCCGAAAGCCGCCCGAACTTAATGCCGTTTTTAGCTTCGAGCTCGGGGCTTCCCTGCAGAAAAATCATCTTACCGTTGACAAAATCTGCGTTTCCGGTTTCATTGATATAATGCAGAATCGCGTCGCGTGCAGCCTGAATGTGATAAGGCATCGAGGCTTTGGTCAGCGGAATAAACTTGGCACCCGATGTCGTACCCGAAGTTTTGGCGAAATAAAGCGGTTTGCCGGGCCAGAGCACGTCCGGTTTGCCATCCACAACTTGTAGAATGTACGGCTTAAGCGCTTCGTAATCGCGAACCGGGACGTTTTTGACAAAATCGGCGTGGGTTTTAATCTGCGGGAAATGGTGATCGATGCCAAAGGTGGTATTCCGGGCCGATGCAATCAGCGATTCGAACACGTTTTGCTGGGTTTTTACAGGCTCAGACGACCATCGGCTTGTTTTGTGAACCGTCCATCGGGCAAAAATGCGCGCTAAAAATTTCTTGATCATAGTTCCGTTTTTTCCGATGACGTTACTCGAATGAGATGAATTGTTCGGGATCGATAGCGTAACCGCTTTTCCACAGTTCAAAATGCAAATGAATGGCGCTTGCCGTACTTCCGGTGGAACCTGCCAAACCGATGACTTCTCCGGCGCGAACGTGGTCGCCTGTATTTTTAGTCAGCGATGCCGCGTGTTTGTAGACCGAAATAAAATCGTCGTTGTGGCGCACCATAATCACATTTCCTTCGCCCGGTGTCCAGTCGGCAAAAATAACATTTCCCTGAAGGACGCTTTTTATCGGCGTGTTCTTAGCCAAAGCTACATCTACGGCAAAATGTTCACGAGCGTCAAATTTCCTGATCACACTTCCTTTTACGGGCGCGTAAAAAACGGCTTTTGTACGAGGGTTTGCCTGTTCAAAAAGGTTGTACTTGTCTTCTCTGTTTACGGCTTCTCGCAATTCCTTTTCGCTTTCGGAGGCTTCCAGGCGCACATTCGTATCTGATGTTGCAGCCGCAATGATCTCGTCTTTGCTCAGTTTGGCGTATTCTAGATCACCGGTCAGAATTTTTCGAATCGATGCGATATAAACTTCATTCATCTCCGCGGCCCGTTGCAGCGAATCTGATTTTAGCGCGAGTTCAGTAGCTTCCCGTCTGAGTTTCGCCGAAGCGTAACCCGGAATATATTCGCGTAAAGGCGTAAAGGCAATGATGTAAGTGGTGACGAAAATAATAACAATCGCGCCCAGTGTGGCCACAACAAAAACGTTCATTAGCGTAAGCCGGAGCGAGAAAATCTCCTCAAACGTTTCTTCGTTCAGAATGACGAGCCTGTTTTTGTTAAAAAGCCGTCGCGCCAGCTTTTTTCGCTTTTTAGAAGGTTTGGCCATCGGCTTGCATTTGCGCAAATATAACAAATGCAGTAGAGCAGCGGGCCAAGTTTTGCCATAAGCGCGTTAAAAACGACCTACAAAATGTCCATCAATGGTTTCCGATTAAATTTCTTTTTATCTTTGTAGCCGAAAAACCGGCGAAAGCTTAAATAATTTGATTATGGGAAAATTTGGAATGACAGAATGGATTTTGATCATCGCCGTTATTTTGATTCTGTTCGGTGGCAAAAAAATTCCTGAACTGATGAAAGGTCTCGGATCCGGCATCAAGGAATTCAAAAATGCCGCGAAAGACGATCAGACAGCTACCAGCAAAAAAGACGTTCAAGAAGATACAAAATAGCAATATCCCGGTTTCTCGCCGGGATTTTTTATGTGTTGCGCATAGAAAGTTGCAGCCTTTTGCGCTGCGTATCCACTTCCAGAACACGCACTTTTACGTGTTGGTGCAATTTTACAACCTGGCTCACATCGGACACAAATTCGTCCCGGAGTTCAGAAATGTGCACGAGTCCGCTTTCCTTAATGCCTACCGATACAAAACAGCCAAAGTGCGTAATATTGTTCACAATTCCGGGCAATATCATGCCTGGCTGAATGTCGCTGAGTTTTTTAATGCCCGCGTCGAACTCGAATACGGCGGCGGCTTTTCTGGGGTCGATGCCCGGTTTGCGCAATTCGTTTAAGATGTCGCTAAGGCCAAACAATCCGATGGTTTCATTCGCGTAATCGGCCGGGTTAATTTTGTCGATTTGTTCTTTATTTCCGATGAGTTCCGATAGTTCGAGCTTCAGGTTTTTAGCCATTTTTTGCACAACGGCGTAAGCCTCGGGGTGCACGGCGGAATTGTCGAGCGGATTTTCTGCCTGAACCACGCGCACAAAAGCCGCAGATTGTTCAAACGCTTTTTGCCCGAGACGCGGCACTTTTTTTAATTGTTCCCTGGAAGTGAACGCACCGTTTTCTGTACGGAAATCCACAATATTCCGGGCGAGCTTCTCCCCTATGCCGCTCACGTACGACAACAGCGGAACGCCGGCCGTGTTTAAATTCACACCCACGCGGTTTACGCAGCTTTCCACAACGCCGTCCAATGCCACTTTTAACGCGGTTTGGTCAACATCGTGCTGGTACTGCCCCACGCCTATGGCTTTCGGATCGATTTTTACGAGTTCGGCAAGCGGATCGGCAAGTCTGCGTCCAATCGAAACTGCACCCCGCACCGTGACGTCCTGCTGCGGAAATTCGTCCCGGGCAATTTTAGAAGCCGAATAAACCGACGCACCGGCTTCATTCACGACAAACACCTGAACATCGCGATCGAATGCTGTCTTTTTTACAAGGTTTTCCGTTTCGCGCGATGCCGTACCGTTTCCGATGGCGATTGCCTCAATTTTATAAGCGTTGACAAGCGACCGAAGTTTTTTCACAGCGAGCGCACTTTGGTTCTGAGGCGCGTGCGGATAAATGGTTTCGTTGTGTAACAAACCGCCCTCGGCATCGAGGCAGACGATTTTACAACCGCTTTTGTAGCCGGGATCCAGAGCGAGAATGCGCTTTTGTCCTAAAGGCGGCGAGAGCAACAACTGACTTAAATTTTCGGCAAAAATTGAAATCGAATGTGCATCGGCTTTGACTTTAAACGTTTTCAGAACATCGTTCGCAATCGAAGGTTCTAGTAATCGCTTATACGCATCGCGCGCGGCTCCGAGGAGTTCGGGACTTGGAAATCCGCCGGGTTTGCGAATCAGACTTTCCACGATTTCAACGCCATCATCGGTATTTGAAACCACTTTAAACCTGACAAAACCTTCGGCATCGGCCCGCAATACGGCAAGTAAACGGTGTGCCGGCATTTTGTGCAGCGGCTCGGACCAATCGAAATATTGTTGGTATTTCTGAGCGTTTTCGTCCAATTTCTTAGATTCGATGACTTTGCTTTCGGCCTTGGATTCGCGCGAAATAAACCGCCTTAGCGCATTTCGTACCCGCAGGTTTTCGCTAATCCATTCCGCCGCGATATCGGCCGCACCCAACAGCGCTTGGGCAACATCGGGCACTTCCTTAGTAATAAACCGCCGCGCAGATGAAGTTAAATCCGGGGTTTGCTGGGCCATCATGATTTTGGCGAGCGGCTCTAACCCTTTTTCACGCGCTACGGAAGCTTTTGTGCTGCGTTTCTTTTTATACGGCAGGTAGAGATCTTCTAGTTCCACGAGCGTTTTCGCAGCTATTAACCGTTGTTCGAGGTCCGGCGTAAGTGCGTCCTGAGACGATACCGCTTCGATAATCGCAGCGCGTCGTTTGGAAAGTTGTGCAAAATCGCGGCTCAGTTGCAAGATTTCTCCAATCTGAACTTCGTCGAGGTTGCCGGTTTGGTCTTTTCTGTATCGCGCGATAAACGGAACGGTAGCTTCTGCTTCGAGCAATGTCAAAACCGCGTTAATGCTCTTTTTAGGAACGGCGATATGTTCGCAGATATACTGTGTTTGCGTCATAAATAAAATGCCGGATTTACACCGGTTCAGAATTATTTACAGGCGATTTTGTCCACGCGGTTCTGGTGGCGCCCGCCTTCGAATTCGGTTTGTAAAAAGGTTTTTACGATATCAACGGCTTGCTCAATCGAGGTAAACCGCGCCGGAATGCTAAGGATATTTGCGTCGTTGTGCTGGCGCGCGAGTGAGGAAATTTCTTTGGTCCAACATACGGCCGCACGAATTCCCTGATGTTTGTTTGCACTCATGGCTATGCCGTTTCCGCTGCCACAAATCAGAATTCCGAAATCGGCCTGTTTTTGTGTGATTGCTTCTGCTACGGGATGTGCAAAGTCCGGATAATCGACGCTGCTCGTTGCATCGGTCCCGAAATTAGTTACGGTATGCCCCGAAGATTCGAGCATTTCAACAATGGCTTTTTTGTAAGCTGGACCTGCGTGGTCGTTTCCGATGGCTATTTTCATGATGTGGTTGTGTAGTTGGCGCAAAGGTAAAGAAACCTATACTATATAGGTAAGAGCAGTCATTTAATTTCGGATTTCCGCACCTTGTTGATAAGTGACGATAACCTTTGGGAATGCTCGTTTATTTTGTTGAAAAAGAATCCAAATCTTTTAATAGTAAACGCAGAGAATTCCGGAAATTTTTATAACCAATAACCGGATTCAAAACAGCAAATTTAGTTAGCTGATTTTCTCGGAAAGTTTTGAGCAGAAATCCACGATGTTGTTAACATTTTTTTATAAAGAACTTATTGACGAAAATGGGGTGAAACAGGTTCTGAACAGTTGTTAAAAATTGCAATAATACCGTTCATATTAAACAGATTGGGTGTCTTACGCCGTGTTGATAACTCGCGATAACTTTTGATATCGATATTTCAAACCCCGCCGCAAAGAAATTATTGCCCTTATTAACACGCTATAATAACCATTATAAATAATTTAAATTTTAAAGATTTTCTTTTATGATTATTAAGGTTGTTGACAACTATGTGATGCGGAGCTCATGTCCGCCTTTGAGTTCGTCCAGAATAAGATTTACAGCGTCCGCGTCGTTCGGGTGAATTTTTAGCCGGATGCCGCCTAACGCAAGAGAATACATCGGAGCAATCGAAGCCGTAGCCTCGTTCTCGAAAAAGTAGCGGATGCCCTCCTGTTCGAGCCGGTGTTTAAGGATTTCAATTTCGTGGGTGTAGTGAAACACGGCAATGACGATAAATTTGTCCATTGGTTTTAAGTTGTGTGCTTAAAGATAAGTTTTTGGCGATTCAGACACTGCGCAGTTTCGTTATATTTTAATTAAAACAACGGCCTCCCGAATCTTTGCCGCGCTATTTTTGTATTTTTAGAAATTATTTTAAAAACACCGAATGAGTAAATTGCCACATAAAACCTCCAAAAAGTCAAAAGATTTTTCGGGAAAGATTCAGAAACTTTTATCCTCCAGTCCCAATAAAGCTTACAATTACAAACAAATCGCAGCGTTGCTCGAAGTAGAAGATACCAAGGGCCGAAACGAAATCATCCGCGATCTGAAACTGCTTGCTGCTCAAAAGAAAATTGTAGAATCGGAACCGGGTAAATACCTGATCAAAGGATTGAGCAAGGAATATTACGAAGGCAAGATCGACATGACAAGCCGCCGTACCGCATACTTTGTGTGCGAAGATTTCGAAGAAGATGTGTTTATTCCTACAAATAATCTGAACCGCGCGCTTGACGGCGATACGGTGAAAGTGTACGTTTACAACCGACGCAAAGGAAAACGTCCCGAAGGAGAAGTCATAGAAGTGCTTGAACGCGCAAAAACCGATTTTGTGGGTGTGATCGACATTCAGAAGAATTTTGCGTTTGTAGCCACAGCGAATCCAAAAATGTACACGGATATTTTTATCCCGAAGGACAAATACAACGGCGCTCAAAACGGCGATGTAGTTCTTGTCACGATTGAAGATTGGCCTAAAAGGGCGGACAGTCCGTTTGGATTTGTAACGCGCGTTCTGGGAAAACCGGGCATGCACGACACCGAAATGCACGCGATTCTCGCCGAATACGGGTTGCCATACGATTTTCCGGTAGAAGTAGAAGCGTTTGCGCAAAAATTAGATACCGATATTCACGCCGATGAAATTGCCAGACGCCGCGACATGCGCGATGTTTTTACGCTGACCATCGACCCGAAAGATGCAAAGGATTTTGACGATGCACTGTCGTTTCAGAAGCTCGAAAACGGCAATTACGAAGTAGGGATTCACATTGCCGATGTGTCGTATTACCTGCAGGAAGGGACCATTCTGGACGAAGAAGCTTATGAACGCGGAACCTCGGTTTATCTTGTAGATCGCGTAGTTCCGATGCTTCCCGAAGTGCTTTCTAACTTTGCGTGTTCTTTGCGTCCGAACGAGGAAAAATATACGTTTTCGGCCGTGTTTGAACTCAACGAAAAAGCACAGATTGTGGACCAGTGGTTCGGGCGAACTGTGATTTATTCAGACCAGCGTTTTGCGTACGAAGAGGCTCAGGCGATCATCGAATCGAAAAGCAACAAAATCCCGCAGGAAGTCTCGCTTACGGGTGCCGCTTACGAAGCCGGAGACGAGTCTGTGGCCGCGGTGTTGAAACTTGACGAGCTGGCCAAAATTCTGCGCCGCAAACGCATGGCAGACGGTGCAATTTCGTTCGACAAAGTAGAGGTAAAATTCCACCTGGACGAAAACAGCGAACCGGTAGGCGTGTATTTTAAAGAAGCAAAGGATGCAAATCACCTGATTGAAGAATTTATGTTGCTGGCCAACAGAAAAGTCGCGGAATTCATCGGAAAGCAAAAGAAAACGTTTGTTTACCGCATTCACGAAGAACCGGATACAGACAAACTCATCGGGCTACAAGGCGTGATTTCGAAGTTTGGTTACAGCATCGACATGAGAAGCAAAAAGCAGATTTCCAAATCGCTGAACCAGTTGTTGACCAATGTTCACGGCAAAAAAGAGCAGAATCTTGTAGATACGCTTACGATAAGGTCGATGAGCAAGGCCAAGTATTCCACTAAGAATATTGGGCATTACGGGCTCGCGTTTGATTATTATTCGCACTTCACCTCGCCTATTCGCCGCTATCCGGACGTGATGACGCACCGATTGCTCCAGCATTATCTCGATGGTGGAAAATCGGCCAATGAAGACGTTTACGAAGAAAAATGTGAATGGACGTCAAAAATGGAATACACGGCCACTCAGGCAGAACGCGATTCGATTAAATACATGCAGGTAAAATACATGCAGGATCGCAAAGATCAGGAATTTTTGGGTGTTATTTCGGGCGTTACCGAATGGGGAATTTACGTTGAAATCATCGAGAACAAATGCGAAGGCATGTGCCGGATCCGCGAAATTAAAGAGGATTACTACACGTTCGATGAAAAGCAATACGCGTTAGTAGGCGCAGTTTCTCACCAGAAATTAACGCTTGGCGATGAAGTCTGGGTTAAGGTAAAGACCGCCGATCTCGTGAAAAAACAACTCGATTTTAATTTTATACGCCGAAATGAAACCGCTTAAAAAATTACAGATTTCGCTTTTTTTGTGTTTGTGCGCTGCGATGGCATCGGCCCAAATAAGCAAAAATCCGGGCGATTTTGACAGGGTAAAAGTGTTCGATAAAATTGCGCTTGAACTTATTCCGTCCGATGTGGCGCGCGTAGAACTCTCGGGCCCGGGAAGCGACGAAGTAGAATTGATTAACCGCAACGGCGAATTGCGCATCCGCATGAAACGCACAAAGTTTCTCGCCGGTGAATCGGTAGAGGCGCGCGTGCATTACGTTTCGCTCCGAAGCATTGAAGCCGCCGAGGGTTCTGTAGTGAATTCGGGGTCGAAAATAGATACGCCCCACCTTGAGCTTTCGGCCGTGGAAAGCGCGCAGATTAAACTGTCGGTCGATGTTGAAAACCTGGTTACGAAGGCCAATCGGGGCGGAAAAATCGAAGTCTTAGGAAATGCAGAATCGCATCGGTCCACGCTTGGAACCGGCGGAGAATTGCGCGCCAAACAACTCGAAACTTCTTCGACGAACGTGTCAATAAGTGCGGGTGGAACGGCTCAGGTTCGCGCAAGTGAAACCGTAGAAGCGCGCGTGAATGCGGGCGGAACGGTAGAAGTTTACGGAAAACCAAAGGTGATCGACGAGAAAATCGTGCTCGGCGGATCGGTGCGGAAAATGGAATAGCGGGGTAATCCCATTCTTATTTTTCGGTTATATTTGTGATCCGCAGTTTTCTTATAGCCTGTTTTAATGATTGAAGATATTCTTACGGCTGTTCCGCTCGGCTTTTTGCTGAGTTTTATGATCGGTCCGGTGTTTTTTGTCTTGTTGGAAACCAGTGTTGTCAAGGGTTTCAGGGCTGCGGTCTGTTTTGACTTAGGCGTTATTGTGGCCGATGTGGTTTTTATAATAATCGCTTATTTCAGTTCGTACCGATTAATTCAGGCCATTAAAGACGATCCTGCACTGTTCACTTTTGGAGGTCTGGTCATGCTCACTTACGGCATTATCAGCTATGTGAAAAACCGCTCGCTGGCCAAAAACATCGATCCCGAAGATCCGTCGGAACTCGTTAAAAAGAACTATCTGAATTTATTTATCAAAGGTTTTTTTCTAAATTTCATCAACATCGGCGTACTTGGATTCTGGCTTGCCATTATCTTGACAATCGGCCCGCAACTCGAGCTGCAACCCACGCGGATGCTCACCTTTTTCTCCACGGTAATTCTCAGTTATTTTGTGACCGATGTTTTTAAAATATTAGCGGCCAAGCAGCTCCGGCGTTATTTAAACCCTAAAAACATTCAAAACGTCAAGAAAATTATCAGTATTGTTCTGATTATTTCGGGCGTGTTTCTGCTTTCTCAAGGCATATTTCCGAAAGAGGGACAAATGGTAGACAAAGCGTTTGAACGGCTCGAGTAAAATTGAGATACAAATTTTTTAAACTTTAAAAGATTTGGTTACATTTGCAAACCTGTATGGCGTCGTGGCCGAGTGGTTAGGCTGGGCTCTGCAAAAGCTCCTACTGCGGTTCGAATCCGCACGATGCCTCAAAAAGAAAGCGCTTCAACTACGGAGCGCTTTTTTTTATTTTGCGATGTTAATTTCTGTATTCTTCGAGAATGACACTTACCGATTCCACATCGCCGCCAATCGGTGGATTTAGTTTAGCCACTTCCAGATGAATGCGCGATATTTCCGGAAACGCGTTAAAAATAGTTTCGACGATGCGTCTGGCTACGTTCTCGAGCAGATTGGACCGCTGTTGCATCGCATCTGTTACAATGCGGTGTAGGGCCACATAATCGACCGTATCTTCAAGCGCATCGGACTGGCTCGACTTGCGCAAATCGGTTTTAATTTCCAAATCTACACGATAATCCGATCCAATTTTGCTTTCCTCAGCGAGGCATCCGTGATAGGCGTAAATTCTGATGTTTTTTAGTCTGATCGATCCCATTTGGCGCGAGTTAATTTGCTCAAAATTACTAATATTTTTCGGCGACAAGGCCCGTAAAATTTACAAATAACGTCCTAACTTTGTGGCTTTGTTCCACATTATGGCTACACACGAAAAATCGCTCAATTTCTTAGAGCAAATCATCGAAGACGACCTCAAATCCGGGTATTCCGCAAATGAACTCAGGTTCCGGTTTCCGCCCGAACCCAATGGTTACCTGCACATAGGACACGCAAGTTCTATAGCGCTCAATTTTGGGCTTGGACAGCGTTACAATGCGCCCGTAAATCTTCGTTTTGACGATACCAATCCAGAGAAAGAAGAACAGGAATACGTAGACGCGATTCGGCGCGATGTGACCTGGCTCGGCTACGAATGGGCCGAAGAACGCTATGCATCGGACTACTTTCAGCAACTATTCGATTGGGCCGTATTGCTTATCGAAAAAGGAAAAGCGTACGTGGACAGCCAGAGCTCAGAAGAAATTGCCGCTCAGAAAGGTACGCCTACGCAACCCGGAACGGCGAGCCCTTACCGCGACAGGTCAGTTAAGGAAAACATGGATTTGTTCCTGCGCATGAAAGCCGGTGAATTTGCCGAGGGAACACATATTCTGCGCGCTAAAATTGACATGAGCTCGCCAAATATGCTCATGCGGGATCCTATCATGTACCGCATCATGCACAAGACCCACCACCGCACAAAAGACGATTGGTGCATTTATCCGATGTACGATTGGGCACACGGACAAAGCGATTATATCGAACAAATTTCTCACTCGCTCTGTACGCTTGAGTTTTTGCCGCACCGCGAACTTTACGATTGGTTTTTGGACCAGATCGGCACTCAGGGCATTCGTCCGAAACAGCGCGAGTTTGCACGTAGAAACCTGAGTCACACTGTAGTAAGTAAACGAAAATTGTTGCAACTCGTTAACGAAAAGCACGTTTCGGGCTGGGATGATCCGCGCATGTCCACGATTTCGGGGCTTAGAAGACGCGGTTATACGCCTGCCTCGCTCAGACAATTTGCGCAAACTATAGGTGTGGCAAAACGCGAAAATCTGATCGATGTGTCGTTGCTCGAGTTTTGCATTCGCGAGGATCTGAACAAAACTGCACCGCGAGTGATGGCCGTTATAGACCCGGTTCGCGTAGTAATTTCGAATTATCCCGAAGGTAAAACAGAATGGCTCGAGGCCGAGAACAATCAGGAAGATCTCTCGGAGGGTTTCAGGAAAATTCCGTTTGGCCGCGAAATTTACATTGAGCGCGACGATTTCATGGAACAAGCGACGGGCAAGTTTTTCAGGCTTTCCATCGGACATGAAGTGCGGCTTAAAAACGCTTATATAGTAAAAGCAGATTCGGTTGAAAAAGACGAAAAAGGCGAAATTCAAACGATTTTTGTTCGTTATGATCCCGATTCTTTAAGTGGAAGCGGAACCGAAGCGAGTCAGCGAAAAGTGGCTGCAACACTGCATTGGGTCGATAAAAATGCTGCTTTGCCGGCAGAAGTCCGCCTTTACGATCGTTTGTTTTTAGACGAAGCACCGGATGCGCACAAAGACCGTGATTTCAAGGAATTCCTGAACCCGGATTCACTTAAAATCGTTCAGGCGTTTGTTGAACCCGGGTTGGCATCGGCAAAAGTTGAGGATAAATTTCAGTTTCAGCGCGTTGGCTATTTTACTGTAGATAAGGATTCGACCCGCGAAAAGTTGGTGTTCAACAGAACCGTGGGATTGCGCGATGCGTGGGCCGAACAAGGTAAAAAAGAGGAAAACGCGATTAACAATTCACTCAAGGAGATCAACCGTTACTTCAAGGCTCAAACTCAAACGGACCGCGATCCGATTGAGGCAAATATCGCAAACGCACTCAAATCGTTGACAAATTACAGCCTTGTGCAAAACGCGTTTAAAAAGAACGTGAGCAACAATAAAAGTTCGCTTTTGTTTTCGATTTGGCTTGCTAAAAATTCGTCACTGATAGATGTGGCGAAACTCGATGCTGAAATTTTTGACAAATGGGTGTCGATGAGTTTCCGAAGCGAATCGGTTTATGTTCGACGAGAAATGTTGCAGCTGTTAAAAGCCAATAACAAACTCCAGGCTGTTTCCGAATTGGTTGCTCAGTTAAAAGAGAAGGAAAAAGACGAAACCATTCTCGAATTACTATAACATTAATAATTACATTTAAACAGTTTCTTTTGGAGCTGTTTTTTTTGCGCCATTGTTAATTATAATTTTTTTCGATAGTTATCAGTTTAAATATTTTATTTAACTATTAGAATCGACTTCTATAAATTCGCTCTGTTTTAAAAATAATTTTCCTTGAGGTATTTGGTCATGTCAATACATAATAATCCCTTAAAACGGTTTATTTTGATTTTCGCCATTTTTCACGTGCATCGATTTGAATTTTTCTATCTTTAAGTGAATTTTAAATAACAGAATATGTCTAATAGATCAAACGCAGGGCTGGCCTTTATTTTAGGTGCGGCCATAGGAGCAGGAATCGCAGTTTTATACGCAAAGGATCGGGGATCGGTTACACGCGGAAAAATAAAACGCGGCTTTGAAGAGCAGAAGCAAAAATTTTCCGAAGTAGGCGATGCGCTAAAATCCAAGATTCCGACAAAAGAGCAAATCGAAGCCACGTTTGACGAGCTGACCGAAAACGTCAATGAAAAAACCCAGGACATCATCGGGTCGCTTGAAGAAAAACTCGCCAAGCTTAAAGCCGCAGCAGACGCAATGAAGAAGTAAACCATGGAGATTCTTGACAATCTGAGGGAAAATGCGGGCGACTTTAAGGAAAATGCGCAAAAATATATCGATACAAGCCTTGAGTTCTACAAGCTAAAGGCGTTTAAAACCTCGGTTGAAACCACATCGGCGATGATTCGCTATGTTATTGCGGCGTTTTTCGCTGCGATGGTATTGCTGTTTCTTTCGATGGCTGCAGCTTTTGCGATAGGGGAGCAAACGGGCGAAATGTGGGTAGGATTTGCTTCAGTGGGCGCGTTTTACATTGGATTCACATTGGTCTTATATACGTTACGCCGCCAGATCATCGGGCAATTCGTATTTAAAAAGTACCGACAAATATTTTATCCCGATGCCGATGAAGCCAAATTATAATTCGTTGGAGGACGTTGAGCGTCAGATTGAAATTCTTCAGGTAGAGCGCGAAATTCACTTCCAGCGCATGATGCAGAATGTTCAGCAAACACAGCAAAGCTGGCGCAGTGAACAACGCGAAGGTAAAGGCAGGTTTTCGGTGTTGATCGACATTGTTTCGGGTTTTTTCGGCCCGATTAAAGGACTCGCCATTTCATACGTTTTAAAGCGGGTGTTTAAATAAAAAAGAGGCTTGTTGAAGCCTCTTTTTGTATGTTATAATTCGGTATTCAAATCCGACAGATCGTCGTCGTAGCGCATCTCGGAGTCCGGACGCTCGCTGCGTTTTGTCTTGTTTTTAGGTTCTTTGTTTAACTTTTTCATGGCCTCGCCCACCTGGTTCGACGCCGTAAACGAAGCCACCATGTTGTTAAGCATGTCGCTGCCCGCCTGAGGGGAATTTGGCAACAGGATCAGGTTCGAATTTGCATCGGCACCAATCGCCTGGAGCGTGTCGTAATGCTGTGTAACCACGATGAGCGCAGAGGCCTCCTGAGAGTTGATCCCCACGTTGTTAAGCACTTCTACACTTTCTACGAGGCCGCGCGCAATTTCGCGTCTCTGGTCTGCAATACCTTGGCCCTGAAGGCGCTTGCTTTCTGCTTCTGCTTTTGCTTTAGCCACGATGCGGATACGCGAACTTTCAGCCTCGAATTCCGTCGCTGTTTTTTCGCGGTCTGCAGCGTTAATGCGGTTCATTGCATTTTTCACCTGAATATCGGGGTCAATATCGGTCACAAGTGTGTTGATAATGTCGTAACCGTAAGTCATCATCGCGTCGTTCAATTCGCGTTTTACCGCTACGGCGATGTCGTCTTTGCGCTCAAACACGTCGTCGAGTTTAAGTTTTGGAACTTCGGCCCGAACCACGTCAAATACATAGGCCGTAATTTGATCGTGTGGATATTCAAGTTTGTAAAATGCATCGTAGACCTTATCCTGAATGACTTTAAACTGAACCGAAACCTTCATTTTCACAAACACGTTGTCCTTTGTTTTGGTTTCAATGATCACGTCGAGCTGCTGAATGCGAAGGTTTACGCGTCCGGCGATCCGGTCCACAATAGGGATTTTAAGTTGAAGTCCGGAATTGCGCACACTCACAAATCTACCGAAGCGTTCAATGATGACTGCGCTTTGCTGCTTTACCGTAAAAAACGAAGAAAGCAGAATGATAAACGCAAAAACTAAAAAGATAATCGTTCCAATACTCATTTGGCGTTGATTTTAGGTTACTATTGGAGCGAAAATACGAAAAACAAGCCCGTTAGAATCAGAATAGTTTAAGAATCGTATCGATTGCCCGCTGTCCGTTTTTTTGTAATTTGTCCCGATGATGAAATACGTTATTTTTTTGTTGGTATGCACCGCTGGCGTGCAAGCCCAGATTCAGGTTTATTCCAAGCAACAACCTGTTTTTGAAGTGCATTCGTTCGAGGTTAACGAGCGCCGATCTGAAATGGAGTACGTCCAAAACAGCCTTACGCATAAGTTGTCGCTATCGGCTATTGATTCTGTGATGATCCAGGACCGCGTACTTATACCGGTTAAAAAAGGAAAGAAATACCGCCTATTCGATTTGCTTACCAAACAAAACGACAAAAAGCTTTTGGTACGAAAAACTACGGGCGTGCGCTACAGAGGTGGTTACGAGGCTCCGTTTGACAGGTACGAAGTTGTAGTGCTTTCAGCGCAAGATGCGGTTTTCAGAAAGCGTTTTACCGATGAAAAGTCGGAGCGAAGCATGCAGAAATTCGCGGGTTTACTTCCTGTATTTCAGGCCCATTTTCCCGATTGTTCGGCGCTTTGGCACCAATTCGATCCGGGCTACGACGGCGCATCGGTCATTAGTTTTCTCAAGAGAGGCAACCGCGTATCGTGTA
>CAZTGF010000022.1:20262-27887 GCA_964612955.1 uncultured Flavobacterium sp.
TACGACGGCGCATCGGTCATTAGTTTTCTCAAGAGAGGCAACCGCGTATCGTGTAAATAGAAAAAGCTCCGTTTTGTGTGGAGCTTTTGCTTTACAGATTGGCTATGGCGCGTTTAATGCGTTTTACGGTTTCGTCCCGTCCGAGGATTTCGGCAATGTCAAACAGGTGAGGGCCTTTTAAAGCACCTACGAGGCTTAGACGGAAGTTTTGCATCACTTTCCCCATCGGCAGGCCGTTTTGTGCAATCCAGCGCTTTATTTCCGCTTCGATGATTTCAGACGTGAACGGTTCCACGTTTTCGAGAAGTATGAACAAATCGCTCATCATTTCGGGAACGTCGCCTTTCCAGTTTTTGGCCGCTTTTTCGTCGTACAGTTCAGGCTCCACAAAAAAGTATTCGGAAAGTTCCCAAAAGTCAGACACAAAGTTCGCGCGTTCTTTAACCATCGACACAATGCGTTGCACGCGGTCTAACGGCGCATTAATTTCTTTTTCCGAAAGCAATTTTGAATAGGTCATGGCCAGCGATTCGTCGCTTTGTTGCTGAAGATACTGGTGGTTGAACCATTTGTTTTTATCGGGGTCGAACTTAGCGCCGGCTTTGTGTACGCGGCTCAGGTCAAAAGATTGGCTCAGTTCCTCCAGCGTAAACAGTTCTTTTTCGGTGCCGTCGTTCCAGCCCAGAAGCGCGAGGAAATTCACGACTGCCTCCGGAAAGTAACCTTGCTCGCGATAGCCCGCAGAAGTTCCTTCGTTTGTTTTCCACTCGAGCGGAAACACGGGGAATCCCATTTTATCGCCATCGCGTTTGGAGAGTTTTCCGTTGCCCACGGGTTTTAAAATCAACGGCAAATGCGCAAACTGCGGCGCTTCCCAGCCAAAAGCGCGGTACAATAGCACGTGGAGCGGCAAGGAGGGAAGCCATTCTTCGCCCCGGATTACGTGAGAAGTTTGCATCAGATGATCGTCCACGATATTCGCCAGGTGGTAGGTAGGCATGCCATCGCTTTTAAACAGCACTTTGTCGTCGAGCAGGTTCGTGTCGAATTTAATCGTGCCTCGAATAATGTCGTTTAGTTCCAGCGTTTCATCGGTCGGCGTTTTAAAGCGTATCACGTATTCGGCTCCTTTGGCGATGCGTTCTGCTACCTCGGCCCCGGATAGCGCCAGGGAATTGTCCATTTGTTGGCGCACGGAGTGGTTGTAAACAAACGTTCGGCCCGATTGTTCAGCCTCTGAACGCTTTTTGTCCAGACTTTCGGGCGAATCAAACGCAATATAGGCGTGGCCCGAGTCGAGAAGCATTTCGGCGTACTTGCGATACATCGGCTTTCGTTCGCTTTGCCTGTACGGCCCGAATTTTTCGTTTTTGCCAACGGTTTCATCAGGCGAAATTCCGAGCCATTCGAGCGCCTCAAATATGTATTGTTCGGCTCCGGGTACAAATCTGTTCTGGTCCGTGTCTTCGATGCGCAAATAAAAAGTACCTCCGTGTTTTTTAGCAAAAAGGTAATTGAAGAGTGCCGTTCTTACCCCTCCAATATGGAGCGGACCTGTGGGACTTGGCGCAAATCTTACGCGTACGTCTTTTGTCATGACAGTGATTTTGATGACGCAAAGATACGCATTGCAGCGGCTGAGTGCGGCGGTTTAATTTAACGTTTCGTGTAAATTGAAAAATCGTATTTTTAGCGGTTATACAAATTCCGGCTATTTTGGACGCTATTTCAGTCATTTACGACAAACTCGAGAGTTTTATACGCAAATATTACACGAACGAACTGATTCGCGGCAGTTTGCTGTTTCTGGGCATCGGACTGCTTTATTTTCTGTTTACGATTTCGCTTGAATATTTCCTGTGGCTCGATCCCACCTGGCGAACGCTGTTGTTTTGGCTGTTTGTTGGGGTGGAAGCGGTGTTGCTTGCGCGTTTTATTTTATTTCCGATGTTCAGGCTGTTCAAGTTGCAACGCGGCATCGGATATGTTCAGGCGTCGGATATCATCGGTAAGCATTTTCCCGAAGTTAGCGACAAACTGATAAATCTGCTGCAACTCGAATCTGAGCCCGGAAGGTCCGAACTGTTATTGGCCTCGATTGAACAAAAGGCCGATGCGTTGCGTCCGGTACCGTTTACGCGCGCTGTTAATTTTTCGGCAAATAAAAAGTACCTGCCCATTGCCTTGCTTCCCGTTTTGATTGTTGCGTTTTTTTATTTGTCCGGAAATGAAGCGTTTATTGCCCAGAGTCTGGACCGCGTCGTGCGCCACAACGAGCGCTTTGAACCGCCTGCTCCGTTTGCTTTTTCGTTTAAGAATGAGTCCATGCGCACGAGACAGGGTGAAGATTTTACGCTAAGGGTTGCCACGATAGGCAAGGTGCGCCCCGAATCCGCGATGATCGTGATTGGAAACGAACAGTATTTTATGCAACAGGACGGCTCCGGGAATTTCGAGTACAGATTTGCCAAGCCGATGTCTGATGTGCGATTTTTTGTGCACGCCAACGAAGTGCGTTCGCAGCATCAGGTGCTTGAGGTTATGCGTGTGCCGGCCATCTCGAATTTTGAAATGCAGCTTCAGTTTCCCGCGTATCTGAACCGTCAGGCGCAAACGGTCCAAGGCACCGGAAATGCGATTATCCCCGAAGGAACGCGCGTGGTCTGGCGCATTGAGGCCGATGCTACAGATGCGGTCAGATGGCAATCCGGCGGCGCTGCGTCTGATTTTTCAAAAAATGGCGCCCGGTTCTCGCTTGTAAAGTCGGTCCGAGATGACACTGACTATCAGGTTATTACATCGAACCAAAATGTAAAAGATTTCGAA
Source organism: uncultured Flavobacterium sp. (assembly GCA_964612955.1). GTDB lineage: Bacteria > Bacteroidota > Bacteroidia > Flavobacteriales > Flavobacteriaceae > Flavobacterium. Next base: position 23,089 of record CAZTGF010000022.1, read on the forward strand.
AAGCTGCAATACAAATTATCGGTAATCCGGGATGAACATCCATCGATCCGCGTAAATCCAATTCCCGACAGTTTAAAAACAGAAAAGAATTACGTATTCGGCCAGATTTCAGACGATTACGGTATTTCTAAACTCAATGTGGTTTATTATCCGCAGCAGAATCCATCGGCCGCAAAACGCTATACATTGCCCGTAAAAGCTGGCGTATTCGATCAGTTCGTGTTCGCGTTTCCGTCTACGCTTCCCGTGGAACAGGGCCTCAGGTACGAATATTATTTCGAGGTTTTTGACAACGATGCGCCGAACGGTTTTAAAAGCAGTAAATCGCAGGTGTTTTCGGACAGAATCCAGACCGATGACGAAGTAAAACAGGAATTGCTTCAGGATCAGAACGAAAGCATTCAAGGCCTTGAAAAATCGCTCAAGGAACAATCAAAGCAAATGACCGAACTCGACAAGTTGCGCCAAAGCGGTAAAGAAAAGGAGAATCTCGACTACAAAGACCAACAGAAAGTTGCCGATTTTCTCGACCGCCAAAAGCAACAGGAAGCGATGATGAAGGAGTTCGCCAAAAAGATGCAGGAAAATCTCGAAAAGTTCAATCCAGAACAGCAGGACGAAAAGAAAGAAGCGCTTCAAGAACGGCTCGAAAATGCGATGCAAGAAGCCGAACAGAACGAAAAGCTTCTTAAAGAACTCGAAGAACTACAGGAGAAAATCCGCAAAGATGAGTTGTTCGACAAAATGGACGAGTTTAAGCAAAAGTCTAAAAACCAGCAAAAATCGCTCGAACAGCTCGTAGCCTTGACAAAGAAATATTATGTTGAAAAGAAAGCCGAACAACTCGCGGAAGAGTTTCAGAAGCTCGGCAAACAACAGGAAAAGTTAGCTGAAAGCGATAAGCCAGACCAGACGCAAGAGCAGGAGCAGATCAACGAAAAGTTCGAAGAATTGCGCAAGGAGCTAAAGGATTTGCAAAAGGAAAACAACTCGCTTCCGAGTCCGATGGATTTGCCAAAAACTGAAAATCAGGAAAAGCAAATCTCCGATGATTTAAAGAAAGCGAAGGAATCGCTCCAACAAAATAACAAGCCCGGTGCAAAGCCGAAGCAGCAAAATGCCGGTAAAAAAATGCAGGAAATGGGCGCCCAAATGCAAGCCGAAATGGCGGGAGGCGAAATGGAGCAAATGGAAGAAGACGCAAAAATGCTGCGCCAGATTCTCGACAATTTGCTGGCGTTTTCGTTTTCTCAGGAACATTTGATGCGCGAATTCCGCAGTTTGAAACGCAATGCGCCTTCGTTCAACAAAAACTTGAAAGCACAACAGGATTTAAAACAAACCTTCCGCCATGTGGATGACAGTTTGTTTGCGATGTCGTTGCGCAATCCGCGTTTGGGCGATGCGGTGACAAAGGAAATCGGGAACGTACATTACAATATGGATAAGTCCCTTGAATCATTTGCCGATGCGCAGGTTGCCAAGGGAAGTTCACACCAGCAATATACGGTGAGTTCCGCGAATAAACTGGCCGATATGCTCAGCGAAATCATGAACAGCATGAAGATGTCAATGTCGGCTTCGGGTGGAGGTTCCCCCAAACCCGGGCAGGGCGATATGCAGCTTCCGGACATCATTCAACAACAAAAAGGGCTAGGCGAAAAGATGAAAGGCGAAATGCCTTCGGGCGAACAACCCGGCGAGAAGCCCGGAGAACAACCCGGGGAAAAGCCCGGTGAGGGAAAGCAACCCGGCAAAGACGGAAAGACGGGCCAGGAAGGTAAATCCGGACAAGGGAATAAACAAGGCGGATCGTCCCAGGGCAATCAATCAGGTTCTCAGGGCAGCGATGGAGAAGGAGATGCACGCGCCATTATGGAGATTTACAAGGAGCAGCGCCAACTTAGGGAAGCGCTTGAGAACGAGTTAAGGCGTCATGGGCTATCGGGCAACGGAAAACAAGCGCTGGATCAGATGAAACAGATTGAGAAACAATTAGTTAACAAAGGTTTCAGCAACGATTTGCTTCAAAGAATGCGGAATTTGCAATACGAATTGCTTAAATTGGAAAAAGCCGCTCAAACTCAGGGCGAGGAAAAGAAACGCCAGGCCCAAACGAACAAAAAGGAGTTCAATGCACCTCAGGGAACCTTGCCGCCGAACGTAAGAGACTATTTAAACAGCATTGAAATATTAAACAGACAAAGCTTACCTTTGCGCTCCAATTATAACCAGAAGGTTCAACAATATTTCAGGCAATGATAAGTTTTAATTACGAATCAGATTTCGAGCTAAAGGACGAGGGCGCATACGAAGATTGGATCAGGCGCATTCTTGATTCTGAACGAAAGCAAGAGGGCGAAATCAGTTATATTTTCTGCGACGACGAGTACTTGCTCGAGATTAACCAACAGTATCTGAAGCACGATACTTATACCGACATCATCAGTTTCGACTATTCTATGGGCGACGAGTTAAGCGGCGATATTTTTATCTCCGTAGAACGTGTCGGCGAAAATGCGCTCGAGTTTGGAGTGCCGTTTGAAATTGAATTGTTGCGCGTTATGGCCCACGGCATTTTGCACTACGCAGGCTATAAGGACAAAACCGACTCCGAGGCCGCGATTATGAGAGAGAAAGAGGAACAGAAAATCGCGATGTTCCACGTGGAACAACAATCGTAAAATTAGTAAAAACATCACGTGTGTTTCACGTGGAACAATTATGTTTGATATACAATATGACGTCATCGTTGTCGGCGCCGGACACGCAGGATCAGAGGCTGCCGCAGCGGCTGCAAACCTGGGGTGCCGCACATTACTCGTGACGATGAGTCTTCAGAATATTGCGCAAATGTCGTGTAATCCAGCAATGGGCGGTATTGCGAAAGGGCAGATCGTCCGCGAGATCGATGCGCTTGGGGGTTACTCTGGGATCGTTTCGGACAAAACAGCAATCCAGTTTAAAATGTTGAACAAGTCTAAAGGGCCGGCCATGTGGTCTCCTCGGGTTCAAAGCGATCGTATGCGGTTTGCAGAAACATGGCGGTTAATGCTTGAAGCAACGCCGAACCTCGATTTTTATCAGGAGATGGTCCGCGATCTTATCGTTGAGTCCGGAACAGTTGTTGGCGTTCGCACATCGCTCGGGGTTGAAATTCGCGCTAAAACGGTAGTGCTTACGAACGGGACTTTTCTAAACGGCCTCATCCACATCGGAGAGAAGCAGTTTGGAGGCGGAAGAGCAGGGGAGTCCGCAGCGTATGGAATTACCGAAGATCTGACTGCGCTTGGTTTCGAAGCGGGCCGGATGAAAACCGGAACTCCACCGCGCGTAGACGGGCGTTCGCTCAACTTTAGCAAAATGAATGAAGAAGCCGGGGATTCACTTCCGCACAAGTTCTCGTATAGCGACCTCACAAAACCACTCGAGCGCCAGAAGTCTTGTTATATGACATACACTTCGCCACAGGTTCACGATTTGTTGCGCGAAGGATTCGATCGCTCGCCCATGTTTAACGGGGCCATTAAGAGCCTCGGGCCCCGATATTGTCCGTCGATCGAAGATAAGATTAACCGTTTCGCTGATAAAGATAGACATCAGATATTCGTAGAGCCCGAAGGCTGGGACACCGTAGAAATGTACGTGAACGGTTTTTCTACCTCGCTGCCGGAAGAAGTGCAGTTTAAGGCGCTCCGGAGTGTAGCGGGCTTTGAAAATGTTCGCTTTTTCAGGCCCGGTTATGCGATTGAGTACGATTATTTCCCGCCCACACAGTTAAAGCATACGCTGGAAACAAAATTAGTCGACGGATTGTATTTCGCTGGACAAATCAACGGAACTACGGGTTACGAAGAAGCGGCTGCCCAAGGGCTCATGGCCGGGATAAACGCGGCGCTTAAAGTAAAGGAAATGGATCCGTTTACGCTCAGGCGAGACGAAGCTTACATCGGAGTACTCATCGACGATCTGATTACGAAAGGGACCGAAGAGCCGTACCGGATGTTTACGTCTCGCGCCGAATTCCGTACGTTACTGCGACAAGACAACTCCGATTTCCGGTTAACGCCTAAATCTCATGCGATCGGGCTTGCCTCGGATGCAAGAATGAAGCGTATGGAACAGAAATTTACCGGCAGTGACGACATCGTCAACTTTTTCCGTCAAACAAGTCTTACGCCCGATGAAGCAAATCCGCTGCTAGAATCTAAAGCAAGCGCGCCGATTACCCAATCGGACAAAATGTTTAAAATCTTTTCGCGTCCGCAATTGGATTTGAACGACATTCTTTCCGTTGAAAAAGTTCGCGACTACATCGAAACGAATAAGCCCGATCGCGAAATGATAGAGCAAGCCGAAATTCAGGTTAAGTATTCGGGCTATATCGAGAAAGAGCGCAATAACGCCGAAAAACTGACGCGACTCGAAGATGTGGCTATCCCCGCCGATTTCGATTACGGGAAGGTCAAGTCGATGTCGATTGAAGCGCGTCAGAAACTTTCGGCCATAAAGCCCGTTACGATTAGTCAGGCCTCGCGTGTAAGTGGCGTTTCCCCGAGCGATATCTCGATGCTGCTGATTTATATGGGCCGCTAGCGTTGTTTCACGTGAAACAAAATGGCTAACTTTCTAATTACTAATAAATTATACACTGAAACGCGTGAAAACGACGCAAGATTTGCCGTTATTTCTCCAAACAAAAGACTATTCGGTCACCAATGAGGATTTTCGCCTGCATCTGAACCCGGATTTAGAAATGCTCGTCACGATTCCTCAACCCGAAACAGACCAACTTCATC
>CAZTGF010000022.1:27987-30575 GCA_964612955.1 uncultured Flavobacterium sp.
ATGTTGCCCGATGCGAGTTTCGACGTGATTACGATGTGGCACGTTTTGGAGCACGTTCCTGATCTGTCGGCTCAGGTATCGCTTTTGAAACGCCTTTTGAAACCGGGCGGACTTATCGTAATTGCGGTTCCAAATTTCCGATCGGCCGATGCATCGCACTACAAAAATTTCTGGGCTGCCTATGATGTGCCGCGTCATTTGTGGCATTTCTCCCGAACCGCGATACGCAAACTCATGGAAGGGCAGGAGTTGTCACTCATCGGAACAAAACCTATGTGGTTCGATGCATTTTACGTGAGCTTGTTATCGGAAAAATACAAAACCGGCAGCATGCGTGTGGTTTCTGCGTTCTGGCAAGGCCTTAGGTCGAATTTACTCGCGATGCGCACGGGCGAGTATTCGTCTCTAATTTATCTGGTAAGGCATCGGACAAACTAAAATTTTATACTTTTACGCGAATTTTAAAAACGATACCCGACGCATGAAAAAATCTATTGCCATTTTTGCCATTGCATTGTCTATACTGGCCTGTGACAAGCCCACAGAAACTACAGAATTTAAAACTGCTTACGTAGACACGTCCAAGCTTATGGAGAACTACACGAAGGCTAAAGATATCGATGCAAAATACAAGTCGAAAGCCGAGGAAATGGGCAAAGAACTACAAGTAGAAATCAGGCGGTTCGAAAACGACGCAAAAGCATTCGAAGAAAAAGCGCGTCAACTCGGCCAAATCTGGGCCCAGCAAAACAGCGGCCCGCTTCAGCAAAGACAGCAGCGTATTCAGATGGCTCAGCAATCTATCATGCGCCAGTTGCAGGAAGAAAGTGCCGGGGAAATGGATACACTCGTAAAGAGCGTAAAAGGTTTCATCCAAGACTATGGGAAAGATAAAGGGTACGATTACATTCTTGGAACCGGTGATGCCGCTACGGTACTTTACGCCAAGGAGGCGTACGATATCACAGAAGACATCACCAAAGCGCTCAACGAACAATACGCTGCGGGCGATGAGCCAAAAGGCGATAAAAAACCGGCGGATACCACTGCTAAAAAATAATCTTCAACTCTCCTTCGGGGGAGTTTTTTGTTAGGCTAAATTCTATAAATTAGCGGTTTAACATCTCCGCCACATGAAATTTTCGTCTCAAGCTGCCTTGTACGTTCTTCGCTTTGTTAACCAAACGAACCGCCCGGTATTTCTGACCGGTAAAGCCGGAACCGGAAAAACGACGTTATTGCGCGAAATCCTTAAAACCACGCACAAAAAAACAATGGTCGTTGCGCCTACGGGCATCGCCGCGCTAAATGCAGGAGGAACCACGATCCACTCCGCTTTTCATCTGCCGTTTGCCACTTTTCTTCCCGCCCATACTAAAGCGATTTTTTCCGATACCGTAAAGGTCGAAACCCGCGACAGCCTGCGCCGGCACTTTAAACCGAATAAGCAGAAACAACAGTTGCTCCGGAGTCTGGAACTTCTCGTAATCGATGAAGTAAGTATGTTGCGCCCGGATTTGCTCGACGCGATCGACTTCATGCTCCAGTACGTCCGAAGAAAGTCGTTGCCGTTCGGAGGCGTTCAGGTGTTGTACATTGGCGATATGCTGCAATTGCCGCCCGTGATAAAACCCGCCGAATGGGAAATGTTGCGACCGTATTACCAGGGCAGGTACTTTTTTCATGCCCATGTACTTAAAAGCCAGCCGCCTGTTTATATCGAACTCACGCACATTTACCGGCAAAAAGATGTCTCGTTCATCGAACTGTTGAACAATCTGCGGCAAAACGCAATTTCGGCTTCGCAGATTCAGTGGCTAAACGAACGCGTATGCACCGATTTTTCGACGAAAAAATATCCGGGTTACGTTACGCTGACCACGCACAATGCAAAAGCCGATGCGATCAATCAGGCGGCGCTCGATGCTTTGGAAACGCCGGAGTTTGTATTCCGGCCCGAAGTCAACGGCGAATTCCCGGCATTTGTGCGCCCCGTCGAAGAAGAATTGCGGTTGCGCGAAGGTGCGCAGGTCATGTTCGTTAAGAATGATCCATCGGCCGAAAAGCTTTTTTTCAACGGCAAAACCGGGGTCGTGGCCGCTTTGGGCGAACAGGAAATTATCGTTGCGTTTGAGGACGGCACGCGAATCAGCGTGGAACGTTACGAGTGGCAACACGTTCGCTACTATGTCGATCCCGATACGCACGAAATTAAAGAAGAGGTCGTAGGCACATATGTTCACTACCCGATTAAACTCGCCTGGGCGATTACCGTGCACAAATCTCAGGGACTCACGTTTGAGAAAGCAGCGATCGACGTAGGAAGCGTTTTTCAGCCAGGACAAGCCTATGTGGCTTTTTCGCGACTTCGTTCCGCAGAAGGGCTTATTTTGCTCTCGCCGGTTCCCTCGGACGGCATCGCAAACGATCCGCACGTACTCGAATTTGAAAAACAACGTACGGACGAGGATAAGCTCTCTGACATGCTCGTGCAGGACAAACGGTATTTTGTCGCCCAGAGTTTAATTCAGAGTGTGGACTGGGGCGAACTCCGGCAAAAATGGACTGGGCTACTTCACGATGCGAAT
>CAZTGF010000022.1:30675-36413 GCA_964612955.1 uncultured Flavobacterium sp.
CAGCAGTTACACCGCAACAAAAACCTGATCGAACTTGCGGCGTCTGACGCACCTTTTGACAAAAATGCCGTTGAAGATGACGCGATGATTAACCTTCGGGCCGATATGCGAAAGGAATGCGACCTTGCCGCGGAAACGCCTAAGACAAAAACTCCGAAGCAAAACACTTATCTCAAAACGCTCGAGCTTTATCACGAAGGGCTTTCGCTCGCCGAAATTGCTGTGCGTCGCAAACTTACGCTGTCGACGATTTCAGGGCATTTCGCAAAATTGATCGAACTTAAAGCTGTATCGATCACGAGCCTGATCGGCGAAGAGCGCCTCGCGTTTTTATCGGACCTTTTTGAAAAGTTCGATGCCGACACGCCGCTAAGCACAATCAAAGCAGAGGAAGAAAGTTTGGAATGGAGCGAACTCAAATGGTTCCGTGCCGCTATGCAAGCTTATCCGAGCCAGTACACGGCCATGACCGCCGGAACAAAATAAATCGCAATGGTGCGCGCCCCGTCGTAATCTTTGGCCACGCGTTGCCCGAACAACAGCATGATCAGCGCAATGCACGAAACTACAGCCCCGTAGAACCCGTAAGTGCGGCCGTTGTTGGTAAGCAGTTGAATGGTTCCGGCCACGCATAAAATTCCGGCGGCAAGTTCCAGCAGCAATACGACGAACAACGCCATCGGAACGCTGTTTTTGAGGAACGTTTTTTCAAAATGTTGTTTGAGCCAGCCTACGTTTCCTTTCCAGTCGGAGACTTTGTCGGCCCCGGATTGTATGAAAGTCACGGCCAGAAAAATCAGAATAAGTACAGAAGCGTTCATGAGTTTATTTTTTATGAATGAGTCGGGTGAGTTTGATCGATAAATCCGTGAGGATAATTTTTGCGTTTCCGTTGCGCTCGATGTGGTAAATCGCTTCGGAGAGCTCGGCGCAAATTTCGGCTATGTTTTTATCGTTGACAAACGGAGCGAAATTCTCGAGTTTAAACCGGTCTACTTTGGGTTCGAAATACACAAGGGACGAGGCCTGGTAGTTCAGCAGCAGCGCTTGACGGAACATTTCCATGCAAAATGACAAAAATTTCTTTTGCGTTTCGCGTCCCAGACCGGCGATGTGTTCGCTCCATTTTACGAGACTCAGAATGGCCGATGCGTTGCCTTTTGCAGAAAAAGCTGCGCGCACCCAGTCGACGAACCATTGTTCAAACGGCCCTTCTTCTCCGTCGTCCCGAACTAAATGTAGTGCTTTGTTTACGTTTCCGTTGGCCTGGCGTGCGAGTCGCAGTGCCTCGCGTTTGTCCTGTGCGTGGTTTTGCTGCAACCACTGGGCAAGGACGGCTTCGGGAACAGGAGGGAAGTAGTGCGTCTGGCATCTCGAACGAATCGTTTGCAATAGCGCTTCTTCGTCCTGAGCAATCAGAATAAACACGGTTTTAGGTTCCGGTTCCTCGAGCATTTTCAGAATTTTGTTCGATGCAGCTTCGTTCATTTTCTCGGCCATCCACACAATCATGAATTTGTAACCGCCCTCGTAGGATTTGAGTGACAGGGTTTTCATCATTTCGGCCGCATCGTCCACACGGATTTCACCTTGCTTGTTTTTTACGCCGAGTTTCTGGTACCAATCGAACAGGCTTCCGTAAACCGATTCCATTAGAAAAGCCCGCCAATCCTGCAAAAAGTCGATGCTTTTGGGCTTGGATTTTACTTCTTCGGTGGTTACTGTCGGATAAATGAAATGAAGATCCGGGTGCTGAAGTTGCGCAAACTTTAGGTTGCATGCCGCGTTTGGCCCGGTGTTTTCGCCCGCCGTATTTTTACACATAACGTACTGCGCATAAGCAATTGCCATGGCCAGTGTACCACTTCCTTCGGGCCCGATAAAAAGCTGAGCGTGCGGGATCCGGCCACTGTCCGCCGTGTGTAAAAGTTGTTTTTTTAGGGTTTCATGACCCAGAATTTCTGAAAACAGCATGCGCAAAGATATTTATATATTTGTAGTCCCAACACAAAAAACACTCAAATGAAAACCGTAGATCAGTTCGATTTTAACGATAAAAAAGCGCTCGTTCGCGTTGATTTTAACGTACCTCTGGACGATGATTTCAAGATTGTTGATGCCACGCGCATCGAAGCCGCAAAAGCCACGATCGACAAAATTATTTCCGATGGCGGAAGTGCCATTCTCGTATCTCACCTGGGCCGGCCAAAAGGCAAACAGGACAAATTTTCGCTCGGACATATCGCCTCAGAAGTAGGCCAGATCTTAGGACATCCCGTCACTTTTGTATCGGATTCGAGAGGCGATGAAGTAAAAGAAGCGGCTGATCGTTTAGCGCCGGGCGAAATCCTGCTGCTCGAAAACCTCAGATTTTACAAAGAGGAGGAAGCCGGTGACCGCGAGTTTGCCCAGGAATTGGCCAACCTTGCCGACATTTACGTAAACGACGCGTTTGGGACGGCCCATCGCGCTCATGCATCCACGGCCATTGTAGCAGAATTTTTCGCGGGCGCAAAATGTTTCGGATACCTGATGGCGCGCGAAATTGAGAGCATCAACCGCGTACTGCACGAGAATAACCGGCCTGTGACAGCGATTTTGGGCGGCGCAAAGGTATCGAGCAAAATTACGGTGATCGAGAACATTCTGGATAAAATCGACCACATGATTATCGGGGGCGGAATGACGTTTACATTTATTAAAGCCCAAGGCGGCAACATCGGCGATTCAATATGCGAAGACGACAAAATGAATCTGGCGCTCGAAATTCTCGAAAAAGCGAAACAGAAAAACGTACAGATTCACCTTCCGGTAGATGTACTCGCGGCCGACGCTTTTGACGCTACGGCAGATACCAAGGTTGTTCCCGTGGACCAGATTCCCGAGCATTGGCAGGGGTTGGACGCCGGACCTAAAACCCTTGAAGCGGTAAAAAATGTGGTGCTCGAAAGTAAAACGATTTTGTGGAACGGCCCGCTTGGCGTATTTGAACTCGAACCGTTTTCAAAAGGCACGATTGCGCTCGGGGAGTTTATTTCCGAAGCCACTAAAAACGGCGCATTCTCACTTGTAGGCGGTGGAGATTCTGTAGCGGCTGTAAAGCAATTCGGGCTCGAAGATCACGTGAGTTACGTCTCTACGGGCGGAGGCGCAATGCTCGAGATGCTCGAAGGAAAGACTTTGCCCGGAATCGCAGCCATCTCAGAAAATTGATTGAATTCGCAATAAATCGCCGAATTTAAAGTTATATATCCGCCAGATTTTGTGGTACAATTATTATGTTTGCAAAATCTCTAAGTTGTGAATCAGTTTTTCCACTTGCGGAACGGCTGTTTACTTTTCAAAAATAACGCGAATTGTTCGGTAATCCTGCCCCGGAGCCGCACTTAAACACGTAAATAATGAATGTAAAAAATGCCGCATTTTCTTTGTTGTCTTTACTGTCAGTAGGCGCTTTTGCCCAAGACACCGCTTCGGCCCCGACGCCTGAAATTGCAGAAATCAAATTGTCTTTCCTGGATTCTATCAAAGCTACATTCGTGTACGATGAAATGGCTTCCTGTGTGGACAGTCTTTGGCTTAAAGAACTTACAAGCCTTGACATTTACGAGGATATGTCCTCCGATGTTAAAAACTTCGACTTTGACGAATCCGTAGATTACGAACTTTCAACGGAGTTGCTCAAACAACGCCTCAAAGCGCTCGATGCAAAATCGCCGTTTAACATCGAGTACAATCAGGGTCTTGAGAATATCATCAAATCATTCCTCAAAAACCGCAAACGATCTTATGCGCGCCTCATGGCCATATCTGAATATTATTTTCCGATGTTCGAAGAAGCGCTGGCCCGATACAACGTTCCGCTCGAGGTAAAATACCTGGCTATTGTGGAATCTGCACTTAACCCGAAAGCCGTTTCCCGAATGGGCGCAACCGGATTGTGGCAGTTTATGTATCAGACCGGAAAACAGTACAATCTTCAGATTGATTCTTATGTGGATGAACGCAGCGACGTGTTAAAATCCAGCGAAGCCGCGGCCCAGTACATGGCCAATATGTACAAGATTTTTGGCGATTGGGATTTGGTTCTCGCATCGTACAACTCCGGGCCTGGAAATGTCGCCAAAGCCATTCGCCGTTCCGGTGGCCAGCAGAATTACTGGAACATCCGCCGCAACCTTCCAAAGGAAACCCAAGGCTATGTACCGGCTTTTCTGGCTACGATGTACATTTACGAATATCACAAAGAACACGGCATTGTGCCGAATCGCGCTGCGGTAAAGCATTTCGAAACCGATACGGTGATGATTAAACGACAGCTTTCGTTTAAGCAGATTTCGGATTTGCTCGATATTTCGGTGGCTGAGCTTCAGCACTTAAATCCGGCGTACAAACTCAACGAAGTTCCCGCTTATAAACACAAGCGCCATTTCCTCAGACTTCCTAAGGATAAAATGTCGGTGTTTACCTCGAACGAAGATAAAATTTACGCTTACGCCGATTACCAGCACAGCCTTCGCGAAAAGCCGTTCACAAGTCAAACTGCAGTGGCATCGCGCCATTCGGGGAATTCATCGGTTCGCTACTACAAAGTGCGACGCGGAGACAACCTCGGAAGCATTGCCGCGCGTCATGGCGTTACGGTAGCCCAACTCAAAAGCTGGAACAGGTTAAAAAGCAATCTGATTCCGGTTGGAAAATCGCTGCAGATTCGCGGTATTGAACCTGCGAAAACCCAGACGGCCGTAGCCAAAGCGCCTGCGCCTAAGAAAGTGGATAAGAACGCTGAGTTTTATACGATTCAGTCGGGCGATAATCTTTCTGAAATTGCGTCCCGATTCGAGGTTAGTGTCGAGGATCTGAAATCGTGGAACAACCTTACGGATACAAAAATCGCAGCCGGTGCAAACCTTCGTGTAAAAGCGGCTGAACAGAATCGGACCGATGCTCCCGAAATCGCGACAGAGCCCGTGTATTACACCGTGGCTAAAGGAGATAACCTGTCGCTGATTGCAAGTCGTAACAATATTTCAGTCGAAGAACTCAGAGAGTTTAACAATATGAGCAGCGACGTGTTGCGCGTAGGCGACAAGCTTATCATCGCTCAGAACGAGGTTCAGCCAGAGCCGGAAGCCGTTGCCGCCGCAGAGCCGAAGAAGCCACGGCAAATGAGCGAAGAAGCTAAAAAGTCTTACCAGCATTATTATGTGAAGAAAGGCGATTCGCTGTTTAGCATCGCACAGAAATATCCGGGCGTTACCATTGCCGACTTAAAGCGCTGGAACGACATTCAGGGAGACAAACTCAAGCCGGGCATGAAACTCAAGATTAACAGCGGCTCATAAAAAATATGTTTACTTTTAGGGCTTTATTCTCACCATGATTAGAGCCCTTTTTTTATGCTTTGTCGCTTCGTGGTTCTGGGCTTGCCAGCTTAAAGAAAAACCCGAAATCGCGGACGGTCAGCCCAACACACTCACGATTATCATAGACGACCAGCTCTGGAACGGCGTCGTGGGCGATTCCCTCCGACAGAAATTTGCAACGGCCGTGCTCGGGCTTTCTCAGGAAGAACCGATGTTTCGGATTTCGCAATATCCGCTCAAACTGCTCGAAGGATTTGTGAGCGAAGGCCGCAATGTGCTTATCGTAAAAAAAGAACCCAAAGCCTTTGGTGTAAAGCAACAGAAAGACCAGCTTCCGTACAATCTGGTTCGGCTTAGCGGCGCTTCATCGGT
>CAZTGF010000023.1:0-6014 GCA_964612955.1 uncultured Flavobacterium sp.
CGCCCCGGTTCTTTTTGGCGAATTCCGGTTTTCCGATGTAGCCCTCAATCTGCACAATTTCTGTCGTTTCGCGTACGGGCACGAGCTTTTCATTGGCCTTACCGCCGAACAGGTTAACGAGCCGCTGCCGCAGGTTACTTACCACAAGATGGTACAATTCGCTCCCGTTGTGGTGAAGCGAAAACTGAATGTTTGGATGTGCGAGCGCCACGCGGTGAAATTCATCGCTCACGTGTTTAAACTCAACAAGGTCCGATTTTAAAAAGTTGCGACGGGCCGGAATATTAAAAAACAAGTTCTTGACCGAAAACGAGGTTCCTACAGGCAATACTGCCGGTTGAGGCGTACCCATTTTGCTTCCTTCGACAACAAGTTCCACCCCCAGGTCTTCGTCGGCCACACGGGTTTTGAGCGACACCTGCGCAATGGCAGAAATTGCCGCAAGTGCTTCGCCCCGGAACCCTTTGGTCCGCAGAGAGAACAAATCTTCAGCTTGTTTGATTTTTGAAGTTGCGTGACGCGAAAAGCACAACTGCGCATCATCGGGCCGCATGCCTTTGCCATTGTCGATAACCTGAATCAGCGTTTTTCCGCCGTCCTTTACGATGAGTTTGATGTCCGTTGCGCCGGCGTCGACTGCATTTTCGAGCAATTCCTTTACTACCGATGCAGGCCTTTGCACCACTTCTCCGGCGGCGATTTGGTTTGCTACATGATCTGGAAGCAGTTGAATGATACCTGACATTTCAATTTTTGACTGACATTCAAAGGTACGATAATCTGCCCAATCCGGCTGCCTGGCACGTGTGGGATTGTGAAAAAATTTTCCCGGAACCGGGCCTTGAAAATGGTTAAACGGCCAACTTTCTGCGCAAATCGGCCATGTGGATTGCCGTGATTGCAGCTTCGGTTCCTTTATTTCCGTGACTGCCGCCGCTTCGGGCCAATGACTGCGCCTCGGTGTTATCGGTAAGTACGCAGAAAATAACGGGAACTTCGCCTTTTACATTGAGGTCCTTGATTCCCTGAGTCACGCCTTCGCAGACGAATTCAAAGTGCATGGTTTCGCCTTTGATCACGCAACCGATGGTAATAATCGCGTCGTATTTCTGAAGTTTTGCCAAACGCGCCGCGCCGTAAATGAGTTCGAAACTGCCCGGAACGTCAAACCGTTCGATGTTTCCGGCCCTCGCACCGCAATCTAAAAGCGCCTCGTAAGCACCTTTGTACAGCCCTTCGGTAATAGATCCGTTCCAGTTGGAAACAACAATCCCGAACGCGAACTGACTCGCATCCGGGATCGTGTTTTTGTCGTAAGCCGACAGGTTTTTATTCGCAGTGGCCATGTTATTGCGCCAATCCGATCAACGCATCGATTTCCTGAGCCTCCGGAGCGGCGTCGTAATTCTGCTCGATCTCGGTAAAGTATTTCAGTGCATCGGCCTTGTTGTTCATAAGCAGCGCCATTTTGCCAGCTTTCAAAAGGTACATAGGCGTAGTAAATGAACTTTCCTCCATTTTGGCTGCTTTTACGTAAAGGTCAAGCGCCTCTTTGTTTTGCTTTTTCTGAGCATACGCATCGCCCTTTGCTCCTACTGCGAGCACAGAAAGTACTTGATCGCCCGATTTGAATTTGTCGAGCGCAGCAATGGCTTCGTCGTATTTTCCGGTGTTCAGGTAAGCGATTCCCGCATAGTAATTGGCGAGGTTTCCGGCATCGGTGCCAGAGTATTCTTTTGCAATGTCCACAAACCCGAATTGCCCTTCAGACCCGTTTAGCGACAATGTAAAAAGCGAATCGGCTTTCATGCCGTCAATCGCGAGTTGAAAGTTCTGCTGGGCGACGAACAACGCATCGGCTGCCTCGTCTTCTTTAGGCTCGGCCACGAAATTGTCGTACAACACGTACCCGATCGCACCAATGGCAATTGCAGCAATGACGCCGTAAATCGCTTTCTGGTTTTTCTCGATCCAAGCCTCAGATTTGCTTACCGTAGCATCAAGCGAATTAAAAACGCCTGCGGTGGTACTGTCCTTTTCGTCAACATTGATGTCTTCCAACAATGTATCGTCTTTTTCTTCTTTCGGTTTGGGAGCTTTAAAACCTCTTTTGTTATACGTTGCCATTTAGTCAAAAATTAGTGCGCCGCAAAAATAAAATTTTTATTCAGATTTAAAAGCTAAAATCTATAAATTTGAATAATTTGCCGCCCCGAACGCAGGCCTTCTCTTTGGCGTTGTTAGTCCCGTAAATCCATGTTTTTAAAGAATATCACGCTGCTCCACTACAAAAATTTCACGCAGGCACGCTTTGATCTCGACGCCCGCATCAACTGTTTTGTCGGCAATAACGGCAAAGGAAAAACCAATGTGCTGGACGCCGTCTATCATTTGGCCGTGGGGCGCAGCTACTTTAATCCGCTCGCTGTTCAGAACATTCAGCACGGGGCCGATTTTTTCGTGCTCGAGGGCGAATTCGACAAATCGGGCCGAACGGAATCTATCGTATGCAGCCTCAAAAAAGGACAAAAGAAAATCCTGAGGCGCAACGGCAAACCATATCAGAAATTCTCCGAACATTTGGGTTTGATCCCGATTGTGATCATTTCGCCCGCAGACCGCGATTTGATTTCGGCCGGAAGCGATTTGAGGCGCTCGTTTATCGACAGCGTGATTTCACAACTGGACGCCACATACCTCCACGAGCTTATCCAATATCAGAAAGTGCTTACACAGCGCAACGCCCTTTTGAAATATTTTGCGGCCAACCGCATCTTTGAACGCGAAACCCTAGAGATTTACAACGAGCAACTCGATGTTTTTTCACGTCCGATTTTCGAAAAAAGACAAGCTTTCCTAACCGAATTCACGCCCATATTTGAATCGTATTTTGCCGATGTTTCCGCCGGGGCCGAAACGCCGGGACTTCGCTATGAGAGCCAGTTGTTTCAGAATAATTTATTGTCGCTTTTAGACGAACATCTTGTTAAAGACCGCGCGCTGCAATACAGTTCGGCCGGAATTCACAAGGACGATTTATTGTTCGAAATCGACGGCCACCCGATTAAAAAATTCGGTTCGCAAGGACAACAGAAATCGTTTTTGATTGCGCTTAAACTCGCTCAGTTTGAATTTCTGCGCAAACGCTCGGGCGAAAAACCCATTTTAATCTTCGACGATATTTTCGACAAACTGGACCAGGACCGCGTCATGCGCATCATCGGGCTTGTGAACCGCGAAGACTTCGGGCAATTGTTTATTTCCGACACGCATCCTGAACGTACCGAAGCCGTCGTAAAGTCTACACAGCAGTCGTATAAAATGTTTCATTTGTAATTTTTAAGTACCTTTAGTCGCTAATTTTCTGCTCCGATGAAAAGTCATTTTTTACTGTTTCTGGCGGCTGTGCTAAGCCTGTTTGCCTGCCAGGGCCAATCCCAAATTGAATCCGTCTCCGCCTCAGCTTTTGAAGAACGCCGAACCACAATGCCCGATGCTCAGCTTGTGGATGTACGAACGCCGGAAGAATTCGCGGGCGACCACATCGAAGGCGCAAAAAACATCAATATTTACGACGAAGATTTTAGCGCTCAGATTGCAAAACTCGACAAGTCGCGCCCGGTGCTGCTTTACTGCAAATCCGGAGGGCGCAGCCGTGACGCCGCCAAGCAATTCGCCCAGGCAGGTTTCTCGGGATACGAACTGCGCGGTGGTATCGTAAAATACCGGGCCGAAGGTTTTGGTTCTAACGCTCCATGGACCGGAATGAGTGAGGCCGAATTTGATCAGTTAACCGCCGCTGGCCCCAAAGTACTTGTCGACTTTTACGCCGATTGGTGTGCACCGTGCAAAAAAATGGCGCCTTTTCTCGAAAAACTTAAAAACGAAAACAACGGAGTGACGCTCGTGAAAGTAGACGGCGATGCCCATAAATCGCTGCTCGAAGCAAAAAAAATCGGCTCAATTCCAACGCTGCAACTCTACGAAAACGGAACGCTGGTGTGGCAACACGAAGGCTTTATCAGCGAACAGGACCTGAAAAGCAAGTTGTGATGTTAGAAAAACAAAGCCTCGGATTTTTATCGGACCTGGCGCGCAACAACAACCGCGAGTATTTTATCTCCCAAAAGCCGCGCTACGACCGCTATAAGCAAAATTACCTCCAACTCGCGGCAGCGTTCATTTCCGAACTAGAACACATCGATCCTACACTCGGAATGCTCGAACCTAAGGACTGTACGTTCCGCATTAACCGCGACATCCGTTTCAGCCAGGACAAAACGCCATACAAAACCAATATGGCGATCTGGATTTCGCCCGGCCACAAAAAAGAGAATCTCGCTGGTTTTTACGTCCATATCGAACCTGGAAAAAGTTTTCTGGCCGCCGGATTGTATTGGCCCGATGCTTCACAATTGCGTCAGGTGCGAAACGAACTCGCGTTTTTTCACGAAGACCTTCGCCAAATTATCAGCGATTGGGACGGCGTTTACCAGATAGACCGCGCTCCAGGGCATACACTTAAAACAAGTCCGAAGGGTTACGACAAAGACCATCCGGCGCTTGAATTTCTTCAACTCAAAAGTTTTACAGTAACCCATAAACTGACCGATGAGCAAGTGCTCGCCCCGGATTTTGTCGAACAAACAACAGCGCACTTTAAAAAACTCGCTCCATTTGTAGCTTTTTTGAACCGACCTTTACAATGACTTTACCCGATACTCAGCAAAATTTTTCGCTCAAAAATTACAATACGTTTCATCTCGAGGTTAGGGCGCGGCGGTTTGTTTCGGTGTCTTCAGTGGAACAATTACGCGAAGTGCTCGCATTGAACCGCGGCGAAAATATCATGCTGCTTGGCGGCGGAAGCAATTTGTTACTTACTCAACAGGTCGATGCTCTTGTCATTCACCTTAATATCAAAGGCCGGAAAATCATCACCGAAGAAGGCGATTCGGTAATTGTCGAAGCGATGGCGGGCGAAAACTGGCACGAATTCGTCATGTGGACGCTTGATCAAGGGTTCGGCGGTCTTGAAAATCTGTCGCTGATTCCGGGAAATGTGGGGACGGCTCCGATGCAGAACATAGGCGCGTACGGCGTTGAAATCAAGGACGTCATGGAATCGTGCACCGGACTGAACCTCGAAACGCTGGAGATGCGCGACTTTTCAACTCAGGAATGCGCTTTCGGTTATCGGGAAAGTATTTTTAAAACCACACTCAAAGGCAAATACGCCATCTGCGCCGTGCGTTTCAAATTAAACCGGCAAAATCCAAAACTGCGCACCGGTTACGGCGATATTCTGGCGGAGCTCGAAAACGCGGGAATTACTTCCCCTTCGCCGGCAGACATCAGCAATGCGGTGATTAACATTCGCAGGCGCAAACTCCCGGACCCGGCTGTTCTGGGCAATAGCGGCAGTTTTTTTAAAAATCCCGTGGTTCCTGATGCAGTTTTTGAATCGGCACGCGAAAAATTCCCGGATATGCCGCATTACGCTATGGGCGATGGCCTTGTAAAAATTCCGGCGGGCTGGCTCATCGAACGGGCAGGCTTTAAAGGAAAGCGCTTTGGCGATGCAGGCGTTCACGAAAAACAGGCGCTTGTACTCGTTAACCACGGAAGCGCAACAGGCGAAGAAATCCTGAATCTTGCCGCGGCGATTCAGCGCGAAGTGCGGGAAATTTTCGGCATTCAGATTACGCCCGAAGTGAATATCATCTAGAATTATCCGCGCTCGGGTAACAGAAAATTTCCAATCTCGGCATAAAGCGCATCGTCGTGAAGGCTGTGACCAAAGCCACTTGTTGTGATTAATCGGGCATGCTTCCAAACCTCTGCGATTTTCTGAGCTTCTGCGGGCAGTACGACATCGTCCGATATGTCGTGGGCGATGATGCCCGGAATCTGGAGTTTTTTCGCGAATTCACGGGCCGTAAACTCCTCTGGCCGAAACGCAAATTCTTGTTTAAAATAAGCGCTGAACAATTCGCGCGAACGCATGCCAAGCC
>CAZTGF010000023.1:6114-7765 GCA_964612955.1 uncultured Flavobacterium sp.
GCAAATTCTTGTTTAAAATAAGCGCTGAACAATTCGCGCGAACGCATGCCAAGCCGAAGCAATTTTGCGTAATTGTCTACGATGGGCGTAAAATCTGCGGGCGCGCCCAAAAGAACGATTTTCTGTAACTGGGCCGAGGCGTACTTATAGGCAAAATAAACTGCCGTAATCCCACCAAGCGAATGCCCGACAATGGCTTTAGGTGCGTGAATCCGGACAAGCGCATCCACGACTTCGGCGTATCGGGGCAAACTGAATTTTCCGCCCGAAAGCCCGTGTGCAGGGGCGTCTACGGCAATCACGCGCACCGAGGAATGATTGAGGTAAGGCAGCAGCAATTCCCATCGGCCCGCATTGCTCTCCCAACCGTGAAGCAATAAAACCACGTGATCGCCACTTCCCCACTCGTAACATTGAAAACGTTCGTTCGCGGATTCAATATAAGAGTGTTTTGCATTTTGGAGCACCGGCGGCAAAGCATCGGGTTGCAGACGTCCGTCCCTGGGGCTCGAAAAAAGCTTGTAGGACAATGCCTGGGCGCGCATGGGCAACAGGTAACTGAGCACGTTGATGTACAGGCCTACGCTTTTGGTCAGCAAAAAATACCGGAGTTGTTTCATAAAAAAAGTCCCGATTAACGGGACCTGAAATTATTTGATTTGTTCGAACAGCTGCTCCATTTTCTCGCGCTCTTCCTGAGCCATGAGGTTGTCGATCAGGATCCGGCCCGAATGTTCGTCCGTGATGATCTTTTTGCGCGCTGCAATTTCTACCTGCGTTTGTGGCGGAATCGTAAAGAACGAACCGGCAGAGGCGCCGCGCTCAATAGACACTACAGCAAGGCCATTGCGCACCGATGAACGGATGCGGTCGTAAGCGGCAAGCAAACGCTCTTCGATCAGACCGCGGTATTCGTTGGATTTTTCGGTCAGAAACGTTTCTTCCTTAGCGGTTTCGGCCATGATATCTTCGAGTTCCGCTTTTTTGTGCTTAAGGTGCTGCGTTTTTGTTTCTAATTTTTCCTTCGATTGGGCGATGACTTCTTTTTTGTGCTCGATCGCCGCTTTCATTTCCTTGATTTGCTTCTCGGCGAGCTGAATTTCGAGTTCCTGATATTCAATCTCTTTGCTCAGGGCGTTGAATTCTCGGTTGTTGCGTACACTTTCCTGCTGTTTTGTGTACTTTTTGATTCCCTCTTTATGGGCCTCAATCGTGGATTTTTTGGTCTTGATGCTGTCTTCCACAACTTCAAGTTCACCTTTGAGTTTTTCGAGTCGTGTACTTAAACCGGCAACTTCGTCTTCGAGATCTTCCACCTCGAGAGGCAGTTCACCGCGCACATTGCGGATTTCGTCAATGCGGGAATCGATCAACTGTAAATCGTACAACGCTCTCAACTTCTCTTCAACACTCATTTCTTTTGCGGTAGTGGCCATATTTAAAAGTACTTAACGGGATTTGTATTCTGCTCGGATAAAATGATTGCAAAATTAGGGATTTTTTCGATAAGAAATTCAACAATCCTATTTTTTGTAAAGCGCTCGCTCTCGTAATGGCCCACGTCCAGCAGCAAGAGTCTGCCTTCCGCTTCGTAAAACTGGTGGTACTTCAGGTCCGCCGTTACAAATGCATCGGCCCCGGCCTTAATCGC